>JASJDH010000001.1 GCA_030065175.1 Leptolyngbyaceae cyanobacterium MO_188.B28 | reverse complement strand
GTGCTGGATATGGCCTGGGGCGCCGCGACCCGATTGGCGGATCAGGTATTTACGGAAAGGGGGGCAGAGGTCATTGGTCTGCACGGAGAGCCCGATGGCGATCGCATTAACGTCGGGTGCGGCTCAACAAATCTAGCGCCCCTCAAGGCTGCTGTCCAGCATCACAAGGCGGATTTGGGGTTTGCCTTTGACGGCGATGCGGACCGAGTCATCGCCGTTGACGCCCAAGGCCGGGTAGTCGATGGCGACTATATCCTGTATTTCTGGGGCAAGATCCTCAGTCAAACGGATAAACTGCCTGACAACGCGATTATTTCCACCGTCATGGCCAACCTTGGCTTTGAGCGCGCCTGGGAAACATTTGGCGGAACCCTAGTGCGCACCGCCGTTGGCGATCAACATGTGCATGCCGAAATGCTCCGCCGAGGCGCCAAGTTAGGCGGAGAACAGTCGGGGCATATTCTTTGCCATCATTACAGCCTGACCGGGGACGGTATCTTAACCGCCCTCCATCTAGCCGCGCTGGTTAAGCAAGCGGGCTGCTCCCTGGCGGATCTGATGGATCAGAGTTTCCGACCCTATCCCCAAGTCCTAAAAAATATTCGCGTTGACGACCGGGAACGCCGTCTCAATTGGCGCAATTGCGACCCCTTACGGCAGGCGATCGCCCAAGCTGAAACCGCCATGGGACAAGAGGGACGAGTATTGGTTAGACCCTCCGGGACAGAGCCGGTCATTCGGGTAATGGTGGAAGCCGTTAAATCAGAGATGGTTCATCATTGGACGAACAATTTGGTTCGGGTGGTGGAAACCCATTTAGCCGCCTAAGGCGCTGTGTAAGAATAACTTCAACAGGGCATGAAGAGTCTGAAAGGCTTTACACAGCGCTAAAGTGTGAAGTTATTTTTGAACGTCTCCTAAGACCGGTGTTGGCTGTTTTCAATTTGTTGATTGAACTGGACTTCATCGGCGGCAGGCTCCTGGCAAGAGAGTCCTTGACAAACCAACCCCACAGCCTCACTCGGCAAAACAGACTCTACCCGACAGACTGCTGTGGGTAGGTACTGGCTAAGAAGCGGGGATAGACGGTCGCCAGTGGTGCGAATCAGGGTGGGGTGTAGATACCAGTCAAGGGCGGCGAACAAGCTAGGACAAGCGCGAGGAACTTTTTCCATCACTGTTCCGAATGCTTGTAGAGCCTGCTCAGCCCGGTTCAAATAGTCCGGCTCCGCACCGAGTAAGAAAAGACGGATCAAATTTGCGATCGCGGCTCCATTGGCGGATGGAGTGGCGTTGTCTTGGTAGTTGCGTTCCCGCACCAACAAACTATCGCTGGCGTCCCTAGCCGTATTGAAATACCCCCCAGATTCAATACTCCACAGCCAATCGTCAAATTCCGCTTGAATCTTTAGCGCTTGATCCAACCAGTTGGTTTCGCTGCGCCAGTCCGGATGAGCTAATCGAGCCTGATGGAGATCCAAAAGAGCTTTAATAAATAAGGCGTAATCTTCTGACTGGGCTAACACGGCGACTTGTCCCTGGTAATTGAGGCGGTGGAATCGGCCCTCAACCCATTGATGAGACAAAATAAAATCCGCCGCCGTCGCTGCTAAGTCTAGATACTCTACCTTGGCCAAAATTGCCGCCGCTTTCGCCAGCCCAGAGATCATCAAACTATTCCAAGCCACAATCATCTTCGTATCCGTCACACAAGGGATACGGCCCGCCCAGGCTTGGGTCTTGGCTGCTTCATTATTGTGGGCCGGGGGAAATTGGGGCAATTGCTCCGGAGGAGCGCCGTAGCGAGCTTGGAACAGTTTAGCCAACGCCATTTCCACTTGATCGCTGAGGGGGCCTGGGCGTCGCCGTTGCAGCACATTGCGCTGTTCAAAATTACCCGTCGCCGTCACCGTAAACTGCTCCTCCATCGCCGTCAACTCGGCTGGACTGAGCAGGGCTTTCAATTCGTCATAGCCCCAGACATAAAACGCCCCTTCCTCGGGTTCACTATCGGCTGGCGTGACAAAACTATCGGCGTCCTGAGCAGCGTAAAAATAGCCTTCAGGCGCGGTCATTTCGCGCTTCAACCAGGAAACCGTCCCCGCGATCGCCCGTTCAAACGCCGGTTCTTGCACCCCTGCTCCCCATAATTCGGCCAGGTACTCCACGATTTGCCCATTGTCGTAGAGCATTTTTTCGAAGTGGGGCACTGTCCAAGTGGGATCCACGGTGTACCGATGGAACCCTCCCGCCGCCTGGTCATAGATTCCCCCCAAGGCTAAATCCAACCCCCGTTGAATACACAGTCGCCGACTATTAACGGAGGATTCCGTCTCAGCTGCTTCCGCCTCAAACCGGGAGCCCCGTAAGGAGACTAAAGCGTAGGGAATCATCGGGAAACTGGTCCCATAGCCAGAGGGAGCCAAGATCCGGGCGCTGACGTCGAGTCCCTGCTGCAAAAGGGCTCGTCCCAAATTCTGGGAGGCGGGCAATCGAGCAGATTGTTGTAACCCGCTCAAAATCTCTGACTTAACGGAGGCGAGCTTACTCTCTTCTGTGTCATAGAATCGGCGGATGGCTTGCAAAACCTGAAGGAAACCCGGCCTACCGTAGTTGGGCTCTAGGGGGAAATAGGTGCCCCCATAAAAGGGGGTCAAATCATGGGGATCCAGAAACACATTTAGCGGCCATCCCCCCTGGCCCGTCATCATTTGCAGCGCCTGCATATAGATACTATCGAGGTCGGGCCGCTCCTCCCGATCCACTTTGATGGGCAGGAAGTGGGCGTTCATGTAGTCGGCGATCGCCATATCTGAAAAGGCCTCGCCCTCCATAACCGTGCACCAATGGCAGCTAGAGTACCCAATCGACAAAAAAATCGGCTTGTTCTCATCTTTGGCGGCGGCTAACGCCTGATCGCACCAAGGCTGCCAGTTAATGGGATTCTCAGCATGCTTGCGTAGATAGAGACTTTGGGAATAAGATAAACGATTCGCCATGACGCTCCTTGCCAACTCAACACGATTGGTGTGGGAGCCTTAAACACTCAGGGATCTGCAGAAAAATAACATACCATCCACCCATCCACCCATCCACCCATCCACTGCCTTTTACTGGGACTTTACTTTATTTTGGCGCATCCCTAGGTACAGCCTTCTACCCACGTGACAGCGGGGAACTGGCCCGCTCTATACTGGGTGACCCTGCCCTCCGCATCCGTCTCAAATACTAGGCGATAGAGTTTCGCTCCAACATCTTCTGGAATAAATGTTAAATATTGACCATCCGTATATTTGTGGGAGCTAACCTCAATTTGTCCTGGATAAAGCGCCTCAATTTCAGCCTCCGTAGAGTCGATTCCAGCGCCGCTCAAGGTAGTAATCGAACTCCCAGGCCAAATGTCAATGCGAATAATTTGGCCGTTCACCACCATGAAACCAATTCCCTCGGGTCCTTCTTGGGGTTGAAAATAGCGGCAGGAACCGCTCGCGGAGCCGCCCAAGGGGATAAAAGAGACTTCCGCCGCCTTTGAGGCTTCCGCCAAGGTCATGCCCACGTGAATGGGGCCTAAACCGGCGATTGTCACCTTAGCCTCATTGTTGAGTCTCTTCTTGGGCCAAGCGGCTGTTGAGGCTTTAGCAGAGATTGCCGTCACCTGAGGATATATCTCAGGGAAAGACGGCGCATAAACCGGAGCTCCAGAGGGGGCGTCGGAGACACCGACCAAACTATTCAGGGCGAAGCGAAGCTCAGAAGTCTTAAACCTAACCGGTTGAAGCGCCTGATGATTGAGACTTGTTAACTCAGCGCCAATAATCGCCGTGCTAGCCAATGCACCTGCTATAAGCCAGGGAAATCTTTCCATCGTCGTTTCAGTAGAAACCTTTAGTAAATATCTCAGTTAAGTCTAGGTATGATTTAATCTTCAAGAATGTCGCACTTTAAGCAGTCCTGAGAAGTTATTGTGTCATATTCCCCTCCAGAGCCTCCATCTCCCAAGAGAAAATTGCTTGATTCGGACGAATTTACGGCTGTTTTCGTCGCCCTCATTAGCATCGGACTGATTTTATTGTGGGTTCTAAGCCGAACTGAAACTGGAGAAATGGCGGGTTTGCAGCCGCCGCAGGAAACACCCCGAACCGACACAGCCCCTCAAAACGAGTCAAGCGGCGAACAATCGCCTCAAACGTCTCGCTCAGAAAGGTCTGAAGCCTTGTTTCCTCTTCAGATCTTCCAGAATCAACCGAATATTTCAGACAAAATCACCGGATTAGATCACTCGGAACCATTGATTTCACCCAATGCTGAACAGGTTGAGAATAAGCAAGCGCCATGGATAAGCGGACAGGCTATCGCTCCCTTATCAATTCCTTCAGAGGGAGCAGATCCGTCCAGTCCCAACTCGACTCTCAACCTTCAGACGGATGGAAATGCATCCGGATCTACCCCAACTCCAGCGGATTCCACGGGATTAAGCGGACAATTACCAGAACTCCCTTCGCAATCCGTATTAGAACAACCCATCGAAACGCCGACGATAGCTGAATCAACTGACTTACCCGCGATCGCACCCAGCACCGATCCTAAAGAGTTTTCAGACGTACCCGATGAGTACTGGGCGAAATCCTTCATTGACGCCTTATCATCGCGGGAGTTGCTGTCCGGCTTCCCAGACGGAACTTTTCAACCGGATAAACCCGTCACCCGGGCCGAATTAGCCGCTCAGATAGCCAAAGTATTCATGCTGGAAGGACGGCAAAGCGCTCAAGCATTTGTCGATATTCCCCAAAACTATTGGGCCGATGCAGCCATCAAGGAAGCCGTCTCCGCTGGATTCATGAGGGGGTATCCCCAAGAGACATTCAAACCAGAACAAGCAGTTTCTCGCGCCCAACTCCTAGTCGCCATCGTCAGCGGCTTAGGATTACTGGAGAATTCTGAACCCGCCGCCGTGATGAAACGATATCAGGATCGAGATGAAATTCCCGCATGGGCGCTTTCAAAAATCGCCGCAGCCACCGAAACTGAGTTGGTGGTTAACTATCCAAATTTAGAGCGGTTCCAACCCAACAAACCGGCAACCCGCGCCGAAGTTTCAGCGATTCTAACCAGGGCGCTGGTTTATCAGGGCAGACTTGAGGACTCGCCCTCCCGCTATATTGTACGCCCCTGAATTCACCCTTCACCCTGATCTAATCTTGAGATTCCAAAGCTTCAGCGTTGACCTGGCGATTTTCTAGCCACCACATGGCTCCCACCCAGATAACAACAATCAATAAAGCTAATACAGCAAATTGAGCAGCCCAACCCACTAAAGTCGCTAAGGGGATCAACCGCCCCACAAAATAAGCCAGACTGACCATGATCAGAGCCCAAGCCAGAGAACCAATAAAATTACAAATCAGGAAGGTGCGTAAGGGCATACGGGCAAGTCCCGCAAAAGGGCCCACAAAAATCCTCAAAAGCACCACAAATCGACCAAAAAGGACGGTCTTCGCCGCATTATTGCTGAACTGGTCCTTAATATCAACCAGCTTCTGTTCCTCAATCCGAAACAGCTGACCTAAACGATTGAGTAAAGGCCAACCACCCCAAAGCCCAATTCCATACCCTAAACACCCACCTAGAAAAGCGCCGCTTGAAGCAGTCGCCAGCACGTAACCATACTCTAATTCGTCGCTGCCTGCTAAGAAACCGCCGACCAATGTGACAGTCTCACCGGGAATCGGAATACCCATGTTTTCCAGAACGATCCCCAAGAAAACAGCCCAGTAACCATACTCACTTGCAACCAACTCGAGAGTATCCAGGGATATCAACTCAAAAGACATGAGGTATAAGACGTTACGAAGTTTTGTAATCTTCTCAAATCTTGACTCAATTCTTAAGCCAGTGTCAATCTGAAAACCTAGGAAACGCCTGAAGACACCTCAATCCTTACATACGGGTGGATCTTCAAAAAGATATAAAAAACTCTACACTGTACTGTTATCCCTATAGCGCCTCATACTTAAGCAACCCATTCAAGCATTACCAAAGCTAGGCATACTGACCGATCCCATAATCGGTTGGGTAAAACTTGGCAAATCAGGTTCATGAACACGGCGAGTCCTCACAGCCAAGCGGTAACTCACACTCTGTAATTCAGCCTGCAGCTGACGGTTTTCCCGCTGAATCTGAGACACCCTCTCTCTGACAACCGTCATGCGCTCTTTAAATTTCTGGCGATAAACTTTTGGCAACTCCTGAACAACCTGCTCCAGCATCCTAGAGCGATCCGTCAGTTCCTGAACCGTTTGCCTCAGTTGATAAATTTCACCATCCCGATCCTCAAGCTGTTCTTGATAAAAGGCAACTTGCTGCTCAACCCCCTGCAGTTGCTCTCGCAATGCTCGCACTTCGGCTTGGTGGTGTTCAGAGACCTGTGGGCTAGGCAGGAAGTTCGTGTTGCCCTTGACCATACGGAAAAGCTCTTGAGAAAGTTGCTGAACCAATTGGTCTCGCATCTGAAGCTCTTCTTGAAGTCGAGCAACTTCTGCGTGGCTTTCTGAAAGATTTAGATAAGCAAGCTGAGTCACGGGGCGCTCCAATCCAAATAGACTATAGTTGCGTTTTTCAGGGACTCTTGGGATTCCTAAAAGACCCAAGCCCACAATGTGCTGCTAAATGTATCACCTAACTAGAAAAATGGCGCTCAATTTAGTCAATTTCCTTGCAATTCTCAATTAGGACCTCTTCACATCACTTGACTTTTGGATGGCCAATGAAAATTGGGGCAAACCCAGGCAAAAAAGTGAGGCGCATCGAGAACGATACGCCTCTTCAAGCAAAAACATTAGTGACTGGTTAGGGTAAGACGCTTTTGGAATTTATCAAAAATTCGACCGTCTACTCAATCAACCTTGCAGATTGGATACTGGATGGTTCACTCTGATCCCTATCCATTAACCCAATTGCTTATGCAACCTCCGCTCCATCGACATCAGCCGCCGATACAGGAGAATTCTCTTGGGCAACTTCTTGCTTGACCGTTAGATAGCGAATTACCTCTTCACTCAGCCGCATCGCCCGCTCCAGTTGAGCCACAACACTCCCAGGCCCTTGATAGTTCATCTGGATGTAAATCCCCTCTCTATGGCGATCGATTTCATAGGCAAGACGCCGCTTACCGCGATGTTGAGTTTCAACAATCTCAGCGCCTTGCTCCTGCAAAATAGATTGATACCTGCCAATGGCCTGATCGATAGATTCATCGCCCAAATCAGGACGCAGAATGTACATTGTTTCGTACACGTAACTCATCAAAAACAACTCCTTTTGGACTAAGTGGCCTTCAATTCCCAGGGGATTAATCACGAAAACGCCTTAAGCTTTGCAAAGAGCAACTTCATGAACATTCCTGTCCTGAGACTAAAGGCAAGGACTTACAATCATAGCAAGAACTTAACAGGCAATATGGCGCAACGCTACGTTCGAGTGGAATCTCAAGGGGGTCAGCTTCATTATGGTCTATTACAACTCGACCGGAGTGTACGGGTTCTGGATGCTCCCCCCTGGCTAAAAGGTCAGATAACCGATGAAGAGCTATCGCCCAATAGCTATCATCTGCTGGCCCCCTGCGCCCCGTCTAAGGTGGTGGCTGTCGGCAAAAATTATGCTGGGCATGCGGCTGAAATGGGTTCCGCCCCTCCTCAAGAGCCTCTCCTCTTCCTCAAGCCCTCTACTTCCATCATTGCCACCCACACATCCATCCTCTATCCACATCAATCTAAACGAGTGGATTATGAGGGGGAATTGGCAGTCATTATTGGCGAGCGATGTAGTGACTGCCCGCTTGAAGAGGCCCAATCCAAGATTTGGGGATACACTATCGCTAATGACGTGACTGCTCGGGATTTGCAAAAGCAAGACGCACAATGGACCCGAGCCAAAGGATTCGATACGTTTTGCCCGCTGGGACCCTGGATAGTCAGAGAACTGAGCCCCGGCGCACGCCTCCAAACATTTATTAATGACAATCCTAACCCCGTCCAATCTGCGAGTTTAGATGAAATGGTCTTTAAGCCCGATTTACTGGTCGCTTACATTAGTCAAGTAATGACGTTGCTCCCTGGCGATGTCATCTTGACCGGTACGCCCAAAGGAATTGGTCCCATGCAAGTGGGGCATCACGTTCGCGTAGAAATTGAGGGGATAGGGTCTCTGGAAAACACCGTCGAAGCTAGACACCCTGCCTCAGAAGATGCACAAACGCACCAAGGCGTCTAGCTAAGCAGTCAGCTTCTACCTCACCTGCATGTGAACCGCATCAGAAATCGTAGGTATCTCAGCATAACGCCCCATAAGGGTTTGCACTACAGAATAACCAACAGCCGCCACAGAGCCTAAGAAAATCACGTTAAACAGCGTTTCTATGATTGGTCCACTAGGGGAGGCAATACCTAGAAGTTGTAAAAGCAGGCTGCAGATAAACAGAGCGATATCGAGCAAAATCGCCTGCATAGTATTAAAACGGATAAAGTGGCTGATGCTTGAATTACGCACCACCAGTAATAGAAGTGCAAAGAAGATAATAATGATTGCAAATGGGAGGTTTAAGATTTGAATTAAAGGCAATAGAGGTTGAAAGAAGATAAAAAGAAAAGGAAATTGTGAGAAAAATGGCCCTGAAAAGTAAGCTACTGCAATCGTCAACGGCAGTAGATAAGGCAGAGTCGCAAGCAATCGGTCTGAAACGGTGGGTGATCCTCGCCAATTCATCCTGGAAACTCCCAAATGTAGTATAAGTTCGACAAGTAGCGCATCAACCTCCACGATAGCGCAAGCGCTCTATCTTCTTAGCAACGTAGAGTAAAGGGCGCTACAAAGTGGGCAATTGCCCATAAATCAAAAATCAGAATCCAGCTTAATTACCGGCTTCTGATTTCGGAGCTATTTATCCAAGAAAATCAAGAAAATTTCCAAAATCAATTAACACCCGCCGAATATAGGTCTGTTTACTCAATATTGGCGAGGCGAAACCCCATCTGGCATTCGTATTGATCAGGCTGGTCATCAACTAACTTTTCCAGCAAACGACCACACCGTAATTTTCCTTCCCGCCACCTGGGTTGCCCTTGGCGATTGGCCATTAGACATCCCTTACAAACCTTTTGAGTTGAGAAAAGCTGTTTATCCGTCAGAATAACCAACATACCATCAACCACCCCAAGCAATTTACTGTGGAATCTGGATTCCCTTTACACTTCATTGTATTCCAGACGACCTGGAGGGGGATGCAAATTAATACACAGTTTAATGAGAAAGGAAGGATTCACAATCCTTTTTCAAAAAAATTGTTTGACTGAGATTCAGGAGTGGAGGGGACAAAGGAGCGGGAACAGAACAACCAGAAGTATTACTCGAGGAAATCGCTAAATCGAAAATTCAAAATCGCTAAGGGTCCAGCGAGAAGTTGAAAATCAGACTTATGCCTAGTGACTCACACCCGACCCCTCTGAATCCCAAAAAATCTTTGACCATCAGGGGAGTATCGGGTGTAGACAATCAGAAGACACAGTGTAGACCACAAACAACGTCTAATTTAACCATTGAACCCGGCCAGCCCTATCCTGGATCCCGTTGGACGGAAGTGGAAGTTCCAACTCGTTTGATAACCTTTTTGGGTTTGGGAGGAGACCCCGCAGATCTTGGATGTGACTTTGAGTCATTGTCAGCATGCTTAGAGTCTAATCTCATCCAAGATGGACGAGTTTGATCGTAAGCCATTTGTAGGGCGGCGGCGGCAATCGTACGGGGATCGTACTCTTCACTCAACTGAGACACGATGGGTAAAAAGGAAGCAATGCGCTCACCCACAATCGCTTCTTGAATCTGGGTCTGTAACTTCTCCAGATGACGGGCGGCAATCTCAGCTCGAGTTGGAATTTTCCCAAACTCCAATTTCTGATGAATATGGTTCTCAATCTGGCGCAGCTTATATTTTTCTAGTGGACTGACCAGGGAGATCGCTCGGCCCTCGTTACCAGCTCTACCGGTACGGCCAATTCGATGAACATAGCTTTCAGGGCTATCGGGCAGCTCGTAATTGATCACATGGGTCAAGTTTTCCACATGTAATCCCCGAGCGGCGATATCGGTGGCTACCACCCATCTCACCTGACGCTGCCTAAACCGCAATAGCAACCGCTCTCGTTGCGACTGAGTCAAATCGCCGTGATACTCATCCACACTATGGCCAGCCGCCTGAAGTTGACGGGTTAGATCCGCTGCTGTCCGCCGAGTCCGGACAAAAATCAAGGCGGATTCAGGATCTTCCATTTCTAGAATGGGCTGTAATGATCTGGCTTTCGTCCACCCTCGGGGAACCACATAAGCCACTTGATTAATCTTCGCGGGGGCGGCTTTGGGCTGTTCCACCGTGACGGTGACCGGGGATCGTAAAAACTTGGCCGCCAATTCTCGAATCGGCGGAGCCATGGTGGCGGAGAAGAAAGCGGTTTGTCGCTCAGGCGGGGCTTGATTCAAAATTCTCTCCACATCTTGAATGAAGCCCATGTTTAACATTTCATCTGCTTCATCCAAAACCAACCAATTCAGTCGATCCAGTTTCAAACTGCCACGACTCAGCAAATCCAAAACTCGACCAGGAGTTCCCACGACAAGATGAACGCCTCTTCTTAACCGTTGCAATTGCCTCTCAATCGATTGACCGCCATAAACAGCCATAATCTGGAGGCGGCGGTTGTCATTGAAGCTAAGGATAGACTGGCAGACCTGAACAGCCAACTCACGCGTCGGCGTCAAAATCAGTGCTTGAACAGAGGAATTGGCCGTATCAATTTGCTCTAACAACGGCAATGAAAAAGCTGCCGTCTTGCCCGTTCCAGTTTGCGCTTGACCGACGACGTCTCGACCTGACAGAAGATGAGGTATCGCTTGAGCCTGAATGGGAGTGGGCGCTGTGAAGCCGATTTTTTCTAAATGACGCGCATGTGCTTCAGATAACCCAAGGCTGGTGAAAGAAAGGGTCATTGAGTCTCCTTAACTATTGAACAAAAGACGCCGATGCAGGCGTCTCGGAATAAACTGAACCATATAAGTCATAGGTGTCAGCCGCCTCAATCGCCACACGGGCGAGTTTACCGAGCGTAGCTGTCCCTTTGACATAGACAAGACCATCGACATCAGGCGCAAAGCGAGCTGATCGGCCAATCAAATCGCCCGTCAGCGGATTTTCCTGCTCGATCAAGACATCTACAACCTTGCCAACTTCTAACTGATGACGGCGGAAAGAGATTTCCTGCTGAGCAAACATCAACTCTTCCCGACGCTGGTCCTTAGCGACTTGGGAAAGTTGATTCGGCAAGTTAAAAGCAGGCGTTCCAGACTCGGGTGAAAAGGTGAAAACACCCACATGATCGAATTGATGGCGTTGAACAAATTGCAGCAGATGTTCAAAATGTTCATCCGTTTCCCCGGGGAAACCGACAATGAAGGTAGTGCGCATTACAGCATCCGGTAAAGCACTTTTTAGTTGTTCAACGATGCTGTCATTAACCCGCCCTTGCCAAGGCCGATTCATGGCTCGGAGGATTTCTGGGTGAGAGTGCTGCAAAGGAAGATCTAAATAGGGCAGGACATTCGGAGTTTCCTGAATAGCTTGAATCACGTCGGGGGTCAGACCGGTGGGATAGGTGTAATGCATCCGAATCCAGGGAATATCCACCTCTCCCAAAGCCCACAAAAGCTCCGCCAGTTTGGGCCTACCGTAGATATCCACACCGTAATTGGTGGTGATTTGAGATATCAAAATCAGTTCCCGAACCCCTTCCGAAGCCAGTCGTTTCGCCTCAGCTACAATTGACTCAATCGGTCGGGATCGCTGATTGCCCCGTAAATGGGGAATAATACAAAAAGCGCACCGATAGTCGCACCCTTCGGCAATTCGCAGATAGGCGACGCCCTCAGAGGTGGTTCGATATCGGGGAATTGTTTCGTCGGCAATGTAGGTAGGCTGCTCTGAAATCGCCTTTATTCGCTCACCTGCTTCCGCCCGCTCTATCACCTCAACAATCTTGTGGTAATCTCCCGTTCCGACCAAGGCAACTGCTTCCGGCAGCTCCTCTAGCAAATCATCCTTAAAATGCTGGGCCAGGCAGCCCGCAATAACAATTCGCTTGTTCGCCTCCGCTAACTCAACCAAGGTACGGACAGATTCTTGTCGAGCAGACTCAATGAAACTACAGGTATTAACGATGACGTAATCCGCCAACTCCTCGCTATTATCGACACCATAGCCAGCCTTGACAAGCAAGCCAAGCATATGTTCGGTGTCAACGCGATTTTTCTCGCAGCCCAAATGAGCAACCGCGACGGTTGGTTTATGCCTCATACACAAAAACTTCTAAGGCTTAAGAAATAAATTCAACGATTCAACTTCAATGTCAGGGAAACTGAAATTTGGCCATGAGGGCGTAGCGATCCTCAACGGACAACTCAGCGCCTCACCTATAACGCAACCCCATAGAATTAAAAGTCATGCCAGTGATCGTAAGAGGATCCTCAAAAAAACTAAAAATGAGGCTCTTGATGAAATCCTCCAGCATTCCAACGTTAATTTCTATCTCTAGTCAAGTATCATAACATAACTATACATAATTAACAGTAAGAATCTCTCAAAATATTCTTCCAGGAGCCGAAAATCCGTTAAATTAACAGCCTGGCCTTATTAGCCGATAATTCCTGGAAAGGATTGGAAGAGTTAGAAAGACCGTAAAAGGTAGATTCCCTGTTAGGGTAAATTGGGAATAATAACTCACTGTCCTGTTACGACTTATTTTGAACATCGCGGAGTCCGAGACGATACATCAAGTGGACTTAAACCAAATCTTTAAAACTCCAAACCCAGCTATCGGTGTGGTTCATTTGTCGCCCTTGCCCACGTCTCCCCGTTGGCAGGGTAGTTTGAAAGCGACGATTGAGCGAGCTGAGCAAGAGGCGACCGCATTGGCGTCAGGAGGGGTTGACGGCATTCTTGTCGAAAATTTCTTTGATGCGCCCTTTACAAAGGATCGGGTTGATCCCGCGGTCGTTAGCGCCATGAGCCTGATTGTGCATCATGTAATGCAACTAGTCACTCTCCCAATTGGCATTAACGTTTTACGAAATGACGCCCATAGCGCCTTGGCGATCGCGACCTGTGTAGGCGCTAGTTTCATTCGGGTTAACGTTTTAACCGGGGTCATGGCGACAGACCAAGGTTTAATCGAAGGTCAGGCCCATCAATTGCTTCGCTATCGCCGTGAATTAGACAGCAACGTCAAAATTCTGGCTGATGTGTTAGTAAAACATGGGCGACCCTTGGGTTCGCCAAATCTAACGACAGCGGTTCAGGAAACTATTCAGAGAGGCTTAGCCGACGGCGTTATCTTGTCAGGGTGGGCCACAGGCAGTCCTCCCCTACTGGAAGATTTAGAATTGGCGAAGGCGGCGGCGAATGGAACGCCGGTGTTTATTGGCAGCGGGGCTAATGTGGAAAATATTCCCAAACTGATTCAAGCTGCAGATGGCGTGATCGTATCTAGCTCTCTAAAACGGCGAGGACAAATGGATCAGCCAATCGATCCGATCCGAGTAGGTCAATTTGTAGAATCAATGCGACAAGGGCTCTCCAAACGCTCTGAAATAGTTTCAGAACCCCTAGTTGCGGTGCATTCATGAGCTTTATATCCTCACCGATGGGATTTGTCCAGCTTAAATCACCAAGGCGAACGGAGTCCTGATTAAAGGACTCAAGCTAGGATGGGACAGGATGGTCCCAGGCTGACTATCCTGTCAAATCTCTCCTTATGAGGCGAGATCCAATAAGATGTTGTGTAATGGGTAGGACTCTGATTCGGCTCCATGAGAACGATGGGTTCCATGCCAGGAAACATCGGTTAGATCAGGGACTTCCTCTTCGCTGTTTAGTTATTCGTTGCTTAGTTATTTAAGGTCCTATGAGCCGCCGTTCTATGAGTCGTCGTCGGGAAACTTCCTGGATTCATCGTTGGTCTCGTCTGCTAATCGCAGCGATCGCGTCGATTGGGGCTGCAGGTACAGCCTACCTCACCATTGTAAAATTTCTGGGGGGAAGCGCCGCTTGTCCCACCTCGGGATGTGATCTGGTGCTTACCAGTCGCTATGCCACAGTGTTTGGCCTACCGTTAACCCTTTTTGGGTGTCTGGCCTACCTCAGCATGGGTATTTTGGCGGTCAGTCCCTTAGGAATTAATCCCGATCAAAACAAAGAACTCCGCCAGAAATTAGAAAGCTGGACTTGGCTGCTACTGTTCATTGGTTCGGTCTCAATGGCAGTCTTCAGCGGCTACTTGATGTACATACTGACCTCTGAAATCAAAGCAGCCTGTCTCTATTGCATCGCATCTGCTTTATTCACCGTTTCAATGCTGGCGCTGACGTTATTTGGCCGCCGTTGGGAGGATGTTGGACAACTTCTGTTTGTCGGGGTTATCTCCCTGGTCGTGGTCCTGACAGGAACTCTTGCGATATACGCGCCATCTGATGGCGGGACAGCCAGTTCGATTCCAGGCGAAGCGGGGAATCCCATTACAACTTCCTCTGGACAAGCCGAATTAGCGCTTGCAGATCATCTGACGGAGAGCGGGGCCAAAATGTACGGCGCTTGGTGGTGTCCCCACTGCCATGACCAAAAACAACTCTTTGGCAAGGAAGCCTCTAAGAAAATCCCTTATATCGAGTGCGATTCCCAGGGTCAAAACCCCCAAACCGAATTGTGTCGATCCATTGATGAAGTCCGAGGATATCCAACTTGGGAAATTAATGGTCAGTTTTACTCAGGGTCTCAGGCGTTAGACACGTTAGCGAATGTCTCTGGGTATAGCGGACCTCGGAATTTTACTAATTGATTGAGGCTCCAGACTAGCTACCCAAGGGCGATCATTTTCTCTGGGTAAGAATGCAGCGGTCAAAAATCATCATTCAATGATTTTCACCTCTTCATTCTGTATATATGCCTGCCATGATTTCCTTGATTCAACTACCTTCAAATTTGGGCGGATCTGATCGATACGCCCAATTATTAATTACGCCCAATTACTTAAGGTGAGAAATTTACCTGGCCACGAGATAGACGTTGTTAGATACCTAATCCTTCATCATTCGTGATCTGCATTACTAAGATTCACTTATTCCATCACACCATCTGGCTCGGCTTATCACAGAAACCAACTAGCTCTATCACCCATATTGGCTAGTCTTATCACAGCGATTCCTCGACGTATGTAGGATAACTGAGAGGTAGAGAGCCGCAGCGTACTCGCCAAGATGTCCTATGGGTAAGCTATCTAGTAAACCACCTAGCAATAGAGTGATCTCGACAATTATCCATGCGATCGCAATTACGGCGGCGCTTTACTTACTCTCAGGCTACTTTCAAAGGCCAAGCAGCGGCATCGACTGGCGACTAAACTGGCGACTGTCCCAGCTGATCTCCCTCAACCAAAGTATGAACCCGCCAAGCGGGATCGGTTTTCGGAAAGTCACTGCGGTAATGGCCGCCCCGGCTTTCCGTTCTGAACAAAGCACTCTTCAAAATTAAAAGGGCGATATCCAGAAGGTTACGGGTTTCCGCCCAAACTCTTAG
This sequence comes from Leptolyngbyaceae cyanobacterium MO_188.B28, assembly GCA_030065175.1. Lineage (GTDB taxonomy): Bacteria > Cyanobacteriota > Cyanobacteriia > Phormidesmidales > Phormidesmidaceae > JAKSDM01. The sequence continues at coordinate 49,873 of JASJDH010000001.1, read as the reverse complement.
GCATTGATCCCCTTCAGGTAAATCTATTTCAACCGTTTTCCCAATGGGCAGCCGATCTAGGATTTGGCTCATCTGTAAACGTTGAAAATCTTGACGCCACTGTTCTACCTGTTCGCAAGCCGCCGCCATGGTCGGCTGGTCCCGACAAATCCCCGCACTTTGCCACAGAAGCGTAGAAAGATCTTGCCGCCAGCGCCGCAATTGATTAAGGTCATCCTCCCAGGCATCCATCCGGGCAAGTTTCATAGGTTCCTCAAAACTGGCTGCAGGTATTGAACCCTGCTCCCCTTTGGCGCCATAGGGAGCAACCTGTAAATATTTCAACTGCGCTCCAAAAACCAAGCATTCCAACAGTGAGTTGCTTGCTAACCGATTAGCGCCATGAACACCAGTGCTAGCATTTTCTCCCACGGCATAGAGTCGGGGAATGGACGTACGACTATCTAGATCAGTGACAATCCCGCCCATCCAGTAATGGGCGGCCGGTGAGATCGGAATCGGCTCTAAAAACGGATCCACTCCCCATTTCTGACACACTTTGATGATATTTGGAAAACGATGCCGCATCCGCTCTGGCTCGATCGACCTCAAATCTAACCAAGCCGTTTGGGCGTCTTCGTCGGTCGTTGTTTGCCGCAAATGGTTAAAAATGGCCCGACTGACCACATCTCGAGGGGCAAGCTCACCCTCAGGATGATAATCAAAGGCAAACCGTCGCCCTGAAGCGTCAATCAAATAAGCCCCTTCTCCTCTCACCGCTTCACTAATCAGAAATCGGGGGGCTCCCGGTTGATTGAGCGCTGTCGGATGAAACTGAACAAATTCTAGATCCCGCAATTTCGCTCCGGCGCGCCAAGCAATGGCGACGCCATCTCCCGTGCTTGAAATGGGATTAGTGGTTTTGGAAAAAACTTGGCCGCCGCCGCCCGTCGCCAGGACAACAGCCCCTGCTCTCACCCAAACAATCTGATTACGATAGGCTAAACTCATGCCCTGACAATCACCCGATGCGGAATCTCGCCAAAGCTCTAGGGCGAAAGTTTGGGGCAAAACCTGGATGTTAGGACGATGAATCACCTTAGCGGTCAGGGTGGACACCACAGCTCGACCAGTCGTGTCAGCCGCATGCAGGACCCGAGGGCGGGAATGAGCCGCCTCCAGCGTCAAGGCCAAACGCTCACCCTGGCGATCAAAGAGAACCCCCATCTCAACCAACGAGTTAATACAGGCGCTGGCTTTATCTACTAATAGATCGACAGCATCGAGATCACAGAGATCGCAACCCACTTTGAGCGTATCTTGGCGATGTAATTGGGAGGAATCATTCGAAGCGATCGCAGCAGCAATTCCCCCTTGAGCCCAATCACTTGCAGAGAGGGAAAACGTATCCTTAGTAATTAGACCAATTTTCAGAGAGGGGGGTAAACAGAGGGCGGCGTACAAACCAGCAGCGCCCCCTCCAACAACCAAGACGTCAAAACGGGTCGGAAAGGGTAAATCTGTGGAGGCCATATTAGCCAATGAAAAATCGCTCCTCGTAGATGGGGTAATCAAAAAACACAACCGTAAATTAACCTACTCTACAAGAAGCGATATCCGGATAAAAGAGAAGACGTTAACGTCTAGCCTGCATCCTTATCGATACACGCCATTATTAAAGCGATCGCCCCCTTCTACCAGAGCAGGATCGGGCGGAGTAATTGCAAAGTTTTTTAAATTTGCTTTGAGAATTTTTACTTCTTGTTCGCTCAAATTAGGCAAATTGAGCACATCATCCACTGCCTTGTAGGGGGCATGGGAAACAATCTTGCCAGCAATGGTGGGATAAAGCCCTGGATATTGAATAAAAGCAGCGACGTTAACATTATTTAAGTCGAGCTTAGAGCCATAAGCTGTAGACAGCTTATCATCCACCGCGTTGCGATAATCTTCAGCCAAGATAGGAGCCGTCCGAAAGTTGAGGCCGTGCAGCACTTGAGCATTAGCAGACTGAGGAAAGCTAAACCAACCCAGGCAGCCCACTAACAGCCCTAAGATGGTTAACACGCTAAACAATCGTTTCATCTACCCTATTCCTCTCTTCAAGTTGGATTCAAAATTTATATACATCGCATTAATTAGAGCCTACCATCTCATCTGCGCCAATAGGACTTCTAGCCTCCAATTTAAGTCGAGAAAATTGGAGCAGTAGAAAGCTCAAAGCGGCGACTTGGGAGCGATATGCGGGTAGCTGATGACTCTTTTCACGTCTGGATTCAAAGCCAGAGATCACTGGCGCTTTGAAGCGCTTAACCGCTGAGTTTAAACTAAGAAACGAAGGCTAAAAAGAAGGCGGCTCACCGAACGGAGATATCATTCATCATCCCCATTTATCTTCAAGAATCTATCCAAATCAGAAAAGCTGCCTGCATGGGTCAAAATAGGCGTTTCATACCCCTTCATATTGACCGTATATCGCTTGAAAATTTCTTCATTAGCGCCCACCTGGGTTAAATACTCATAGGTAGTTTCCCCAATGGCGATATCTAGCCCCAATTGTTTGGTGGAAGACTCAAATCTAAAGGCGGCGTTGACGGTGTCCCCCAAAGCGGTATAGTCTGGCCGATCGCCAGACCCCGTATTACCCACCATCGCATAGCCCGTATTCAAACCGGCGCCAATTCTCATGGGAAAGGGCAGAGGATACTGTTCATAAAGTGTGCTGGTCATTTTATGCAAGGCGCTAATCGCTTTAGCGATGCGCAGCATCTCATCGGAATCAACCCCCTGAGTGCCATGAATCCAGACCGCCATGACCGCATCACCAATATACTTATCTACCCAACTTCCATACTCCCCAATAATTTCTCCGGCGCAGCGAAACCAAGTGCCAATCACCTCTGACAGGATTTTCTCATCCAATTGACGAGTCATCACCGTAAAATCCCGTATGTCCACCACCATCACTGATATCAAGCGCCGGACATGGAGCGTCGCCGTCGCCGTAAAATCCTGAGAATCAATCGTATTCAGGCTTGAACTGGGCTGAGGTTCAACAGACGGGCAATAAAACTGGAGTTCTGTTTGGCCGAAGGTTAGCATATCTCCGTTGTGGAGCGTCACAGGAACGCTGACACGACGACCATTCACGAAGGAGCCGTTACGACTCCCCAAATCAATCAAATAAAATTCGCCGGTTTCCATGCATTGGAGCATGGCGTGGTTACGAGAAATCCAACGATCCGGAAGGACAAAATTGTTATCGTCGCTTCGACCAATCGTCCAACAATTACTGCCAACCAGAGACAGGTGACGCTTTCCTGACTCAGTCTGCAGTACTAAATAGGGATCGGGTTGTGCAGTCGCCACAGAATCTGAAACCACTAAAACCTATCTCTGAGAAAGCCCCTCAAAGTTTAATACCAACATATCTAGACCGAATCAAAACATCACTGGGGGCAATGGTTTAGACAAGCATTCTGCACTCATTATGCCAAAGAAAAAATCACTAGGCTGTAATCTAGGGCAGCGGCTTCAGTTTAGCCGACTTTTTGGGTTCATGCCAGCTTTACTGACTCCTTCCAAACAATTCTTGCTTCTGAGGTGAAACAATTCCCGGTAAAGTTTGGAGACAGTCGACAAATTGATCGTTGTCGGGTGAATCCTTATCGAGGCCAAGGAAACTTGTTACCCATCCAACAAGGAAAAAAGGAAGGCATCAAGCATTAACCCCTTAAGCAGATGGGAAGCCCAGCTTTGCGCACTAAGCCAAAAGAGCCGCCAAGAAAAATAAACTATCTACTAGGATCGTGCTTAAGACCGCGCCGGAAAACGCCCACCAGTGAAGCTGCTTAGATTTTAAAGGGGGCAACCCAAAAATCAACAGCGAAATGAGCAAAATCTCTGCGCATCTAATTCCCTGAGCCGTATTCATCTGATCTAGGGCGGCTTGAAGAACGAAGTGGACCGTACTGGGTTCAGCTTGCATCAACTGCCGCCATGCCGGAATCAAATCCACCCAGTAGAAGTAGATATCTGTAACCGTTGTCCCTAACAGAGAACCCAAATAAAAATAGCTCCCCACTTTGCCTTTCTGAGAAAGCAGGCAAGCCAAAACAATGGGCAAGGCGACAGCCTCTATCGGCAGATGTAGTAAGGGCTCCCAGCGCCACCATCCCCAGTAAATAGAACCCGATAACCAGATCCAACTAAATCCAATAAGGAGATCGCCCCAAATCTGAGCCGCAGGTCGAGACATTAACCATAGGCCAACCCCTAACCCAACAACCGTCAGAGATAGACTTAGCCAGGGGAATGTTCTCACCAACGGAGCCTCAATAAAGACAGGCGCCACGATCAAAAAGATCGCTGCGGCAAAGACTAACCATCTTTGCCCAATCCCTAAGCGAGGCGCAGCCTGAGGAGAAAGTTGGGGAAGTATTCGAGTAAAACCGCTTGGCGAACTGTATGAAGACAAAATATTCCTTAGAGTATTTAATCTTTCTCAACATACCACGCCTAATCTCTGCTCAAAAGGAATCCGGAAAGTTTTCCAATCGGGAAAGTTGTCTCCAAATATGCCCTAATCCATCAATGGTTCTGTAAAGTCTCTATGATCCCGGCGTCAACGGTTGAGGACAGGCTATCCGATTCGCTTCTTCAGCAGGTTAGTCCCAAATGTATTGGAGAATCAGGAGGATCTCGAAAGATTCGGAAAAGCTGGATTTTTATCTGTAGAGTAATGGGATGCCTTACCTCTGCGTACTCCTCAGACGGAACGGCATAGAGATTACGCCAGTCACTGTAACTAGCTGAGAACAACTCATATCAGTTACTGCGGCTGAAGCTCAATTAATCAGGATTAGTCGGGATGGGTCAGTTTCTAGCGTCCCCTCCGCTAAATCGGTTAAGGGGGCGATCAAGCCGCATGGCGCCATTCCCAGTCCATCCCTTTAATTCACTCGTATTTGAGCTTAACTGTTCTGTCTTATCTATGATGAGCTATCTATTTGTTGGGAAATGGCTACCCCTGCTGATCGGGGTGGTTGAGACCAGTGACGCCTCCTCTCTCAACCGCTTAAATTTGCTTCAAGCCCTCATCCTCGGTGTTGTTCAAGGATTAACGGAGTTTCTACCGATCAGCAGCACCGCCCATGTGAAGATCGTGCCGGTTCTGCTGGGTTGGGGCGATCCGGGCGTAGCATTCACCGCCATCATCCAATTGGGGAGTATTGCCGCCATTCTGTCATATTTTTGGGCGGATCTCAGAGAACTCATGCTGAATATGGCGGAAGCCGCCAGTGAGTCGCGCTTTGACTCGGCAGACTTCCGGGTGGGATTAGGGATTCTGATCGGCACCTTACCGATCGTTTTTTTTGGGGGTTTGATCAAATTGTTTCTCCCCAATTTTGATCAGTCGCCGTTGCGCAGCAGCGCTGCGATCGCCATCGCCTCCATTGTGATGGGGATATTTCTGGGAATTTCCGAAATTCTTGGCAAACGCAAACGCGGGTTTGACGGGTTAGGGCTATTCGATGGAATCGGCATGGGTGCGGCTCAGGCATTAGCGTTAATTCCAGGCGTCTCCCGAGCGGGATCCACATTAACCGCAGGACTATTTATGGGATTGGACCGCGCAACCGCAGCTCGCTTCTCTTTTTTGATGGGAATTCCAGCGATCACCCTAGCCGGCCTGGTAGAACTGAAGGGATTTCTGGATGCGCAAGCCAATTATATTGGGCTTATCCCCATGATCGGCGGACTCGTTTCAGCGTTGATCTCTTCTTATATCGTGATCGTTTGGCTGTTACGGTTTCTTAAAAATCACAGCACCTGGGTGTTTGTCTGGTACCGTTTGGGGTTTGGGGCGTCCATTTTATTCGCGATCGCCGCCAATGTTTTACAAAATGTCTAAGCGCCATTGCCTGCCAAGAGCTAGCATGGCCTTCCTTAACCATGAGCACGTCCTCAATTCGTCCAGCCGTGATTAGCTCGGTCACCCCTAACTCCATTGCAGCCGAGATCGGATTTGAACCGGGAGATCAACTCGTATCCATTAACGGCCAACGTCCCCGCGACTTAATCGACTATCAGTTTCTCTGCGCCGATGAGAGTTTGGCGCTAGAAGTTCTAGACGCTCAAGGTCAAATCCATCAGATCGAACTGGAAAAAGACTATGACGAGGACTTGGGCCTAGCGTTTGAATCGGCCCTATTCGATGGTCTGATCCAGTGCAATAATCGCTGTCCTTTCTGCTTCATCGACCAGCAACCTCCCGACAAACGAGAAACCCTATACCTAAAAGATGATGACTATCGGCTAAGTTTTCTTTACGGTAGTTATCTAACTCTAACCAACCTACCGCCCAAGGAATGGGAGCGCATTGCTCAACTGCGCCTGTCGCCGCTCTATGTTTCCATCCATGCGACCGAACCCGACGTCCGAAGGCGGTTGCTCAAAAATCCCCGAGCCGGGGAAATTTTGTCCCACCTGCAGTGGTTCCAAGACAATCGACTGCAAATTCATGCTCAAGTGGTCGTGTGTCCAACCATCAACGATGGGGCCCACTTAGAGCGGACTCTACAAGACCTGGCCCAATTCCATTCAGGCGATCTGCCAACCGTCGTCTCCGTCGCCGTCGTGCCGGTGGGTCTGACTCGATTTCGCCCCGCAGAAGATGAGTTGACGCCCGTCAGTCGGGGCCAGGCCCAAGCGGTCATCAGTCAAGTTCAGCCGCTACAGGAGAAATTTAGACAACAGTTAGGCTCCACGTTTGCTTGGCTGGCTGATGAATGGTTCTTGATAGCAGGCCAAGATTTACCCCCTGAATCCCACTACGAAACCTATCCTCAAATTGGTAATGGGGTTGGTTCAATTCGCCAATTTCTTAGACAGTTCGAGGCGGCAGCGACAGTTTTACCAGCGGAGGTTTCTCCTCCTCGCCGCCTCACATGGGTAGTGGGGAATGCGGTCGAACAGGCTTTTCAACCGATTCTAGAGCAGCTCAATCAAGTGAACGGATTAGATCTAAAAATGGCGGCGCTGCGAAGCGATTATTGGGGACAATCGATTACCGTGACTGGACTCCTAACGGGACAGGATATTTTGACGTCTCTGCAGGGTCAGGATCTGGGATCAGGCGTGTTACTCCCTACTCTGATGCTCAAACAATCAGATAGTCGGCGTTTAGCAGAATCCTTTTTCTTGGATGATATGTCTGTGGCTGAATTAAGCTCACAACTGCACCGGCCAATCTGGCCCATTGAAGATACCCAAGCTTTGATTCAAGCTTGTATCGGGTCTCTAGTGGTCAGTTAGTTGAAAGAATTCTTAGATTGGACCTGACTATATCCAGCATTCCAGTATTCTATAAGCCGGGGAGCCGATTAGTTTGCTGGCTCTACTTGACTTGATTCGGTGCTATAAAGTTATCGCCGCCCACAATAATCTATCCTGAAACCTCTATGAAAACGATGGATTATGTATCCATCGCATGGGGGCCGCAAAACCTGAGGATATTAACACCGTTGTAAAGGTCCAGTTGCCCTATCTCGCGTACCGCTTGAGTCAGTTTTTATGAAAAACTCCTTTCACTGCTCTTCTTCAATGCTTTTAACGCTGCTGAGCATGGGATCTGCGATCGCCCTAGTTCCTTTCTCGGCAAAGGCCATGCCCGTTGATTCCAAAGAGGCGGCCCCTAAACACTTTAAAGCCCACTTTCCCCAATCACCCTCCATTTCTGAGCAAGAGGCGCCAGATCCGATCTCCTCCGCAAACAGAATTCCAGAAAATTTTGACTCTACCTTCAATCCCCATTGGTCTCCAACTCAGCTTTTAGACCATGAGCCGCCCCAGGCAATTCCAAGGGATGGCGGCGCAAAAGGAGAGGCGGCTCCGCCTTTCAAGCCCGTCTCCCTATTGAACAAATCGGTATTGGACCCCTCATCCAGCTCAGGATATATCAAATTCAACGCCAATGCTTATGCTTTACCGGTTCAATTAACAGTCGATGAGCTGGCCCAAGCACCCCTGACTGATGAAGCGAGTCAGGATAGATTAACCCCCTTTGACCCAGAACCCTCTCCAAGTGAACTGACTGTGGAGGAGGGAGCCGCTCCGGAGTATCTCAATCCTGATCCCAATCCGCTATTATTCCCAACCCAGCCGGAAGAAGTGGATATTCTTGGCACCCAACCTATCACCCTTGAGCAAGCCATTGAGTTGGCCTATCGCAATAACGAAACTCTCCAGGTCGCCTTACTGCAGCTCGACCAAGCTCGTTCGGCTTTAAGGGAAGCTCAAGCCCTGTTGTTTCCCACTTTGACGTTGAATAGTGACCTAACAGGTCAGGAAAACACTACCTCTTCAACCTTCGCTGGTAGTGACCGGGATATTGACGTCAACTTTAATAATAGGCTGGAACTCAGCTATGACGTGTTCAGGTCTGGATTCCGTTCCGGAACCATTGGTGCGGCTGAACGCCGGGTTCGTAATAGTGAATTAAATGTGGAGGTGATTCAAGAGGATTTGCGCTTGGACACCAGCAATAACTACTACGACCTTCAGAATGCCATTGAACAGATCCGCATTAACCAGGCGTTTGTAGAAGAGACGGAGCGGAACCTGGAAGACAACAGGCTCCGCGAAGAAGTGGGAGTCGGTACTCGCTTCGATGTGCTGCGGGCTGAAGTTCAGGCTGCAGACGCCCGTCAGGAATTGGTTCAAGCCCAAAGCGATAAAGAGGTCGCCCAACGAGCCTTGGCCCAACGCCTCAACCTACCGCCTTCTTTAGATATCTCCACCACTCCCGTGGAAGTCGCCGAATCTTGGCCCCTCTCGCTTGAGGAAAGTATTGTCCTGGCTTTTCAGAATCGGGCCGAGCTGGAACAACAACTGGTTGAGCGAGAAATAAACGAGCAGGAGCGGCGAAGAGACCTTGCCGCTCTGGGCCCTACGATTAGTTTGTTCGCCAACTACGACTTCACTGATACTCTAAATCAGAGTGGAGGAATCGAAGATACTTATCGCTTCGGCGCCCGGCTGAATTGGACCCTTTTTGAAGGCGGAGCGGCGGCGGCTAGGGCAGCCCAACAAGAGCGGGATATCGAAATTGCCGAGACCAACTTCTCAGCCACCCGTAATGGAATTCGTTTCAATGTCGAACAATCTTACTACAGTCTGGAAGCCAATAAGACCAATATCATAACTGCTGAGCTTGCTGTAGAGCAGGCTAAAGAGGCGCTGGAGTTGGCTAACTTAAGATTAGACGCCGGGGTTGGCACCCAACTCGACGTGCTCACCGCGCAAAGAGAATTGACGGATGCAGAAGTTCGCCTGATCGATGCTATTTTGGGCTATAACCGCTCTTTAGCCGCCCTTCAGCGGGCGATCAGCAATTTGGCGGATCCTTCATCAGAGGAACTATATTAATCAACGCCTTTATTCCGGTTTTCAAGCCCCAATCCTTTATCTTCAGAGGAAATAGTCGATACACACTCGGCGGCGCAAAGCCGTTGAATGGCCTGTTCAGCGGTGATCAACCGCTTTAGCACAACTTGACCAATCGGCTGATCGCTCCCACCTTGGGGCTTGACCTCAACCATCAGGATGGCGTCTTCTACCTGATAGAGCCAGAGTTTTTCATCATGTTCTTCGATGCAGAGATTAAGGCGATAAATTCGGGGCTTACGTTGCCAGGCAATCTCATTCCAAAGACCGCCAAATTCCCATATTCTGCCAGTTGTCCAACCATCAGATAGGAAAAAGTACTTCACAAGATCTTTCATGGAGAGTGTTCTATGGCATTATCCACCCTTGGGAAGACTTTATCCTGGATATGGCTAGAGTTTTTACTCGGGTCTTGTAAAGGACATGAACTCTTTATTTTGTGACTGACTCAAAAAAAACGGCGCCGTCGCTATCACTTGGCACGCTCTATGGCGTAGGGGTAGGCCCAGGAGACCCAGAATTAATCACCATTAAAGCGTTACGGCTGTTAAAATCAGCCCCTGTAGTGGCGTTTCCAGCGGGGGTGCAGGGACGGAAAGGGAGGGCGCAGGACATAATTTCACCCTGGCTGAATCCGGACCAAGTGCAACTGGCATTGAAGTTTCCTTATACAGAGGATCGACAAATTCTCACGGAGGCTTGGAAAGTCGCCTCTGAGGAAGTCTGGCTTCATCTACAGAAAGGGCGGGACGTCGTCTTTGCCTCAGAAGGGGATGTCAGTTTCTACAGTACATTTACCTATTTGGCTCAAACCCTACAGCAGCTGCATCCGGAGGCTTCCATCCAAGCAACGCCGGGGGTTTGCTCCCCCCTAGCGGCGGCGGCGGTTCTGGGAATACCCTTGACAATTCAGGCCCAACGACTCGCTATCTTACCCGCGCTACAATCTGTAGCCCACTTAGAAACAGCCCTTTCATGGGCGGATGTCGTCGTGTTACTAAAAGTCAGCTCAGTTTACCCGCAGGTTTGGTCAGTCCTCGACAAGCACCAATTGTTGGACCATAGTTACGCCGTGGAGAACGCCACTAAGCCTGATCAAGTGATCTATGCTGATTTAAGTAAACGCCCCAGACTGCAGCTCCCCTACTTTTCCTTATTGGTGATTCAGGTTAGGCCTTAAAACTGGCCTCCGTCTACTGCCTTCCATTTCCTGTTTCAATCAGAATTTCCCACCTTAGGTTGATGACCCAGTCAACCAAACTAGAACACGCTAGAGGCAACTTTTCAGCTCCACCGGAGTCTAAGAAATCTTCAGGCGCTTACTGACTATCTTTATGGCTTCTCTACCCTCACTTAAACCATTGCTGCAGACATTCCGGCAGCCGACCTGGTTAGCGGTTTTCACGTCTGCAGGCATCCATGGCGTGTTATTCGCCGCTTCTCCCAGCTTTTCCTCTTCCGCCCTCACCTCATGGACGAATCCCGGAGCCTGGAATCGACCCCATACCGTTCCTCTGGTCGAGCTAACCCCGGAGGAACAAGGCCGCCTGCCAAACTTCTCAAACCAATCGTTCCTGCTTTCTCCTGACTTAAATCAAGGGGACGCCTTGAATTTGCCGACAACAACACCCCCTAACCTTCCCAACCCATTCTCAAGGAATCTCCCATCAAACGGGTTACCCCAAGATTGGCAGGAACCCTCTACCTTTATTCAAACACTTCCCCCCCTCAGCACCATCCCAACGACTCTTCCTCCCTTCGGATCGCTGACCAATCCCACATCCTCTCCATACCCAAATCCCCTGCCTCTAAGACAGCCAATCCCTCCTACTCCTTTACAAAGATCGATAGACGCCCCCACCCAATCCCCAGAAACAGCTTCCTCAACCAACAATCAGCCGACTCCCCCTTCAAATCCAAGCAATCAGACACAACCGGCTGCCAATGTTGCGCCTGCAAGGAGACTGCCCAGGTTCGAGCCTGACAACTTTAACAACAGAGTGACGGATTTAGACGGCCTGCAAACAGATAGCGAACTCCACATTTCTGTTAATTTAGACCCGGGAGCCCAAGAAAACGAACCTACCCAACAAGACGCCGGCATCCAGACAAACTTATCCTTCAACGCGCCAGAGCGTGAGTCCATCAGAGATCGACTGGATGGATACGCTTATAAGGCTGAATTGACCAGCGAAGAAGCGGCGAAAGAAGCGATCGCCGTCTGGACAGCAGATGTTCAAGTTGAATCAGCCGTTGAGGATCTGCAGCCTCAGTTGACTGAACTACCGGCCATCAAAAACCCCATTGAAAATCCTGTTCGGGTCTGTCTCCCGCAAGCCTCTGCTTCAGCCATGATTGGCATCCTGATTAGTCCTGACGGACAGATTATGGGTCAACCTAAGCTGCTAAAAAGTACGGGTTATGCTGTTTTAAACAACTGGGCGGCCCAATCCTTAGGCCAGGCGCTAGCAGAGAATCCAGAATTATTGCCAGGGGATTCCTATCAGGCTTTACAATTTGAAATCCCGATTAAGTACGGGGAAGAAATCTGTGTTGATCCAAACCAGTTGACGCAAACCCAGAATCAAACCGAGCAACCCAACGATCAATCGTCACAATGATCAAACGTCACAATCGTCTCCTGAGGGTTAACCCGTGGGTATCGGTTCCGCAGGTGCTTAAGAGTTCATGGCGATCGGCTAATCGCTTAATGGCCTTAGTCTGTTGAGGACTTGGACGCCAAACAGCGGGATTGTCATAGGCATAGTAGGTCTCCACCCCATCGATACCCAATCTCACTGCTTCAGGAATAAGGTCTGGCGCTGGCCGTCGATAGCGGGCAGGGTGGGCCAAAATGGCAATCCCCCCAGCCGCTTGAATAGCCGCGATTACTTTTTCTGCCTGACGTTCATACCTTTGAGCAGCGCCGCCCTGAAGATAGCGTTGAATAGCTGGGTGATTGGGACTAAAAGAGTATCCCAAAATATGAACCTCTACATCTAATAACAGGGCGTTAATTTCAACGCCAATCCAGAGATGAGGCAAAGTATTGTGTAAACACTCGGTTGAGAAATCCCCCTTACTGACGGAAGTGGGATTTCGCCATCGCCAATCTTCCATCCATGCACTCGCTTGGACATACCCTTCAACGGTGTGGTGATCGGTGATGGCTAATCCCCTTAGGTCTAAAGCAATAGCCTGCTGCATCACCTCATCTGGTCCAAGCCTGCCGTCAGAACAGGTGGTATGCATATGAAAGTTGTAAACGCTCGGACAACTATTTGACTCGATGCTTGCAAAAACTTGCTTGAGTGCTCGGGTATCCTGCGCTTTCACTCTCTGAGAAGGGGCAGCTCCCTGAACAGGACTGACTGCCATAGTTTTCTTGGACAGTTAATAACATCTATTTTTTACTATACCCAACTCTATCTTGGAAAAAGTCAGTAAATTTAACTCGACTAGCTTTACAAAACACCAGAAACCATTGCGGGAAGAACGGATCATTAAGATTGGGCAAACCGTCAAGGCTGTGGAAAAGACGGAGGTGCCCTGTGGAAAAAGCGGGGGCGCCCTGTGGAAAAGGGAGGATAATTTGGTAACTATCAAGATATTTTTTTAATTTTTGTAAATGTGAATTTTCCTTTTGTCTTTTCCTACAATTTCAGGCTCGCCAACCCTAAATAAGAAATTTCACTCGGGGTTATGTTAAATCGACATGGCAAGATCTCAACCCCTTGGGCGATCGCTTCCCGCAATAACCTCCCGTACTCAGGGTCAGCTTCATCTCCCGAAGAAAATTCCAAACAATCTCCCCGATTGATGAAATACAGCATGACGGCTCTGGCGTTGGGTCGTACAGCCATCAGCTCATGCAGATGTTTTTGACCTCGCGTTGTCACCGTATCCGGAAAGAGGGCGAGATTGCCTTTAGCCCAAGTGGTATTTTTAACCTCCACATAGATGGAAGGGGCCTCTGATTGAGCGGTCAGCAAGAAATCAATGCGACTCTTCTTATCCCGACCATAGCGAGCTTCCGGTTGAATTGCGTCGAAATGTCCTAACTCAGAAAAAAGCTGGGCCTGCAGCGCCGCTTTCACCACTCGGTTGGGCAGCGCCGTATTCACCCCAACCCAAGTCTCAGCGGCGGCGTCTACCTGGGCGATTTCCCAGGTATAGGCCAACTTCCGTTTAGGATTGGGGTTATGGGACACCTGCACTCGTCCGCCCACAAAACAGACCCCTGTCATTGGCCCCGTGTTAGGACAATGGGCTGTGATCACCTCCCCGGTATCCAATTCAATATCAGCCAAAAATCGCTTGTAGCGCTTGATCAAGGTGCCGGGGAATAGGGGGGGAAACGGATAAGACCAGATCGATTCCATGCTTTAAGTTTGTAGCCGCTGACAGCATTTTGTCTTAGGATTGCCTTAGACTCAACACATCACAGGATTTAAGTTAAGTAAAGTGATACAGGCAGGATCCTGGCAGGAAACTTTTGCTTTAACCGCGAAGCTGACCCAAACGTTCACTCATCAAGTGCGCAATTCTCTCGGGGCTCTTCAGGGGCGGCGGCCTCTGAGTCCGTTGGAGCATAAAATTTGGTTGTCGGCGCTGACGGGCCTAACGCTGTTCATTATCAACGGGCGGTTAATGTTGGCGATCTTAGCCGGATTAGGCTCCTTCAAACTACTAGACTGGTTGAATCAGAGAGACTTGATCCCTGCGGCCAGACTGTTTCAACCCAGTCCTAACGCGGTGAAGCCGTCCTTAACGCTAACGCCCATCTCCATGGCGGGGTTGAGTATAGTCTCCGCGATGGGGGTTTATATGGCCGCCTCGATCATGGCCGAAGCGGAAAATTACTGGCTGGCCACGGGGCATATTCTGCAAGGATTTTTCACGGTCGCTATCTTCTGCTTGCTGATCTGTCGAATGTCTCAGCCTGGTTTGGATCCATCGCCGCAGTCTAGCGATTTAGAACAAGTCCTCAACGATTTGACTCATCCCAATCCGCTCAAGCGTCTGATTGCAGTGCGCCAGGTAACGCATTTAGCGACCCAACCCCAATTAAAGCAACTTGACTTAGATGCCACTCACCTGTCGCCGAGGTCCCACGTAACCGATTGTTTCCGCCTCATGCTTCAGCAAGAACCAGAAGCCATCATCCGTGCAGCCATCAGGAAGAGTCTTCAATTATTAAATCCCAAGCCTGAATCGGTCTCCCCGAACTCGCAATTACCGACAGGAACTCCGCCCCTAGCAGGGCCTATGGCGCTTAACCGCTCCCAGGGTCAAGTCCGATCCAGCCATCCCATCCAGCCTCGTCAAGTTGAATACGTAGAACCGTAAATCTCATCCCTGGTCTTAATTCTTCTTTCTCTACTGATTGCCGCTTATGGATCGCTTCAAGGTTGAAGTTATCGCCCAAACCCCCAATCCCCAACAGACCATCTATGCAGCGATGCATCAAGACTATGCGGAGGGATTTGTTTGGGATGAGCAGGATCGCTGGCCCGATGAAGCTGAGAGCGGAGCCCTTGTCATTAAACATCTCCTTAAAGGCGGACGAGGGCATTATGGACCGTTGGAGCATCCTCAAATTGTGCTCAACTGTGGTTGGTTTCCCCATTCCACCATGCAGCAGATTAGAACCCATCGAGTAGGGGTTAGCTTTGACGTCCAATCATTCCGCTATACCGGGAGTCGCATTACTGACGCAGCTAAAGGTCTAAAATCAGTAGAAGAGGTATTTTACTTGCGTCCGGCAGGTTTTTACAGCGATCGCCAGGGGAAACGCTATGAGTACACCCAGGCCCAACGACAAGAGGATCTAGAGTGGTGCGCCACTGCCTGTCGTCGCTATCAGGCGCGAATTCAACAGGGATTTTCCGAAGAGCATGCTCGGGGCCTGGTGCCCTTCGATGTCCGGCAACATTGGGTGCTATCCGCCAATGTGCGATCGTTGATGCATTTACTCGACCTGAGATGGAAGGCAGACGCCCAGTTGGAAGCGCAGAAACTCTGCGAACACATCTGGCCCCACTTTAAAGCGTGGACTCCCGAGATCGCCCAATGGTATGAGGAAAATCGCTTAAAAAAGGCAAGACTGGCTCCGTAGGAATCTGTCCACGAATGAAGTTCCATTAGCAGCCGTCATCCACTGACGGCTGGGATGTTACGGCGCTCCAGATCCCTCAACAGCCTATTCAGAAGGAATTCGAGTATCCAACATCAGTCAAGCACGGAAACTCAACCCAATTATTTTTTCTTCAGATAATTTTCGGCTCACAGGAATATCCCACCAAACACCTAAAACCGGTAAAGATATCCAATCAAAGGCTTCACAAGCAAAAAACTTATTTTACATGAATTAAATTGAGCTTAATGGATATTTCATGAGCAGCTAAAAAACTTAAATTAATCCTCTCTTTTGAACATCAAGGTCTTTTTCCCTCCAAGAAAACACCTAAAGAAAATAGAACGATAGTTTAAAGCCTGAATTTAAATTGGGTATTAAGAAATAGCCTGATCAATCAAAACGGTTCTAAGCGGTTCTATTCCGTTTAGAGTATGCTCACTGAGCATTCACGATGGAACCGATTAATTCATCTCGAATGACCGAAAACGTATTGTTTTCTACACAACCTTCAGTATTCATATCCAGCGGACTGTCACGATTGCAAACCCGCTGCATGTAAAGACCCAACAGCATAACCACTTTTCAACGACCCGGCTCGAAGAGCAGTCTGCCGCTTGCCCAAACAAAAGGAGATGGGGCTTGCATGGAGATAAATCAAAGATTATTAACTTTGGGTTTCTGATGACTCTTTCCATTACTAAAAACATAAGAAATATTGCGATTCATTGAGTCTTTAAAGCCTAAAAAAAATGTAAGACCCTAAATTAGCCCCCGTTAGCTTGAATGAGTTTAGCTGAAAGGTTTCTGACGCTGATTCCGAGTAAAACTATCGGAGTACATCCAGGTACGATTAATAGCAAATCAACCCAGCTCTTATGAAAGTACCTCAGGGCTATATCTTAGTTGTCGACCAGCCATCTGAAGACCTTCAGGTCGTAAAGTCCATTCTGTCGAAGCTGAGTTGCTCTGTATTGATTGCCGAGTCACCCGACCAGGCAGTCGCCCAAGCAAGCCAAGCAGCGCCTTACCTCGTTATTTTGTCTGGGGATAACCCAAACTGGTCAGATACATTAGTCTATCGATTGCGCCAGACCGTTAAGACAAATGGGGTGACGATCGTCGCCTTGACCGACTCCAGCAATCCAAGTTGGTCTCATCAGGAGGATCACCCCGGCTTAGACGGTTTCTTAGTGAAGCCTCTCAGCCGGGATGTACTCAGCTCCCTTGTGGAATCTGCTATTGTCAAACAGGCTTGTTGTTGGGCGACTTGACACTGAGATGGAAGGCTGAGATGGAATTCGCCTCGCTCTATTCTTTTGTTCCTCACGTTCTTGAACCGATATTTCCGGGGTGTCTTTGGAAAGGAAAGACAACGCAGCCTATTGTGGCTCTTTCGTTTGATGATGGACCTCACCCTAGGTATACGCCACAGCTGTTGAAGGTGCTGGAACGCTCTGAAATTTCGGCCAGTTTCTTTTGGTTGGGACGCTGTGTAGAACAGGCCCCGGCAGTTGCTCACTCAACCTACCAACAAGGGCATTGGATTGGTCTTCACGGATATACTCATCGATCCTTTCCCCGTTTATCCAGTGCGGAATTGACTCAAAGTCTAGTTCGCACTCAGGGTGCGATCGCTAACGCCTGTCAACTCACCCCGTCTGAAGTCAAGCAACGAATTCGGGATGTCCGCCCCCCCAATGGTTTGTTCACGCCGCACATTCTCCAACAACTCCGGCAAGAGCAATACCGCCCTGTTATGTGGACAATTGCGCCGGAGGATTGGGTCAGTCCCGGCGTCTCAACAGTGGTGAAACGGATCATGAAATGGGTGCGAAACGGCGCATTAATTGTCCTCCATGATGGAATGTACGGTGGGGAGGATGTGGCTGAAATCGCTGCATTATTGATCCCCCGATTACAAGCTCAAGGCTATCAGTTTGTAACCGTTGACGATCTTTGGCGACAATATTTTTAATCCGGAAATTGTAAAAGACAATACAATTCAGAAACAAAAAATAGGCATTGACTCACCTAGTTAAATTCAGTTTGGAGCCAAACCAACAGTTAGAATCTGGTCGCTTCAAGCCCCCTGCCTGCTGGTTTCCAAGGCTTAGAGCCGCCGCCTACTTGAGAAATCTGGCCCCACATACCAGCCTAAAGATAGGCCGTACCCCAAAAAAGTATTCGCCTTTTCTCCTATCAACAGGAAAGCGAAATATTATCTAATTAAAAATTTTTAACCCAAAGTAAATCGTCACTTCAATCAAAATCATTGCTTTTTACAAACTCAACTCCCATATTGGACCGAAGTCGTTATCTTAGAACAAGAGGCGATATCAAGCCTGGAATCCTTGCTTAGGCTGTAGAGCCTACAAGGAAGTTCCCAGAAAATATGAAAAACTGATTAAATATTTGAATGAATTTCGGATTTGGATGTGGTGCATTTACTGTCAGAAAAGCTACAATCGGAAAGTCTTTCATAGCGTTTAGCAGAATCTGACAAGGTTGTGGTGCATCTGTATCAGCGCCGTATTTCTTGGAGCTGAACCCATAGACACTTTGCTAAACTGATGTGTCTTACTAGTGGTTCTTGCTTAGGAACCTTGCATTTATGAGTTAAGCCATTTAGGCGAATAGCATTGCCGACCTAGGCGGCATGCTTTGGTTCTAAGCTGACTGCGTTTGATTTTGACCTACATAAGGAGCATGAGGAAAGCGGCATGACCCAGGCGAACGGATTACTCGGAACCATTGCGCATCCTGAGAGCGAATTGGACCTCTTACTCGATCAAGGTGGGGACGAGAACTTTGAGACTCCAGTAGAGGATGAGGAACAAAGTAAAACAGCAAAGGGCAAGGCGACTCGCCGTCGTACTCAGACTAAAAAGAAGCATTACACCGAAGACTCTATTCGCCTCTATCTTCAGGAAATAGGCCGCATTCGACTCCTGAGGGCGGAAGAGGAGATCGAACTGGCTCGTAAGATCGCGGATCTATTGGAACTTGAAAGGATTCGGGAAAAGTTAACCGAGACTCTAGAGCGTGAACCTCAAGATGGCGAATGGGCTGAAGCGGTAGATATGCCTTTGCCTGCATTCCGCCGTCGCCTCCACTTGGGTCGTCGGGCTAAGGACAAAATGGTGCAGTCCAACCTGCGGCTCGTGGTCTCCATCGCCAAGAAATATATGAATCGGGGTTTGTCCTTCCAAGATTTGATTCAAGAAGGCAGTTTAGGTCTGATTCGAGCCGCTGAGAAATTTGACCACGAAAAGGGATACAAGTTCTCAACCTATGCGACTTGGTGGATCCGTCAGGCGATTACCCGCGCGATCGCGGATCAATCCCGCACCATTCGTTTACCCGTTCACCTTTACGAAACCATCTCTCGGATCAAGAAAACCACTAAGCTGCTTTCTCAAGAACTGGGTCGTAAGCCCACCGAGGAAGAAATCGCCACTCGGATGGAAATGACCATTGAAAAGTTGAGATTTATCGCTAAGTCAGCTCAACTTCCCATTTCCCTTGAAACACCCATCGGGAAGGAAGAAGATTCTCGATTGGGAGACTTTATCGAATCTGATGGAGAAACGCCTGAGGATCAAGTTTCGAAGAGCCTTCTGAGGGAAGATCTGGAAAGCGTTTTAGGCACCCTAAGCCCCCGTGAGAGAGATGTGCTACGGCTTCGCTACGGCCTAGATGATGGCCGCATGAAGACATTGGAAGAAATTGGCCAAATTTTTAACGTCACCCGTGAGCGGATTCGGCAAATTGAAGCAAAAGCTCTGCGTAAGCTACGCCATCCCAACCGCAACAGCGTTTTGAAGGAATACATCCGTTAATACTCATCGTTTCATATCGTTCATAACAAGTTAGCAGGGGCGGAACACCAGCGAGTAAGCTTTGGACTTACAGTCATTCTTATTCGCTATATTGTTCAGCCCCTTATTCTTGATGGCGCTAAATAACGGTTTTGAGTCGCCTGCTGAACCAATCCTTTTGTTATGGGATGCGCTTCCATGGCGTCGGTCTCGCCGCCAGACACTCAAACATGGGTGGGTTGTATGGCACAATGAGGGACAGCCGTTAGATCACCTTTAAGCCTAGGAAATTCGTGAGTTCTACCCCTGAATCAAGTCTTAACCAAGCATTAGTTCCCCATCGCATTGTGTTTCCTTTCACAGCGGTCATCGGCCAGGAAGATATGAAATTGGCCCTGCTGCTGAATGTGATTGACCCTAAAGTAGGCGGGGTGATGATCATGGGCGATCGCGGGACAGGTAAGTCAACCACCATCAGAGCCCTGGCGGATCTGTTGCCAGCGATCTCAGTGGTGAATAACGACCCATTTAATCGCCCTCCCGATGACCCAGATGTTTTGAATGAACTAGCGCCTGAAAACATTCAGGTAACTCACAAGAAAACACCGATGGTAGACCTGCCGTTAGGGGCGACGGAGGATCGAGTTTGCGGCACAATCGACATCGAAAAGGCCCTGTCAGAAGGGGTAAAAGCCTTTGAACCCGGCTTGCTGGCCAAGGCCAACCGCGGCATTCTGTATGTCGATGAGGTCAATTTGCTGGACGATCATCTAGTAGATGTCCTATTGGACTCCGCTGCTTCGGGTTGGAACACAGTTGAACGGGAAGGAATCTCCATTCGGCATCCGGCTCAATTTGTCCTGGTCGGCTCAGGCAACCCTGAAGAGGGAGAACTCCGGCCCCAACTGTTGGACCGATTTGGCATGCATGCCGAAATCCATACGGTTAAGGAGCCTGCTCTGCGGGTCCAAATTGTGGAGCAACGCGCTGCCTTTGACCAAGATCCTCAAGCCTTTATCGAACAATATCAGTCAAAGCAACTGGAACTGCAGCAGCAATTAATCGAAGCCCAAGGGCGCCTAAAATCCGTCACCATTGAGCACGAGTATCGAATAAAGATTTCTCAGGTTTGTTCTGAATTAGATGTTGACGGGTTGCGGGGAGATATCGTCACCAATCGCGCAGCCAAAGCTCTAGCCGCTTACGAAGGACGCACTGCAGTCGAAGTGAATGATATTCGAAGAGTGATTGGCCTTTGCCTGCGTCATCGTCTGCGGAAAGATCCTTTGGAATCTATCGATTCTGGCTATAAGGTGGATAAATTTTTCCGGCAGGTTTTTGGCCTTGTGGAGGCTGAAGACAGGGCTCAAGTCAATGGCCTAAAGACCTCTAGCGTCCGCTAACTTGAGCTGCCCGTTAACTAATCAACAACTTTTCAGATGGCCAAACGAATCCTGGGATTAGATCCGGGACTGGCAATCTTAGGATTCGGCCTGATTGAGTGCGATTCAGTCGGACCTAGGGAGCCTGGAACAACGATCTCGGTTTTGGATTTTGGGATTATCCAAACCCCCGCCCACACTGAAACCGGCGATCGACTCTGCATGATCTATGAAGATCTCCATCATTTACTGAAGCAATACCCGCCAGATTTAGTGGCGATTGAAAAACTATTTTTTTACCGAATGGGTAATACCATTCTGGTAGCCCAGGCGCGGGGCGTGGTTATGCTGGCGCTCGCCCAACACAAAGCCCCCTTTGTAGAATTCACCCCCGCCCAAATTAAGCAGGCGCTGACAGGGTACGGCAATGCCGATAAATATGCGGTTCAGGAAGCGGTGACCCGGGAGCTCAACCTGGAAAAAATCCCTAAACCTGATGACGCCGCTGACGCCCTCGCAGTGGCGCTAACCGCATGGTTCCAGCAATAGGCGCTTCGACCCTAAAATTGACTGGCGAATCAGCGGTCCTTCCGCTTTACGGCCTATCGCTCAACGTCCCCTGCAAGCCGGATGCAGACCGCCTTGAGCGCAAATGTAAGTGAGTTGGTCGTCATCTAGATTTATCGCCTGACTAAAGTCAACCCCTTCAAACTGATGAGTCTCCTCACTATCCAGGATGGCTTGGATAAATTGATCTCGACTCATCACAAATCCCGATGGGTAAAAGATCGCATCCTGAAAATCTGTTTCAGCTAAATTTGCGCCCTGAAGGTTAACTGCCGTCAGGTTTGAACCGCGTAGTCGGGCCGCCTGCAAATTGGCGTCGCTTAGATCGACATATTTCAGGCGAGCCCCTGTCAAATTGGCCGATTGCAAATTGGCCCCGGACAGGTCAGCATCCGTCAAATCCGCATTTTGCCAATTGGATTGCGACAAATTAGCATTCTGGAAAACAGCGCCTACCGCACTCACTCTTCCCAATCGGGCGCCTTGCAGCAAGGCATGGGAAACATCCGCATCCGTCAAATCGCCGCCGGTGAGACTGGCGTCATTCAAAATAGCCTGCTTTAAATTGGCTCCAATTAACCGGGCGCCGCTGAGATTCGCCCCGGTTAAATTCGCTTGCATCAGATTAGCCCGATGGAAAGTGGCGCGTAGCAAGCTACTCCTCTGCATGACAGCCAGATTCAAGTCGGCATCCGTAAAATCCGTTTCCTTCAGATCCGCCCCACTCAGGTCAGCGATCCAGTCATCATATGTCCCTGGCCGGGCGTCTTCCCCCGCGCCAAAAAAGCGCCCTTTGCGAAAGCTCGCCCCCGATAGTCGAGCGCCCCGAAATTGAATCCCGACCAAATGGGTTTGATCCAACACCAGGCGATATTGACTCACCCCTGTTTTAACTTGACCCAAATCAGTCCGGCGCAGATCAACCGAGTGGAGCTGATCACTATAGAGGGTTAAGATTTTAGCGATCGCTCGCTTCACCATATATTGCCTCAGGGCGATGGTCCTGTATTGTGAACCCTGCCCTGAGGTCCCGGCTGGTTGAAGGGCGGCTTGATCATTGAGTAAGGTTTGATTCAAACGTTTGAGGGCGGGGAGCGCTTCTGGCCCAATGGTGACTAGCGCCTGTTGCACCGCTTCCATCACCTCTTGATGACTGGTTTGGGCCAGAATATCAGCGACCAAAGCGATAGCGCGCGGATCTTCACTACTGGCTAGGGCCAAGATAGCAGTGCGGTGCTCAATCGCCTGGGGGCTGGCCGTTGACGCCAGCATTTCCACTAACGCCAGAAAAACTCGATCATTTCTGACTCCCCATTCTTGCTCATGGATTCTTTGTTGGCGATGCGTCAACACCCAACCGAGCACGCCTGCCAAACCCAAAAGACCAACCAAGGCGACGCCCCCCAGCATCAAACCGAATCGGCGACTTCGCCGGGAATTGAAATGCCCAGGCGGGGTCATTGCTCGCGGGGCCAAAACAATTGATGTCAGCCCACCCGATTCCTCCGTCCAGATCAGCGAGTATTCGGCATCGCCCCCTCCCCCATTATCTAAAGGGCGGTCTAAGGAGCGAATCCCATGCCCCCCCTCTGGATATCCAGGCGAAGAATATCTCCCCGTCGGGCTCCAATGCCGCTCCGGGCCTATTCTTGACCGAGCGTCTACCACCCGAGTATCCGCCAAGAAATCGTGGAACGCTCGCTGTCTACGTTGGAGCTGAGAAGAAAGACCTTCCATTAAAAGGGCCAGCAAAGATAGGATAGACAAAATCCCTAACCTCGGAAAAGCGCCGCTCCAACACCACAGTAGGTAGGCGATCCCGACCGGGGCTCCCCAACGCCCGAGCAATTCCCGCCGAATAACTCTCTGGAGTCCAGGCGGCGTCCCCTCTGGAGTCGTCACACGTAATCCCAGCCAACGCTTCGGCCAATTTTGTCCCGTTTTCGCTAATCCATAAAGGTGCACGCCCGTTAAGCAGATTGGCGCCGCCAAAGCAACTGACCATAACAGATTGGTCAGGGGAGCAACCGTCTTAACCAGCGTTTGCTTAGGCAGGAAGAAAGTACGGGCGATCGCATCTTGGGTCTGAAGCAGTACCGGATTGAGGGGAACCGGCTCCGCCGCTGATCGACCATCGACCATCACCCCCAGGTGAAAAGGCCCAAGCGCGCTGACCGCCAAAAACGCGACCTCCCCCCCCCAAGCAAGCAATCGTTTGACCCGAAGCGGAATCTTGCTAAAACGAGCGCCGTAGGACACCTCTAAAACTGGCTCAACGGTTGTTGTTTGGGCTCGTTTTATTTTTGGTTGAACCATTGTCGATTCCCCTTCTCCCTCGTCAGTAAACCGCCTCAAACCGTATGCAATGACTCAGACAGCCCGTTGCAGAACAAACTAGACTGAACTCAATCATCAACACGTTCAGACCGCCTAATAATAGCCACTTCCAGGAAAAATGGCCCCGTCTTCAGGGGGAAGTTATTTGACTGAGAAAACTGTTTTTACAAAGTCGACCCCACAGGGATTGACGCCGCTTGATTGAACCCGATTTAAGACCCATCAAGCATCGAATAAACCGACCTCTCCACCTCTGTAAGAACTGTCACAAAGATTAGGATACGTATTCGGATCTTAGCGCTAGTGTTGAACTATGAAAGTTGTCGATCACCTACTCAGGCTAAGGAGCGCAATGACCATGAAACTGCATAATCAGAAGCGAAACAGTAAGCAATGGTTCGTTATTCCCGCCGCCCTAGCGACAGTGGTCACATTAGCAGGGCATGTCTCAGCCCAAACGATTCAAACCCCCCTCCAATCCAGAATTGAGGTGAGCGGCATGTCGGGCGGATCCCAATCCTCTAGCTGTGGATTTATTGCAAATACCCCCAGTCAAGTCTTGCAGGTGACTGAAGCCTTCGCCCCGCTAGACATTCGGGTAACTAGCTCAGGGGATTTTACACTATTCATCAGCGGTCCCAATGGATTTAACGAGTGCGTTATGGCCAACAACTATGATCAAGGCGTAATCAACGCCCCCGGTTTGTTGAATCAAGGCAACTACTCTATTTTCGTGGGCGATCGCAACGGCCAAAGCAACCCCTACAACCTATCGATTGAGCAAAAGTAAGCTTTGTCCCCCTGAACTGAGCTTTACTCAGACGTTAGAGCTGCAAATAATTCATCGCCCCATTAATCCTCAATTTGCTGAGCCTCCACGTCTACCGCCTCCACATCTATCGACCCTTCGGCCGCAACTCGTTGGAATTGTCCTTGGGCCGCTTTAACCACTGTTCCACAGCTTGGGCAAACACTTTCAGTTCCTTTCAGTCCAGTTAGGGTAAAATTACAGGCTGGGCAGGGTCCCTCCACAATCGTTCGTTGAAGCCACCAACGAAACACTCCAAACAAGACAATAGGCGCAATCAAAATTAGGCCGACTAATACAAAGAAAGACTTCACCAGCCACCCTAACCCGATAGCCCCTAAAAGCCAAGCACCGGCAATGACAGTCAACCAACAACCTACACCAGAAAAGTTAAATTGCAATTGATTAGGGCTATTCTGGTTCACGGTTAACTCCTCGCGTACAACAACGGCGTTGAATAGAATTCTCTCGCCAACACCGAATCCTTATCTAAAGACTCGTAAAGACTTGATACCTCGCATCCTTGTCCTTTCTATCAGGATAGGCTATTGAATCGCCTCTCCATAGTACGGAATAGCGTACAAGGCTTAGTATTTGGCCGGAAACATGTATGGCTGGAAACTGGGAAGCCTTCCCAATTAAACATCAGTAAAATCTAGCTGGAAAATCTAGCTGGGCGTCAATTTTGCACCCATTCCTCAGCACTGCGCTGCAGCACTTCCACAACCCCCGTTTGTCCGTCTAAACGCACCCGTTGGCCATCCCGGAGTTGCTGAGTGGCGTTCGGGACATTCATCACTGCCGGAATGCCGTATTCTCGAGCGATAATGGCGCCATGGGAAAGACGCCCCCCCACTTCCGCCACCAAACCGCCCGAACGCGCTAGGAGAGGCGCCCAGCCAGAATCCGTAAAAGGGACGACAAGGATCATACGATCATTGATTTCTGGTAGATTTTGCAGCGTATGCAAGACTCTCACCTCGCCTTCCGCCTGACCGGAGCTCGCCCCAATCCCAGTAAATACCTGAGCCGGGATCGCAGCAGACGAGGTCAACCGGGAAGTCGTTATGCGAGGCGGTTCATTCCCGTACACTAAATTAGGCGTCGGCGTCAGTTTATGGTCTTGCTTGAGGCGAGATCGACGCTCTGCGATCGCTGAAGTCAATCTCCCTTGCAAATCCGAATTGGGATGGAGAATTAACTGGCGAATCTGGTCAAATTCCAGGAAAAATAGTTCTCCAGATTCCTGGAGCACCCCTTGGGAAAGCCAGATTTTCTCTAGCGCCACAAAGCTCCACCGCAGTTCCGCCAGCAATAGGCTATAAACCTGCGTCACTTGCCCCTTGAGATCAAGCCGTCGCTGAACCCGTTGAGTTTTCCGATCTTGGGCGATAGACGCTCCGGAGTCCATTTCCCGCGGTTTATTCGCCAGCGGATTGATCAGGTACTGAGTAAACAATTGACGAACTGGCCCTGGGTTTTCTTTCCAGGTGGGTACAGCAATATCCGTCCCGACTTCACTGAGGTAGCCATACTGCTCTAAATAGCCGTCAATCCGCTTGAGAATCGTCTGCCCATCTGGGCTCTCCGATAATAAGGCAAATAGAGTAGAACACGAATCCGGTAAAGAGTCCAGAGACGTCAGCAAATGACGAGAGGTGCGCGCAATTTCTTGAAGATCCCTCAGTGCAATCACCTCTGGATTTTGACTATTGTCCAAAACATTGTCGTTGACCTTGAATAAGGCCTGCCGCACCGCCAAACTCAGGGGGGCGAGGATGCTGTAATACGTTGCTGATTGCAACAACTCCAGGATCCGGTCTATCCGATCTAGCAACGCTTCTGGAGAGAGACCCGGAGCTGGTTGCGCCGCGAGGTCCTCTATAGTGGGCGCAAAGCGTTCCTTGGCGTCCCGACGAAAATCTTTTTCCAGCCGGAGTTCTCGCCGAACCAATCGGATCAGCCCTGGAATATTCCGTAAGGTTGACAGCAAAGGGGGTTTTCTGAACTTGGCTCCCCGAGTCAGAAATTCTAGACTTTCGGTCGGCAGCCCCATCCTGAGAAAAATATCCCCCAGCAGAGACGCATTAAAGTAAGCGCGAGAGTGATGTAATCGAGCCGTTTCGCCAAAATCGAGGCCTTGGGCGCGCTTTCCCAAGACCAGGGTGAAAATTTCGCCCCAAACGCCGCAAGTCAGGGGACGATTGATGGACCAGGTCAACGGATGAATCACTCCCGGGATAACTTCGGCGGCGATTTTACGGGTCCAAATCGGCGAAAGGGTCGTGATCGGACGACTTTGCAAAAGCCAGAGTCCTTGGCCGTCATAACTCCACTCAATGTCTTGGGGAACGCCGTGAAACCGAATTTCCAGGTGACGAGCCAGGAACGCAACCTGTTGCAGCAATCGAGGCGGCACTTTCCCGGATCCCTCCACTTCCAAATTAAGAGATTCGGGTAGAAGCCAACTGACTGGATTATCCCCAGCCGGATCCGCTGGCGCCATATCCCGGTCTTGAATGGGAATTCGATATTGTTCCGGCGTGACTTTTCCAGATACGACGGCGGCGGCGGGCCCTGGCAACGCTTCAATCACCACAGCGTCTCCGTAGCGGGCAATGGGGTCGCGGCTGAAAGCAACCCCAGAAAATACGCCCTGCACCTGCTGTTGCACAATCACCGCCATTCCCTGGTTTGGAAGTCCCCTGTCTTGACGATATTGGGCGGCGGTAGAGCCGTTGTAGGAAGCAAAACAGCGGGTAATCGCCGATTCCAAAGCAGACTGAGCGGTAATCCCTAAAATAGATACATACTGACCCGCCGCAGAGGCAGTTAAACTGTCTTCGCCAATGGCGGAGGAGCGGACGACGATGGGTTGCTGAGGCGATGGCTGAGCAATGGCGATTAGGGCGGCGGGGTCATCTCCAGCTAGCAGAACATACCCCCTCGGCACCGGATATCCCCAGCTTCGCAATTGGGCCAGGGTCGCCGCCTTATTGCCTACTCGTTCAGGATTGAGGGATTGATCCAAGGACAGGAGGGCGCGATCGCCTTGAAAAAAACGAAACAGTTTGCGAGATTCAAGTCGACCTTCCGATACAGGCATGTCTAAATCATCCGGAATTTTATGATAAATCCAAGCGATCAAACTGCTCAAGGCAGCCACAGCAAGCACGCGCGCGCCATTTTGGCTATGCAGCAAAGCCGTCATCACGGTTAAAACGACTAACACCCCTAACCGCCCCTGCTTCCGCTCCCTGAAAACTGTGAAACTGATGAAACTGATTAAGAAAGTCAGTCCAGCCACAATCGGATCATGGACAGTAAAGCCCCAGAACACATTGGTCGTGCCTGCCCCTTTAGCGAACCAATAGCGGCCCATTACTAAAGCGATCAGTGCAATGACCTCCCAGGTAGGGTCATCCGGGAAAAAGCGTCGGGCTAAGAGAACCGCTGAGACCCCTTTCAATGCTTCGGCGCAAACCGCCAGAATACCCGCTAGCCGACCCCCATGGTAGAAAGTCGCCGATACACTCACGTTCCCTGTGCCAACCTGAGAGAGCCGTTTCCCAGTCAGACTACGGGTAATCCAGGCAATTAGCGGAAGCCCGCCAATCACTGGACATAGAATAAATATCAGGAATGCGCCCGAAACCTGGGTAAGAGTCATAGCAAGTCTATAAAGGCCTTCCTAGAGTTGTAAAATATAATACAGCTTATTCCTTAGGGATACCTAGAAGCTCATTCACTTTATCGTCGAAGAAACCACCCATGCCGCTTACGCCTAAGTTAAGTTGAACGGCGGCTAAATTAAGGCGTTGACCGAAGCGCCCCGCATCCATGTAAAGGTAACGATAGACACGATCGCAATACTTTACCACAGCTTGCTTTAAATCAGCAGCATGATAGAGCGCCGCCGCCGCGTCTCGACCCAACGCTTGGCCCAGGCAGAGGAAGAAGATAGCCATTCATCTACCTACTCATTATCCATATGCAACGGGAAATGTATATTTGACGGCCGCTTACCCCCATCAGACTTGAGGCGCCGCCGCCCTCCTCGCCTCCGTGACAGCGGATAATGGGGGACAAAGCGAACAACAACCCAGCTTAAAACCGTTAACCTATCGGCAGTTTACAGAAGACAGCTAAACTTCTCAACGCCGACGGCAGAGAAAAAGGGCGAGCAGCAAAGCCTAAAGAGAAAGTTAAGCCGGGAATCGATGGAGGCGCTAATACTGTAAATTTACATTTCGTAACTAAGCATAAATACTCAGCTAAAACGGGTAGGGGCATTGGGTAGAATCTCGGCTTCTATAGCCTGTGAAGGATAACATGCAAAAAATGACAGCCCAGGAATTGCTTGCGGCCTATCAGTCTGGCAGGCGAGACTTCTGTGAAATTGATTTGAGTCTGACTGACTTATTCGAAGCTGATTTACGGAATAGCAATTTATCTGGAAGCGACCTCAGTCAGGCCTATCTTCCCTATGCCAATTTGAGTCAGACGAATCTGCAAAATGCAAATGGCCAGCAAGCGGAACTGAGCAATATTCAGGGCTACTCAGCGGATTTCAGTCATGCTGATCTCCGGGGCGCTAATTTTTCCAGGTCTAATTTGCGGTGCAGCAACTTTCAGGGGGCCAATCTGTCAGGCGTAACCCTATATGGCGCTGACCTGAGTCACGCGGATCTCAGCCAAGCGACTTTAAAGAACGCCAATCTGTCACGCGCCAAGCTTAACAGCACAAATTTTCAGCAAGCCCAGTTGTCAGGATGTAACCTTTTTCAAGCAAGACAGGCCTGTCTAGACGGCGCAGAGTGCGATCGCAACACCATTTACCCAGATGGACACCGCGATAATGTATAGGGGATAGGATAGAAACCAATTTCAGGGTTAGGGTCGAGCGGTAAGATCAGTTAAATGATTAAGGATGATTAAGATAATCAATTTGTCAGTGGAACGCCATTCCGCTGGCGGATAGGCTTAGCTGAATCGATCCCAATCCCCCTTAGCCATAGAAGGGCATTCTCCATGAGGCGCAAGCAATCAGACAGTGATTCATTCATCTACAAAGGCGGCTTAGTGCTGGCCGCCCTATTGATGCTCACTCAAGCGGCCAATGCTCAATATTCCAAACCAGATGGTCTTCAAACCGTGTTGGCCCAAACCGCGCCGTCACAAAAGCAAGCCGAACAGATATACCAGCAGGCAGTCATTCTCTTCATCGTATTGCTAAGCGCTTTGGTGTTGCTCATTGGCCTTGGCGTCGCCAGCCTGTTGCTTCTGAGGCGTTCCGTTGTTCGAGAGGTGGCCGCAGTGGTGCGGACCCAATTGAATGAAATAACGGATTTAGAGGGGAGAATCCGCACCGCCACGAAGGAATTGGACAACATCCTACGGGATGCGGAGGATAGGGCGGATGATGTGGAAGACCAAACGGAGAACTTCAAGAAAAACGTCGCCGCTAAGCAAAAAGCGCTTTCTAAACTGGTGGATGAGGTTTCCCAGTTCAAGGCCCAAACCCTAGAAGATTGGCAAGAACAGCTTGGATCCCTGAAGCAAACCCTAGAAAAACTGGGGTCAGATTTCGAGGGTGAAGTTGCAAAGTTGCAGCAAACCAGCCAAACTCAACTCGCTGACCTAGAGGCAGAGACCCAATCAGAAAAGCAGAAAGTGTTGCAGGCGGTGCAGTCATCAGAATCTGAATTTACCGACTGGCTCGCGGAGCTGCGCCGAGGCGCCCAAACTCAACAAGAGACAACGGTGCAGTCTTTGAAACAATCCGAATCTGAATTGGCGGAGACGCTCGCAGAACTCCTATCCGGCGTAGAGGGAGCGCGAGATCGCACTTTAACGGCGTTGGAAGACCTCAAACACGAATTTGCCCCCCGCCTCGATTTATTGCAAGAAGAAACCGGGGCGCAAATTCAACAACAGGGAGCAGACATTGCAGAAAATCTCAAGACCTTAGAAGCGGACCTCCAACGCCAATTGTCTGACATTCAAGCCAGCGCTTTGGGCCACAAAGAGTTGGCCCTACAAAACCTGGAGCGCTCAACCACCGAATTCAATGGCCAATTCACCCATCTCAAAACCGATGTGGAGACTCAAAAGGCTAGAATTCTTCAGGATTTACAAACATCGGCGGCTGAGTTTTTGGCTCAGTTCAATCGTCTACAAATGGATATAGACGGTAGAAAGGCGGGTGTTCTGTCCAACCTGGAGCGAACGGCGAATGAGTTCGCGACCCAGTTTGAGGGGCTACAGGCAGAGGTGACGGGGGCAAAATCTGAGGCCCTTGGAGAGATGCAACAAACCGCTGCCGACTTCACCGCCCAACTGTCTGACTTAGGGTCCGAACTGGGAGACCGCAAGGCGAACTTGCTGAGCGATCTAGAACAGTCGGTCGCCGCGTTCACAGTGCAGATAGGGGAGATTAGGTCCGGGGTCGTCGAACAACGAGACCAAACCCTAGAGAATCTGACGGCGCTGGCGGCCGACTTCAGTGACCAACTGGCTGAGTTGCGGTCGGTCGTGTATGGCCGCCGCGATCTCGTCATTCAACGCTTGGAAGGATTTGATAACCGACTAGGCGACCAATTAGCCAGAATAGAGGCCGAAGCTGAAGGACGCCGTGAGGCAGTGCGCCAGCAACTGGAGACCCTAGAAGCTGACTTTGCCGCTAAGCTGGCGGAATTCCAAGCCAGCCTTGCAGACCAGCAAGATTCCGCCTTGGAGGACGTCGCCCAACAGCGCAATGAACTGGGCGATCGCTTATTCGCGATTCAATCCGCCGCCCAATCGCAGAAAGATGAAATTCTGAAGAATCTGGCTGAATTAACCCCCCAGTTCGTAACCGAGTCCTTCATGGCGGAAGCTCAGCAAAAACTACAAACCTTAAACGACCAAATTGAGCGATTACAGGCCAATCGACCCGAGCTATTCTTAACCGCAGCGGATCACATCGAGAAAGGCGATCGGCTGCTATCCCAAAACCAGCCTGAGGAAGCGGTGGCTGCATATGATAGAGCGCTGGAGATTCAACCCGCGAATGCAGCTGTGTGGATGAGCCGCGCCGCCGGTCTAGAGGAGCTGCAGCGCCGCGAAGAAGCCTTAAGTTCCCTGGATAAAGTGATCGAGCTGACGCCGGACAATGTAGACGCTTGGTACCAGCGGGGACTGATGCTGCGGGTCCTGCGTCAATACGAAGACGCCGTCGCCGCCTTTGACCGGGTGATTGAACTCCAACCCGGAGACGCCAAAGTGCTGTTGAATCGGGGCATGGCTCTAAGTCGCCTACAACGGCGTGAGGACGCCATCGCCGCCTTCGATCAGGCGTTAGCAATTAACCCGGAATACCATGAAGCCTGGGTCAATCGCGGGGTGGCCTATGGTATCCTTCAGCAGCATGAGGAAGCCTTCAAATCATTTGACAAAGCGATCGAAATTCAAGCGAATGACGCCGTCGCCTGGTTAAACCGAGGATTAGCCCTGACTGAATTGGAACGATACGATGAAGCGTTAACGTCCTTTGACAAAGCTGTCCGGTTTAACTCAAAATCTCCCAAGGCGTTAGACAACCGAGGCTATGTGCTGGTTAAGCTAGGTCGCGATCGCGAAGCCATCCGCAGCTTTGATAAAGCCCTAGAAATTGAGCCCGATTATCCCAAAGCACACTTCAACAAAGCCGTTTGCTACGCCCTCCAACGCGAAAACGATATGGCCCTTGAGAGTTTACAACAGGCCATTCGGCTCGATTCCTCCTTTCAAGAAGAAGCCAAAGCAGACCCTGCCTTCGATGATCTGTGGGATGACAATTGGTTCAAAGAGCTGGTAGGAAGTTAGCGGGTTCAAAGAGGTCGTGGGAAATTAACGAGTGGAAACCTAAACAAACGGCTTCACCCTGAAACTGTTTGGGTGATCCCCTCGTCACCATCAATGACGAAAAGCACGCCTAAGCATCTGGGAATTTTAAGTTAGCAAGGTTAAAGTTGGACTGCAATGCAATGCGTTTAATATTGGAGACAGCTTAAATGAGTCGAATTCAAACCCAAGCAGCCAAGTTTTGGCAAACCCTCAATGCCCCCGAAACGTTTTCTAGCTATAAAAGCGCTGTTTCAGTCACCTGGAACATACTCCGGGAATTATTACTGCTGCTGTGGTTGTGCCTCTTATGGATTACCGTGTTAGGGGAGCGGGCCATTGCCCTCGGCAGCTCCACTCGAGCTTGGCTCAGCAGCCAGAAAGAAGCCAGTGCTAATCGATCAACAGCTGACATGGGGAAAGCCTTACAATCCGCCCTAAAACAAGGGCTTGTATCCACCGTCTCCCAGGCTAAGCAGCAATTGGGCATTCCAGTGGTAGAAACTGAAATCGCTGTCTCAGCAGCAAAGTCTACCTCCACTTCGCCCGCTGCAACCGCTAACGCCACACCCCCTGCCAATAGCGTCGCCCAGTCAAAAGAACCTGCAGAGGTTAGCTGATTTTCCTGAGATCTCTGAAGAGAAGCACCTTCAACCGAAGGTGAATCTCCTAGTCAGACTATTGTCCTCTGCACATGATCGCAAAACTTGCGGCCAGGAAGCCTCTGACTCAGAAGCTCCAGATTTCATTTGGAAGAAATCTGGAGCTTTCTAACGATCTACCTTCCTAAACTAAAGTTTATAACCCAATATTCTCCCCAATCCCGCTGTATCCAATACACTAAAAAATTATCCAATTGGCTAACCACTTGGCAGTAGTGAGCACCAGGACTCGAGGAAATAATGGGAAATTAAAGTTAGGCTTGAATATTTTTATATATTGTACCCTCCCCCCTTTGAAGCATATGCATACACAAAGCATATGCATACACCAGCCTCAAACCTAGTGACGACGGATCACTGAATCGTCCTTAATTCTCTAGAAGAAATGAATACTACTTGTCTATAAAGCCTTTCTTTGAAACGTTTTTTAGACTAGCTATCCCCTTTAGGTGAAAACGCTTGATAACGGGTTCATATACCACACCCCCTAGAGGGGTGACTATTTAAGTGTAAGTGACTATTTAAAACCTAACAACGTAATGAATAGTGTAGCGTAGTGGTGAAAATACTTAGGAATCCGATCAAACTTGCAAGTTGGATGATTATCCCGATATTGGTTGTCGTTGGGGTGATCGAACATAAACTCCGTGAAGCCAGCGTTAAAGCGAATCAGACGGAACTTGTTCAAAATGGACTATATACAGAGAAAAAAGCCGTCGAAGATTTAGTGAAGGGCTGTGCTGTTCAAGAACAAATAAAGTGGCTGCCCGCCTATTTTTCAGAACGGCTGTTTGGCAACTGTCGATCCCTATTTCAAGCCTCGTTAGAGGGCGCTAAACTGCGCTACGCCCATCTTCGCCACGCCCATCTCCGCGACGCTCGCCTCCGCGACGCCGTCCTCTTTTCCGCTGACCTTAGCGACGCCGACCTGAGCAACGCCAACCTCAGCGACGCCAACCTCAGCGACGCCGACCTCAGTGAAGTTGACCTCTTCTACGCCGACTTAAGCGAAGCCGATCTCTATCAGTCCGATCTGCATAACGCCGATCTCCGCTATGCGGTTCTTGCTTCTGCAAACCTCAGCGACGCTAACCTCCGTAACGCCGATCTCTTCCATGCCGACCTCAGCAAAACCGACCTCTTCCACGCTGACCTCTTCCACGCAGTTCTCCGCTATGCCATCTTCTTTTCCGCCAATATCAACGACACCAACTTTGGTAACGCTGTTTTGAGCAACGCCATCTTCCTGAATACTGACTTTAGAACCGCCAAAGATTTAACCCAAGCGCAGTTAGAGGGAGAAGCGCCGCCATTTATTTGTAATTCTCCACTTCCCGATGGCATTAATATCAATCAAAATAGAGACTGCCATCATTTGGCTATGGTCTTAATCGACAGATATCCCGGCAGATTTGCCAGTATCGACCAAGCCGAAGCCTTCGTGAATGAACAACGGCAAAAACAATGGGAGTAGCTAGGGTTGCTGCATCCCACTGATAAGGCCCAGTTTTAGCGCTTTGATGATGGCCTGGGTGCGGCTAGCAACCGAAAGTTTTTGGAAAATTGCGGTCAGGTGAGCTTTAACCGTAGCCACTGTGATGTAGAGATTAGAGGCGATTTCCTCGTTGGAAGCGCCTTGAACTAACCAATGCAGAACTTCTTGCTCTCGCTGAGTCAGCTTAAACTTGCGGGCCGCTTCTAGCGATCGCCCCGCGTAGAACCGGAACAACCGGAAAAAACTGGTTAATGTTTCAGAGGAAAGATAAACCTGCCCCCTCAGCAGGGTTTCCATCGCATCAGAAAGCTGCCCTGAGAGGTTGTGTTTACAGAGGTAGCCATTTGCTCCCGCCTGCATCGCTCTAAACACCCATTCATCCTCATGATGAGCCGAGAGGACTAAGACTTTGCTGGAGTAAGGCGCATCCGACAAACGCTTAAGCACCTCAATGCCATCCCCCGCAGGCATTTCCAAGTCCAGTAAGACGAGCATTGGACGTTGGGTGTGCACTAAGTGAAGGGCTTGGTCCGCAGTCGCGGCTTCACCCACCAAGCTGAATTTTTCGGAGCCAATTGAGTTGTAAAACGTCAGCAAGGTCCGCAAGCCCTGACGAAACCGAGGGTCATCATCAACCAACAGAACGGAGATTGGTTGGTGAGAGACTAAGGTTGGAGCATCCAGCAGAACCGTCTTGGAAGATGAAGCCATAGCTGTTAATTATTATGAATGACACTGAACAGACGCAAAGACCCTAAGCCTTCTATACAGGCAATTTCAGCTTGAGCGTAAATGAGAATTTCGCGCCACCCTCCGGCAAATTTTGAGCCCAGCATTGGCCTTGATGGTCAAGCACAATCTTCTGAACGATCGCCAGTCCGAGACCTGTCCCCCCGTCACAGCGAGAATAGAAGGGATTAAAGATTTGTTTCAAATCTGTTTCCGAGAGGCCCGGCCCTTGATCGGCAATTTCAATCAGAACCTCTTCTTGGAAACTTTTCCAGTGGCAGGTAATGACCCCAAGCTTTGGGCTGAAATGAATGGCGTTGCGGAGCAAATTATCGAAAACTTGCCGAATTTGCCACTGATCCATGGTGATTTGAATCGAGGAAGCTGGAGCGAAAACTTGAATTTGTTTCTGAGTCAACCAAGGCTGAACATATTTAAGACTATCTAGAAAAACTGAGCGAACATCATACTGAGCTAATCGTAGATTTGCTTGTTGGCCGCATTCCGACAATGCTTCCAACTGCATATTAATTTCACCCAAAATTTCCTGGAACTGAACCACTTGAGAGCGCACCGGCAGCGTTGATAAATTTAAGATCAGCGCATCGGTGTAAATCTCCATCAAAGCCAACGGATTTCGAAGTTGGTGGACAGATTTTTGGATGGCTTGTTCTAAAAGCTGACTCTTAATTTGTTGACAACTTAAATCGTGATATAGCGACAAGTAGTTACCGATCAATTTCGCCTGATTTTCAAACCATTTTTCCTGCCTTTTGGTTAAAGGACGATTTATCCAGAGCAATAGATATTCTTCACCTGAAAAACTTTTCTCAAGCAGACAAGCATACAGATGAACAGAAATCTGATTTTGAAGTTTTTTAAATTTCCTCGGCCCTCGAGTCAACTCAATAGACTCTAGGACAGATAACCCACTCACCTCTTCTTCCAGCCCTTCCAAAACACTATGAGGGGGATTGACCTGCAGATCAAAGTCCACCGTCTGCTCAGCCAAACAAGTCATCCATTTATATTTTTGACCAGGGGATTCGTAATAACCTAATCGGGCGGCGATTCCATCTAAACCCTGAATCACCTGATCTAAATGTATTTTCAATGACTTTTCAATGCAATAAGATAAAATCCCATAATTCGATGATTCATCGGGCAGAGTGCGCTGCTGTGTGAAGGTCATCCTAAAACCCCTCGATTCACCCTTTTCCAATTGGGCATTCAACGGGATTTTATTGGTTATTTTCACTTATTTTCATGAGTGGTACCACTTAGATTACCCATTCTGGCCATGGGTGATCCTACGTAAATTCCTCAGAAGGCTGATAGGACAACGATTCAGCCTCTACAAAAGGCGACGATGAAGCGTATAGAGAAAGTAAAACCGTCAGATAAATCCGATCAGTCTCTAGTGAAACAGAGGCGCATAACCTCCTGATAGATTCACCCTTTTGTAGCAATGAGGGGAAGGGAAATGTCTTTAACGAATCTACCCTTGCAATAGATTGTAGAGGCTTCCCAATAAAATCCTATTAACCAAAAGTAGGGGCGCACAGATGTGCGCCCCTACAAGCTATCTGGGGTTATCCTGTCCTAATGACGCTTATCGACCAATCCCCATATAACGGAAACCAGCCTCTTCCAACTGCGCTTGATCTAGGAAATTACGTCCATCGATCAGGATAGGCGAATGCATTAACTTAGCCATCTTGTCGTAATCCAATTTTTGGAATTTCTTCCAGTCGGTCACCAGCACCAAAGCATCACAGCCGTCCGCCAGACGTTCTGGATCCGTTTCGACAATGACTCCCGACAACCCATGGCGCATCCCGCTCTGGGACACAATCGGATCGTAGGCTTTCACTTTAGCCCCGAGTCGATTCAGTTGTTCTATCAAATCAAGCGCGGGCGCATCCCGCATATCATCCGTATCCGGCTTGAAGGTTAGCCCCAACAGCCCCACCGTTTTACCCTTGAGAATCTTGAGGACTTGCTGCAACTTCTCCAGGGTGATTAGCCGCTGACGCTGGTTGACGCTGACAGCGGCTTTGAGCAGCTGAGCTTCATAACCATAATCATCAGCGGTGTGGATCAACGCCGACACATCTTTCGGGAAGCAGGAGCCGCCCCAACCAATTCCCGCTTGCAGGAATTTCGATCCAATTCGTGAGTCAAGGCCAATCCCCTGAGCGACTTGAGTCACATCGGCGCCGACGCGATCGCAAATATTCGCCACCTCATTAATAAAACTAATCTTAGCGGCCAAGAAGGAGTTGGAAGCATACTTCACCATTTCCGCCGAGCTTAAATCAGTCACCACCACAGGAACAGGCGGCAAAGAAGTATCTTCCGCAAAGGTCCGTTCAACCAGGGGCGTATACAGCTCATTCATCATTTGAATCGCTTTGGGATTATTGCTGCCTAGTACAATCCGATCCGGATTAAAGGTGTCATACACCGCCGACCCTTCCCGCAAAAATTCAGGATTGCTGACCACGTCAAAATCAGCCTCAATACTCGGGGGCGCATCCACAGGAGCGCCGCCAGCCCCCACCAAAACCTTCTGGCGTTCAGCAATGCCATCCAGCACAATCATCCGCACCCAATCCCCCGAACCAATAGGCACTGTAGATTTATTCACAATCACCTTATAGCCGCCGTTGAGATTCGCGCCAATCCCGCGAGCCACCGCCTCAACATAGCGGGTGTCACTTTCTCCATTAGGCAGTGCAGGCGTCCCTACCGCGATAAACAGAATTTCGCCATGAGCGACCCCTTCCGCCAGGTCCGTCGAAAACGACAACCGCCCAGACTGCATCGACGATTGCATCAGTTCTGAAAGTCCCGGCTCATAGATGGGGGACTGCCCTGACTTCATTAATTTTACTTTTTCTTCATTATTGTCGATGCAAATAACCTCGTGCCCAATATGAGAGAGACAGACACCGGTCACCAAGCCGACGTATCCCGTTCCAATAACACAAACACGCATAGGTTTAATCCTCTAAAAGAATGAGTTTGACGAGTCAGCAATCAAAAAAAGCTTTATTAAGCATTGGTAAGCCGCCGCCCAATCAGTAAACTTCTTGAAAAAGAAAGTATTAAGAATGAAAGGGCGAAGCTAATCAAGGCGTCTCACCTAAATACAAAGTTTCTACAGGGACGCGGCAGACTGGGTTAGCAAGCGGTTTTCTCCCTCAAGCCGTTGGCGAAAATCCTGAATAGTCAACTCTAACCCTTCCGATAAGGGCACCTTAGGCCCCCACCCTAACCAAGTTTTGGCGCGAGTAATGTCGGGTTTACGACGGCGCGGATCATCCTGAGGCAGCGGTTCAAACTTCAGGACCGCTTCCGGATTCACCTTATTTTGAATGGCTTGGGCCAGCTCTAAAATTGTGTACTCATCAGGATTACCCAAGTTCACGGGACCAATATGGTCGCCGTTCATCAGGCGCATTAACCCCTCTACAAGGTCTGAGACGTAGCAAAAACTGCGGGTTTGGGAGCCATCGCCATAAACCGTTAACGCCTGGCCTAACAATGACTGAACAACGAAGTTGCTGACCACTCGACCATCATGCTCCAACATCCTAGGACCATAGGTATTGAAAATACGAGCAACCCGAATGTCAACATCATTTTGGCGGTGATAATCAAAAGCAAGGGTTTCCGCGACTCGCTTACCTTCGTCATAGCAACTGCGAATCCCAATGGGGTTAACATTGCCGCGATAGTCTTCTGTCTGGGGATGAACTTCAGGATCCCCATAAACTTCTGAAGTAGACGCCAAAAGGAACCGAGCCTTGACTCGCTTAGCCAAACCGAGCATGTTCAGCGTCCCCATGACATTTGTTTTAATAGTTTTGACCGGGTTGTATTGGTAGTGAATGGGGGAGGCGGGACACGCCAGGTGATAAATCTGGTCGGCCTCAAGTCTTATAGGCTCAGTAATATCGTGACGAATGAGTTCAAAGTAAGGATTATTCAACCAGCGGAGGATGTTCCGCTTATGGCCTGTGTAAAAGTTGTCTAGACAAATCACCTCGTGTCCAGCTTCCATGAGTCGATCAATTAGATGAGACCCAATGAAGCCAGCGCCACCTGTGACTAAAATTCTCATAATGCGAAGGTTTTAGGGACAATTAAGAGAGAAATTTTGTACAAATGCAACTAGGACCTAACCCATAGCTAAGGACAGCTTAAAGAATGCCAGATAACGTATATCACGTTGCTGGATAAAGTCGCTAAGAGGCCATTTGAGCAAGAATTGACCTAGGATTCAATGACGGTAGCCTTAATGCGAATTTTTGCTGACCTTAGCTTTAAGCGAATTGATAGACAACCCTCTGTTTTCTAAAGGCATCCAGTCAAACCGTCTCACAAAGAGTTAGCCTGTTGGATTGCATAAGGGTAAGCCCACAACCTGCGTTGAAAATGTAACAAATATTTAGTAGACCGTCCGTCGGGAACTTTACCAGTTCATTAAAACTTCAACGCTCTCTAAAGGAATACCCAAAAGTCCGGAATATCTATCAAATAAAGTGGGTGGACGGGAACCAGGGAATGCAAACTGAGTTATAACCCCCCGCAATTAGGGGATTATGGGTCGCTATTGACCTGCAGATTATCAAGCAGATCTAGACTAGAGCCGAAGAACCGCCATAAAAGCTTCCTGAGGCACATCCACTGTGCCAATGGCCTTCAATCGCTTCTTACCTTTGGCTTGCTTTTGTAACAGTTTCTTCTTACGGGAAATGTCTCCGCCGTAGCATTTGGCCAACACATCCTTGCGCAGAGCAGGAATACTTTCACTGGCGACTACGCGGCTCCCGATCGCAGCCTGTAACGGAATCTTAAATTGATGCCGCGGAATCAGTTCCTTCAGCTTTTCGACCAAGGCTTTACCGACATAGTACGCCTTGTCCCGATGCACAATTGTCGCCAGGGGATCAACCGGATCGCTATTGATCAAAAAATCTAATCTAACCAGTGGATTTTCTCGATATCCGATCAGGTGGTATTCCATACTGGCGTATCCCCGAGATCGCGACTTCATCTGATCAAAAAAGTCAGTGACCACCTCCGCCAGGGGTAATTCATAGGTAAGCGTGGTGCGGCCCTGGGTGAGGTACTTCATGTCCTTAAACACGCCCCGCCTCGTCTGACTGAGTTCCATCAGCGACCCGACAAACTCTTCAGGGGTAATCATA
The DNA here is from genome assembly GCA_030065175.1 of Leptolyngbyaceae cyanobacterium MO_188.B28. Classification (GTDB taxonomy): domain Bacteria; phylum Cyanobacteriota; class Cyanobacteriia; order Phormidesmidales; family Phormidesmidaceae; genus JAKSDM01. Next base: position 9,428 of record JASJDH010000001.1, on the reverse strand, counting down.
TCCACTTGGACATAGGGTTCTTCGATTTTTTCCCGGTCTTGAGGGGAAGGGAGGGTGCTAGGATTATCAATTTCCAGGACCTCGCCGCCGATAGTCGTCACGCGGTAAATCACCGACGGCGCCGTCGTAATCAAGTCCAGGTTATATTCCCGCTCCAACCGCTCCTGCACAATTTCCATGTGCAAAAGTCCTAAAAACCCACACCGAAAACCAAATCCCATGGCGCTGGACGTTTCTGGCTCATAGTGCAAGGCGGCGTCATTAAGGCGGAGCTTTTCTAGGGCCTCCCGCAAATCCTCAAACTGGTCAGAGTCAGTGGGAAAGAGACCGCAAAACACCATCGGTTTAGCTTCAACATACCCTGGCAAGGGGTCCGCCGCAGGCGATTTGACTAAGGTGATCGTATCCCCTACGCGGGCGTCTTCAACTGCTTTGATGGCCGCTGCAAAGTATCCCACTTCTCCCGCATGCAGCTCATCCACCTGGATTTGGTAGGGCGAAAGCACGCCCAGTTCGTCGATTTGGTATTCTTTCCCGGACGCCATTAGACGTACGCGATCGCCCTTCCGCACCGCGCCGTCCATCACCCGAAAATAGACAATTACTCCCCGATAGGTGTCATAGTAGCTGTCAAAAATCAACGCTCTGAGGGAAGTGTTGACCGTGTCTTGGGGCGGCGGCACGAGATAAACGATCGATTCTAAAATTTCGTTAACGCCCACGCCTTCCTTAGCTGACGCCAATATGGCATTGCTACAGCCCAACCCGACAATTTCTTCAATTTCTTGCTTAACTCGCTCAGGTTCAGCCCCCGGCAAATCAATCTTATTCAGCACTGGAATGATTTCTAGATTGTGTTCCAGCGCGAGATAGACATTCGCTAATGTCTGGGCTTCTACCCCTTGGGAGGCGTCCACCACCAAGAGAGCGCCTTCACAAGCGGCTAAGGAACGAGAAACCTCGTAGGAGAAATCCACATGTCCAGGCGTATCGATCAGATTTAACACATACGGCTGACCATCTTCAGCCGTATAGTTCATGCGGGCGGCCTGCAATTTAATGGTTATGCCTCGCTCCCGCTCTAGGTCCATCGTGTCCAGGAACTGCTGCTTCATATCGCGATCGCTCACAGCCCCTGTCTTTTGCAGCAACCGATCAGCCAAAGTAGATTTACCATGGTCGATATGGGCAATGATGGAAAAATTTCGGATTCGGGAAACAGGTACGTCAGTCATGAATAAGATACATAGCAGCGCCAGCAGTAAGCTTAAATTATTGTAATACTTGCTATAGAAGTCTCGGCCTCTAAAACAAGGGTTGAACTACTCATCTCGAAAACTGGATCGTAAAATACATGAAACAGGGGTAGAACACTGCCGAAAAGCGGTAATTGATTTTAGCTCTTATAACCTTCCCTATTAAACTGTCTGACGCGCACTCAATCCTCCTTTTACAAATTTCACCGATAAATTGCGGCTACTAGACTTTCTTGATTATGACGAATCAAAGCATTTCTGCTGGCGGCGCTTCCAGCGCAATGAAAAAAATGGATAAAGTAGAGATCTCTATTCAACTGGACCCTGACCTACTCGATCAGATTCAACATCTGACCCAAGATCCCAGTAAGGTGATCGAAGTCGCTGTCAGACAGTGGTTAAGGGGAGGCTCCAGCCGAAATGACGATTTGGCCCGTCCATTGAGCAAAAATCCACCCGTCCCGCCTAGGGGCGAATGGAATGATTAAGGGAATACTGGCAATAGTCTGGAAAATTTCCCAAGTCGAGCCAGAACATTTTGCCCCTCCCCATGGTCAAGTCTAGTTGGGCGATACTCAGGGTGTTGGGGATTAGTCTATAAGTAGGCCTCTTGTAAACGATAGGCTTCTTGGACACGAATTTAACGCAATTGTTGCTTTCCATATATGTGGAAATATATGTGGAAACCGAGTCAAGCTAACCCCCACAACCAACTTTGATCTCTGTAGTCACTTTTTTGGTCTTAGGCGAATGAATCGTCCTGCCAACTCCAAACCTTCATCAGACCTGTCGGCAGAGATGGACAAAACCCAGATTACTGGCCTATCCGCCTTCGAGCCAGAAGAACGCTTAGACCCGTCAGAAAACCAAACCCGCTTCTTGGGTCAGCATACGTCCCCTGTGAGCGATAACACCCTGCTCACTCAACTGACCTGGAATATTCGTCGCACCCTAGACCTCGAAACAATTTGGCAGCAAACGGTAGATGGGCTAGGGGCAATGTTCAAGGTGAATCGCTGTTTGATTTGCCCCTATAAAGAAGGCGATACGCAAGTGGCGGTCGCCGCTGAGTACCGTCAAAATTCAAGGGAAGCCAATATCGGTAAAGTCTTTGATCTGGGGACAACCGCATACTTGAATCAGGCCCTAACGAGCTTGCAACCGGTGGTGGATATTCACCCCATCGCCGATTCCCCTGGGCAGTCTCAAACAGTTCTGGCGACCGCCACGTTTTACCAGGATCAGCCTAACGGCCTAATTGTGCTTCAACTGAATCACTCCCATCAATGGCGGTCCACTGAAATCGCTTTGCTGAGTGACTTAGCAGATCAGGTGGGCACTGCGATCGCCCATGCCACCTTGTTTGGGGAAAGTCAAGCATTAGCAATGGAACTGCAGCGGGTTAATGAAACCCTGCTAGAGAAACACCGGGAATTTGAGGAAGCCCGCAAACAAGCTGAAGAAGCCCGCAAACAGGCTGAAGAAGCCTCTCGCCTCAAAAGCGAGTTTTTAGCCAATACGTCCCACGAACTTCGGACGCCCCTCAATGGCATGATTGGCTTCCTAAAGCTGGTGTTGGATGGCATGGCCGATAATCCCAAAGAGCAGGAAGATTTCATCCAGGAAGCCCATAAATCAGCCTTACATCTGCTGAATCTGATCAACGATGTCTTGGATATCGCCAAGATCGAAGCGGGTAAGATGCAGATCGATATGGGGCCCGTCAATCTCAAGGAACTCTTCACAGAAGTTGAGAATTTTACCCGACCCCAAGCAGAACAGAAGGGGCTCTGTTTCGACATTGTGATGCCAGCTACCCGTGACGAGATCATCCTCAATGGCAACTATCAGCGACTGCTTCAGGTGATGCTAAACCTGGTGGGGAACGCCATCAAATTCACCCGAGAGGGGGGAATTACCATCAGCGCCGAAGTTAAACCACAGAAAGTCGTCTTCCAGGACCAGGAATGGTCTGGCGTCATCAAAATCAGCGTCGCCGACACCGGAATCGGCGTATCCCTAGAAAAGCAAGATCGCCTCTTCCAAACTTTTAGCCAAGTCGACGGCGAACGGACCCGACAATATGGCGGGACAGGATTAGGATTAGCCATCTCCCAGAAACTGGTAGAAGCCATGGGAGGAGTGGTGCAGTTTATCAGTATGGGAGAGGGATTAGGCTCAACTGTCACCTTTACCGTTTTGCTTTATCAGGAACCGGTGGTGACAGCATAAACTCGGGTCGAGCCTGTTGAGTCTGCTGCAGCTGTTGATTCAACTGTTCCCAATCGTGATGTTCAATTTGATAAATCACCTGATCGAGCGTACGACGATATTTCTGTAACGCATACAAAACCGCCTCTCGATTGTATTGAGCCATCATCATCCCGAGTTCAGGATTGCCGCCGCCCACTCGACTTGTATCTCGGAAGCCCGAACTTGCCAGATTTTTCGCCAATTCCAAAATCGTCGCGTCAGATTCATTCAAACAGGCTTGAATCAAACTAGAACTCACCATTACCGGCAAATGGGAAATCCAGGCGACCGCTCTATCATGGGCGCTGGGAGAACATTGATAAACTTGCGCCTGCAAAGAACGAGCAATTTCAGCGACGGTTTCCAAAGCAGTCTTTGGAGTCGCCTCGAGCGGCGTTAAGACATAGGCGCACCGCTCAAATAACCCTGCTTCCGCCGCCTCTAAACCCGCCTCAGCCTTACCCGCCATAGGATGCCCGCCGACAAAATTAGGCCAATGGCGCGCCGCAGCACTCACTAAATCCCCTTTTACCGACCCGACATCCGTAACAATCGTCTGATCGGACAAAAGCGGAGCCAACCGCGCCACCGTTGGCTCAATCGCAGCAATAGGCGTACAGACAAACACCACGTCCGCCTTCGCCATCAACATTAAATCTAAGCTAGCTTCATCAACCACCCCCCGTTCAATCGCCGCTTGACAGATAGGACCGCGGCGGCTGCACCCTAAAACTCGATGCCCTAACCGACGCAGATCAAGCCCCAAGGAACCGCCAATCAAACCCAAACCAATGATCCCAACATTCATACGTAGTTTTTTCCCACCTGGACATCAATATCGTAAGGGAGCAGGGGAGGCAGGGGGAGCAGGGGAAGAGGAGATGGGGGAGATGGGGAGATAGGGAGGATGGGGGAGAGGGAGGGATATGGGATATAGAACTGATTTCTGTCGGAAGAATAATCTTAGAGCTATTGAGAGTTTTCGGATCAGTGATGTCCCGATGCAATAGCGCTAGTGAAGCCATCCCCTAACGCTATTGCATTTGGCTCTTCATCTCCCCCATCTCCCCTATTCTTCCTATCCTCCTTCGCTCCCCCTGCCTCCCCTGCTCCCCATCTCCCCATCCTCCCCATCCTCCCCACCCACCCATTTCTCCAATTTTGGTGAGAGCCATCACTGGGGGAAACCATTGGCTTGTGTCACAATGAAGGTCATTGTGCTGTACTTCTTTGCAACAGACCTGTGATTGAGGCGGAAGTTCATCAGCGACTGCGAGCGTTTTTGCGGGAGCAGGGGGAACCTTACTGGCCCCATCATTTGACCATGGCGCGCTTGGTCGCCAGAGCGCTGCGCTTGGGGCGCAGCGCCTTAATCCAAGCTGGCAGCTCTTCTGCTTATCACGGGCGGTATAGACTCAGCTATCTCATGCCCGTTCTGCTGTGGCCTGATCCGGTCATTTTGGTTTTGCCTGAGGCGGTGCGTCAACGCATCTTGATGGTGGAAATTCCTCGGCTGCGGCAGTGGATGCCCATCCTTAAGCCGGTTCATGTCAGCGATAGCTGGCCGAATCCAGACTTTAGGGGGCTGTTATTGACTACTCCCCAAGCCTGGTTAGCCGATCGTCTGACGACACAAACCCAGTTCCCGGATGGCGTCCCCACCCTACTAGATGGGGTGGACGACCTGGAAACTTGGGCGCACACTCAACTGACCGCAGAAATCGGGGGCCGGGACTGGGATAGCTTAATGATGGCGTATCCCGGCCACCAAAATCTGATTCGCGATATCCGCGTCAAACTGACCCGGGCAATATTCCAACATCCCACCAATCCCTATAACTGCTATTTGGTGGATGAACCAGAACAGCAAATTCTGACCGAACTCTATGAGGAGTTTCAATCTACTGAGGCGAGTTCATCGCTGACTGACTCTGGAATGCCAGACCCATGGCGTCAGTTTTGGCGCTGCTTTCATCAGCCAGAAAAACTCATTTGGTCAACCATCACCCGGCGCCAAGGGCAATTTAGCCTCCATTGCGGACCCATTGAAATTGCCTCAGCTATGGCTGAAATATGGCCGCAACAACCTTTAGTGCTGATTGGCGCAGCCATCGATCAAGAGGTTAAAGCGCCTGTCTATCGTCAGCGGGTAGGGCTAGGGGATGTAACTTGTTTAAAATTCTCTCTCGATCGTCAGCAAGAGTTGATTCAGCTCTATTTGCCCGAGCGCTTACCGATGCCCAATACCAGCGAATTTCAAAGGGCGATGATGCGGGAAATTTACGCCCTGCTTTCAGTAGGAAAGCCGCTTCAGGGACCCACAGTGGTCTTAGTGGGGGATACGCCCCTAAAAGCCCAAGTTGGATCAATGCTCGCAGCTGAATTTGGGTCGCGAGTGCAAGTCGAAAAAACCTGTCCCGATGACAATGGGATTTTGGTGACGGGTTGGGAATTTTGGCGGGACCATCAAGGGGTTTTCCCGGCGCCCCAATTGCTAATTATTGCAACCCTGCCTATCCCTTCTTTAGAAAACCCTTTGGTGGCTAGTCGAGTGGCCTACTATAAACGGCTGAGGCAAGATTGGTTCAGACTTTACCTACTGCCGGAAGCGTTAAGTGAACTTCAACGGGCGATCGCACCCGTTAGAAATACCCAAGGCATTGTTGCGATATTAGACAATCGAGTCAATTACCGCAGCTATGGACGGCAGATTCTATCAGCTTTAAGCCCTGCCGCCCGCACAAATTATATTGACGAAAACTGGTTCAACAATTCGGAGTGTAAAGTACTGGACTGAGATGTATTAGACTCAATTGAGGGTATATCTATATGTTTTATTTTTTTAGAGGATTTGAATAATGGGAGAATCCAAGCGTCGCCAAAGTATTTTGGGAGAAGAATACGGAAAAGAAGCTCCTATGGTTTCTTGGCTACCGATTACCAAATCCCAACTTTTGACATTCTATCGATTAGCCAACCGGGGAGCGTGGATTGGCATCATAGTCGCCCTTATAGCTTGGTTTACCATTCGATTCCTAGGTCCATGGCTTGGCTTATGGACAGTCGTCAGCTAACATAATTCCCTTAAGTTCTTGAGAAGTTCTTAAAGTATGCTAGTTTGGATAGCCTGCAGATTAATCCGCAGGTTAGAACTAGGTAAAGATTGTCGCTGCCCTTAGATGTGGGGATAATTTGAAGGATAGGGAGAAGAAGGATAGGGAAGGCTGTTATCGCCTATACGCTTTTGTAGAGTTTCGCGGTTTACCCTAATAGAGCGATAGGAGACTGTTACTCCGAGAATTATTAAGTTAAGTTTCAGACACTGTTCCCATTTATAGAAATTCTAAGCTCTTAAAAAACCTCATTTAATAAGACCTGAGGCCAAGAAAGTTGATGATTCAACAAGTTAAATCCTCAGAGATAATTAAGAAATTCTTAAAGGAAGCCTTACAATGTAATATGTGGTGATGAGGAGGACAAGTATGTTCGTCAGACTCGCAGAGCAACACCGCCAATTCGTTCAAGACTTAGTCATGAATCTCCAAGCTCTAGCCATTGTTCTAGAGAACAGGGGGTATTTAGCGTCTTGCTATACCTGTGGCGGCCAGATGAATAGCGCATCTTTCATGGTTAGCCTAGGCGGCAATCACTTGATTCGCTTTCTGGTGTCTGATTACGGAATTACTTGGACTGAGATGCGCGATGATCGCGAACTCATGAAATTGGAGGGGGCCGAGGCAATCAGTCAGCTTCAAGAATTAGCCAACTTAATTAAATATCAGATTCAACCCTCGGACTATTCGTTAGCGACTGTCCAGCAGGCTTAACTGACCTACTGTAACTTTGTTGACTGAGCCTATTGCGTTCCAGCAGCTAAGCAGCTCTGGTTTTGAGGTATTACGAGCTATTTAGCTGACGGAATATTATAAATTGTATTGTGAATCACATAAGGATACTTATATGTGCAACGGGGCTGACTAAGGTTAAATCCCCCATCGCAATATCCTTGACTTTGTCAATAAGTTCCTTCCATAACCGTTAAGTCTTGTTCGAAGAAAATCCTGATTAGATCAGAAATTGACCGAATACTGGTATGAATTAAGGATGGTTCTGACTGCTTCTTGTCGGCGGCCATAGATTCTTTTGTCAAAAATCAACTATTTCCTTGATACCCCTATGCTTGCCATAAAAACTGGATGGCAACATCAATTTGTTGACACAAACCAAGTTCGTCTCCATTGCGTCACCCAAGGCGAAGGTGAGTTAGTCATCTTGCTCCATGGTTTTCTAGAGTTTTGGTATTCTTGGCGCCGCCAAATCCCAGCGTTAGCTCGCCACTTCAAAGTTGTCGTTCCAGACTTGAGGGGATATAACGACTCGGAAAAACCCAGCAACGGTTACGACTTAGATACGTTGAGTCGAGATATTCAGGGGTTGATTAAAGGTTTGGGATATTCTCAAGCCCATGTAGTGGGCCATGATTGGGGAGGGGCCATTGCCTGGCGGTTAGCCCAACGCTGTCCCCAGCTTCTCAGTCGTTTAGTTGTTTTAAACGCCCCTCATCCCCATGGCTTTGGACAAGACCTCTTCGGTAATTTAGACCAGATCCGTTGGAGCAGCCATCTCTTGGCGCTACAGATTCCTGGATTGCCCGATTGGCTGATCCAGACCAATCTAAGGGATCTAGTCACCCATTTATTCCAAAACCAGGCGATCCGCAAAGGCGCGTTTACCACTCAAGATACCGAGCTTTACCAAGCCGCTTTGCGGAAACCGGGGTCGATCGCAGCCGCCATGAATTATTATCGCCAATTTGTCTCTGGGCAATTCTGGGGCCGTTCTTGGGGCCGCCTCACCAAACCGATAACGGCGCCAACTCTAGTTTTATGGAGCGAAGAAAACACACGCTTAAATCAAAATACTGTTGATGGCATAGAAAATTTTGTATCGGCGCCTTTCCAATTGAAGCGAGTTCCTCAATGCGGCCATTGGATTCAACAGGAAGTTCCACAAACTGTGAACCGAGAACTTCTCAATTTTTTGTGCATTGAGTAAACCCCCTGGGCATACTTAGCTGCGAGGGTTATATCTAGCGGAGGGACAGATCAATAGATTTGATCTGTCCAATTGCGCCGAATAACGGCGCAATTTGTTGCAGACAAATTGAACATCGGCAAAGATCCAAAGCTAGGCAAGCATGTTGGATTCCCAAGACTTATCTGAGTATCCCTTTGGTTTATTGGACTCGATTAAAGAGAAGGAGCTGCAGCAACGCCTCGCACTTTTCCAGTTTTTTTCAAAGCTATATGAGCATCATAGAAGTTTCCTCAATGCAATCTTAGAGCTGGAAAACTTAGAGCCTCAGTCCGGACAGCATTTGGGGCTGTTTCAGTATATCCAGGGGATTGTGTCTGAGTCTGGAGCCTTCTTAGTCGCTAATTTGCTCGATGGAAAGTCTCGAGCGCTGATACAAGAAAGTCAGATTTGGACCATTGGGCGAGATCCGCGGCAAGCTGCGTTGACCATTGGCGATAAGCGTCTTTCACGCTGTCATGCCGCCATTCAGTATCGTAAGCGTCAAGGGTTCTGCCTATTTGATCTCGACAGCGCCAATGGGTCATTCGTTAACGGCGCACGGGTGCGCCAGCAACAGCGCCTCAAAGATGGCGATCACATTCGGCTGGGGAGCCTAACATTTGTCTTTTTCATTTGCAAGGAATTTAGGGCCGTCGCTAATCCTTCTAGTGCAGCGATCGCGCAGATTGAAAATTCAGACACGTCGGCAATGGAGAACGTGGAGCATCTGGACGGGGGAGTTTGAAAAGGGTGGATGTCCCTATGGTGGATAGTGTGGCGCAATCGTCAGGTGACCGCCTTCCCATAAGCTTGAATTAACCCCAAACAAGCAAGGGAGAGCAT
>JASJDH010000628.1 GCA_030065175.1 Leptolyngbyaceae cyanobacterium MO_188.B28 | reverse complement strand
AGCAACTCTCCTTCGAAATTCCCACCCTCGCTCAGGCCGAATACATCATTAACGCCCTCAATAAGCTCCGACAGATTGTCGATACCGAGGGCATGGACAACACTGATATCAATCAGAAATACAGCGGCGCGGTCGCCTTAGCTTGCGATCGCCATTTTGCTGACTTGATTCCTCAGAGGGAAGGCAGAGATAACCTCTATACCCATCTATTCCGGAGTGTGTATGCCGCGATCGCGACTCACTGGTATTGCCCCCCTAGAGTCGCCGATATCGAGTTCAAAGCAGCCATTCAAGGCCATTTCATCGTATTAGACCAGACCAACCCAGAAAGACGGCGCTCCCTGGCCGCTAGCCGCCACTACAGCGACTACAAGATGGGCGATGGGAAGGGCAATATCGATGGGCGTCAGGGCATCAAATTAGGACAGCCAGGAAAAGAGGTGATTGAAATGTTTAAGGACAAGTCAAGCCAAAACGGGAAGGGGACAAAATCCGCTGCCTCGATGGCCAAACGCAGCCGCAGTCTACTCCAAGTCTTCGCCGATGAACGAGATCGCTGGCTGGCGGTACTGAACCAGGCAGCCCCGCAGGAACCCCATCAGATCGAAAAAACATCGGTGCTTTTGAATTGGATCGAACAGCAGTTAGAAGCCGCCCAAGCTCCGATTGAAGCTGATAAATCAGGTGTAGGCAGACCAATATCCGTTGAAGCGGTTTCAGCGCCTGCAGAAGCCCCTGGCGCAGCCCTGCCAGTCATTGACAATCTGGCTAGCGGCATTGCCTTTTTGACGGCGGAATTACAGGCGGCTAAGGCCCATAGCACTGAACTCGAACGCCAGCGGGACCAGAGCAAAGTAGAAGCTACGGGGTATCAGCAGCAAGTGACTCAACTCCAGCAAGCTAATGCTCAGCTACAGGCGGAATTAGCCCAGTTTCGTCAAGCTCAGGTCCAGTTGGAGCCGCTGCTGAAACTCCTTCAAGGGGCGCACTCGCCAGTACAGACGACACCAACCCCAGCGCTGTCTCAGCTGATCGCTCAGCCCTCCATACCCACTGCGATCGCAACTGCTCCAGCACAGATCGCCGCTCCGGTAGCCACTGCACCCCCTGCCGCTGCTCAGGCTGCTTCCGCCCCAGTCGCAATCGCCGCCGCGCCCACAGCCCCGAAACGCACTCGCCGATCTGGGGGAATGACTGAAGCGAAAGTCAATCTCATTATTGACGCTATCCTGGCTTACAACGACACGCCTGGTCTCAGCCATACGGATAAATGGGGCATTAGTTTCCCCGTGGTGAAGGAATTAGGCAAGCCCATCGGCGCAACCTATCAGAAGGCGATCAAACAAGTTTTTGAGGACAGACAAGCCGAGATTGAAGCCCATCATCAACGCCATGGACTAGGCTCAAGGCATAATCGGGGCAAAGATCTCAGTCAGCTCCCTCAACTCATTCACATCAAAGACCCAGCGGCGCTCTGAGGCTGACCTCAAAACTGTGATATCAAACGAGCTCCTCCGCCAAACTCTTAATCGGGATATGCTTGCCTAAGCCTGGGAATCCATGAAGATGGCGCTTCATCAAGTGGCACCCATCGACTTAACCCGGACCTATAGTTCCTTATGGGGAAAGTAGGTCGATGAACACCATCAACCGGTGTCAGAAAATGCCCCACTCTTAGTGTTCGAAGCGTCCATAGCCTAACTATCTCTACCAGTCAAAACTTATCGCATTCCTCGACACACTAGGACACCCTCTATAGTGGTATACGATTTCAGGAAAAGAGAACCAGAACTAGGTATCAATAAGTAAGCAAGAAGTCCAATTATCTTCCCAAAATGAAACAGTCAGGTAGGCACTAAATTGGGGATAAACAACTGAGATATTTCTTGATCTTTACCTTAAAAATAAAAACTATATTGATTGACTCCGTCAATATCGAATTAAAAGTTTTTATTGGTTGAAAACACTTCACTATCAAGATTTATCAACCTGGTCATTATCAGATATTTTTAGACTTTATTTGCTAATCAAACTAGCTACAAATCTAAAATTGAATGCTTTAACCATCAATTAGTATTTGTGGTCAAGGCTACAGTAAAGCAATAGCAATCTAAAAATATTATCAGAATAAAGTATTGGATTTTTAAACAACTAATTGGCTCACCCCTGAGATGGGGTGAGGAGGTAAATTATGCTAGTTAACGTCAAAAAATATGCAACAGTTCTCACTTCCGTACTAGCGCTGACGTTACCTTTGAATTTTTCTATGGAAGCGGTCGCTTTAGCGCAAACCAATCAGAGTAGGGCCAACATCGTCATAGCCCAATCGTCGGAATCTGAAATTCCCTCTCCTTATGAACAGGCTAAAGCAGACCTCCCAGAGGACTTATACGTGCTCTACAGAATCGTGGATCGGATCGTCCGCAGCAACAACATCGATACTCGCTACTGGCGAGTGACTATCGTCCCTGATTATTCCGCACAACTCTACGCCAGTTCGGCTTATGTCATTACCCTTGACGAAAGCCTATTGGACTTGATGGGGGGAGATGTGTCGGCGTTATCTTTTGTGATCGCCCATGAAATGGCTCACCATGTTCACAACCATCTTGACCGGGCTGCTGAGCTTATCATCGAAGGGAATGAACATATCTCGGAATCGGACAATCAAGAGGAAGCCAAGCAACGGATAGAAATGTGGGAGGAACGGATGCAAGCACTCGTTCACACCCTAGAATTGGAAGCCGATAAAACGGCTTATCAGTATGTCGCTCGGGCTGGTTTTGAACCGGCGGGCTGTGTTCAGGCCTTGAATATCCTGACAGAGTTACCCGGCGCATCCCATGAAAGTCAGACTCATCCAGCGCTGGCTAATCGCATTGAAGCGATTCAAACGCTGAGGGTGATGCAGCCCTCTGCAGAGCTAGCGGAAAAAGGCCGTCTCACTCTGGGCTTAACTGAGCCGCTAACCTACGAATTATCAGAAGATGCTCATTCCTTGCGCATTGACTCTCAACCCAGACCGTCTTATGGGGAAGAGATCGATGACTTACTGGGGTAGACCATGAAAGTCTTCTAATTAGAGGTTCACATCGAGCTTATGGGCAATGGTCAGACTATACCTATAGACAACACAGACCTTACCCATGAAAACATCCCGTCATTTGCTGCATTCCCTAATCAGTTTGACCCTTTTGCTAGGCGTCGCCACCAGTCCCGCACTCGCTGCTCAAACACCTGAGTCGCTCTCAAACCAGGAGCCCCAGTTTCTCAAAATCGAGCAGCCTCTCTTGAGAATTGGTCTGTCGCTTGCGGGGGTCGGACTGATTGGCATTCTCATATCCAGTGTGAGCGACAGCAATCACGAAGCTTCGGTTGATGGAAACCCGATGTAATCCTCCCCAACAAAACCTCCAAGCTGAACTCATTGGCCCCTTTCAGCTGGTGTCTAATACGGTACTGAGCAAGATTCTGTTCAAAAGGGTTATTTGCCCTTAAACCTTTATATAACATGAATTTCAGCAATCACTTCCCTCTGCTAAATATTTGATAGTCGTGACGTAAAAATGCAGGTTCCCGCCTCCACAAGTAGAGAGATACCACCAAATGTCCCTTTCTGTCCAGAATCTCGTTCATAGCCCAGAATTGGCCCAACTCCCAGACGAACAACTCTCAACAACAGGACATTGACTCACGGCGCAATCGACCAACAAGAGATCGCGTCACGGCCTCACGTTAGTCCTGATTCTTCATTATCTCTGAGAGCAGATATGGATATAGACAAGAAAATATTTTTATCTTTTCCGACTAGAGACAAGAAAAGACAAAGATAAGGCAACAGGCGATCAGAAAGCGAAATCAGGGCGAAGTATAAAAAAATGAGGCAGATACCACAATCCCACCGAAACATACTCGTTATGACTTCGGTTTATCGTCAGCTCAAAATATTTATTTTTGTTGAGTTTCAGGGGCTCATCGGGGTGGTTCCTTCTCTCTGTTCTTTTATCTCATCTTTCGTAATATTTTTTTCTCCAGTAACGGCCCGTTTCGATCAAATTCACCCCCCTAGACCCCGTAAAAGTTTCCAAGTCGCGGCAATATCATTCAGTCGTTGCAAACCCCGCCACAGCGTCTTAACCCCAGGGTCGCCATCCCCTTTTCGTCCCAGAAACCCACCCAGCTTCGCGATCCAGCGTACGCACTGGCCAATACTGGGCGGCTCGGGCGGCAGCGCCGTCGTTTTATGAATCGTGCAGTACAGGGCTTGCCATTAGACTTTATCGGAAATAGTGGAGAGAACACACAAAGTCGATTCTTCCCGCTAAAGTTTTCGAATTAAGCAGCCTCCAGTTGCTCGCCACCTCTTTTTTGGCGGTGAGTCAGCCGGAAATTGTGGAGCCCACAGGCTGTTTCCAGCACATCATCAATATAGTGGTCCATCCAGTTTCGAAATTTCTGCACCACAATCTGGCATCGTTTGATGCCTCCAATTTGGTGCTCCACTTCAACTCGAACCTTTGATATAGCTTGATTCTCCGCCTTCTCTTCCGCTGTTAGTTCTCCGTTTCGAGGCTTCTTTCTTCGGTTGCTTGATGGTCACCCCGGCTGGGGAAAAGCCCTGGAAACCCGTATCTTTCCAAACTGTACTTCCTTCAGGAAACTCATAGTCTTCTTCATCGGCAATCTTCTTATCGTGTTTTTTTCCTTCATAGGTATCGCTTAAAAACACCACCTTTCCGCCTCGTTCGCTAATGACATTGTTTTTGACCGTGTGAGCCTTCTTTTTGCCACTGTAGTAAGTCTTAAGTGCCTAAGCAGAATAAATTACACATTCACCCCTTGCCAAGTAAAGCTTAGAGACCGTTTTGATGGGTAAATAATTTTGCACGACTACTTACGATCAGCCTTATCCTTCGGGCGATTGATCGGACGTTCTGTGCCATCAATCATGAACTCTAAACTTGGACAAGCCTTCAGAACCTGTTTAAGATTGGCGGGTTCTCGTTCGGGCAACTGTTGCTCATAGCCTAAGGCTTGATTGAGCACTCGGGTTAACCGATGTACCCACTCATTGGCTTGGGATTGACCCATGCCAAACAAAAATCCCTGTACCACCTGGATTGGATAGAGTCGGAAGTACACCAGAATAAACAGCAGTTTATCCGCCAGTTTCTGGAGCTGAGGTTTGCGGCCAGCTCCATAAGACCGTTTCCGGTTTTCTCTCTGAAAGGTTTCCTGCTCAAACCTTTCCCAAGTATTAAATGTCAATTACTTTGGCGGATCGCGTCAATTATTTTGGCGGGTTGACGACCCCAAAATGGCCTGCTGTGTAGTACTGTAGGAATTTCAAAAAATCTAATTGACACGACAGCAGGGATC
>JASJDH010000055.1 GCA_030065175.1 Leptolyngbyaceae cyanobacterium MO_188.B28 | reverse complement strand
TTCGGAGTGATTGAAGAGCGTTATAAGCAGTAGTCCTCAACGCCTGCGATTTATAGTAGTCGACCTGAATGGTTTGAGCGGCTTTGAGGGCGTCTTGGAGAATCTCAGCGGCTGATGTGGGCTCGTTTAACTCTCCAGCGGCAGAGGCAATGGACCTCAACGCCTGCGATTTATAGTTGTCGGCCTGAATGTTTTTAACGATGGGTATCAGCTCATCCTGGACTATTGAGAGTGCTTTGTTCTTGTTGTCTAATTTAGGTAGAAAATCGGCTGTCTTGTGGATGAACTTGACTAAATTCCGATCTCTGTTTTCACCTGAGCCTTCATCTTTAGCATATTTCTGATTGATACGCTCAATCACCTGTTGGGACTTAGGCCACTGCTCATCCTTGGCGAATGCAACGGCGGCATCCGCCATGATTGAGGCATGCGCTTTAGGGACTGAGTTCGCCAACTGCCACTCTATTTGCATGATCTGGCCTTGTGGTGTGAAGGACAGCCAGCTGCCCGCCCCCGAGAGCACCCCAGTAATTACGGCTAACGCCAGCACAGTGCGGTACACCCGCTGCCGACTGAGGCGCAGTAATCGTTCCTTTTGGCGTTGTTTAGCGCCCCATACTAAATAGGGGCGCTGCCGCCCAATCAAATAGAGTTCCTGAATATTCAACAGCCATCGGCGATCGCAGTCATTCCCCAACCACTCATTCACCCGCCAATCTAGCAGTTGATTGGCTTTATCGGCTGCCGACAGCTCTTTCCCCGCTTGGCGGATCAGAGCCGGAATCAAGCGTTCATGGGCTAGCTCGTAGCCCGTTTCACCTTCTCTTTCTTGGGGGGTAATCAGCCGCACATCCCCCCTGACCAACCAGGCGACTGCTTCAGCGACCTCCGCAGGCTTAGCGGTGGCCTTCAGCTTTGCTTGTATCTCTGGCAAGGTCATCACCCCAGCGCGGACTTGCCGATCTAAATCCGTTAGCGCCAGTAGCGTTTTCATGGCTGCTTGTCGCTGACCAGGGACCACCCTGGCGGACAAGGTGCGCTCCAAAAAGCGGGTAAGGAGTCCCTCTACACCGCCAAACTTCTGAAAAGCTACCCGGCTAAAGGCCCGGAGTTCGTCTTCTCGTTGGCGCTCAATCATCCAAGCCAGAATCTGTAAATCCACCGGAGAAATTAACCCATCTTCTCGATTGGCCAGGGCGTCCTCCGCCAATTCTTCAACAAACTTGCTTTCAAACTCCAACCGCTCAGACTTGGCGATCACCGCCAAAATCTTGGCCGCCTCCGTAGGGGTAAATTTTTCGAGAACAAATACTTCCTGAGGTCCGAGAGCGTAGCCTAATGCCTGGTGAAGCCTACTAAGTTGATACAGCAAGTCAGAGCGGATCGAGACTAAAATCTTCACCGGCAGGGGGTCTGGGCTGCGATACCAATCTGCTAACGCTTGCACAAAAGGCTCTTGGTCGGCAGCCCGCGGCGCATGGACAAAAAACTGTTCAAACTGGTCTAAAAGCAACACTAAGGGTCGATCAGCAGCGGCGACTGCTCGGGTTAAAACGGCGACCAAATCCCCCCTATTTTTTTGCTGAGGCAGGATGTCTTCTATCGGGGCTTTCAGCTGCTCAGCCAACGCTTTCGCGATTGTTTGGATGGGGTCGCGTTCACTAAAACGAACATAGACCCCCCAATAAGCGCTCGTCTCATGGGTTAACTGAGGCCAGACGCCCGCCTGTAAAAACGAAGTTTTGCCGCAGCCCGACTCTCCCATTAGAATGCCAAATCGGAAGGTAGCTGTGGTTATCGACTCGATACACTCCTGCAAACTGCGCTCTCTTTGCAGCTGGGTAAACACCTCGGCGTCTTCTCGATTAAACGGTCGCAACCCTTTAATCGCTTTCCGCTCAATCGCCTCCCTGGGCGAAACCCGAGTCTCTTTGGGAATGGCCCGAACAGCAATGGCCAAAGCACTGGTCAATAACGCCAACTCAACGACCCCAAAAATGACAGGATATATCGCAGAAACTTCTATGCCGAGGCGTTCAAGTAGTTGAAGACCAAAGCCTGCTTGCTCGGTTAAAAAGCCAGGGGGTTTACCCAAAAAGAACAGGGCGATCGCAGAGAGGACTAGCAAATTAAACCAATTTTTTGCCGCGATCAGTTCCGCAATCCACTGAAGGATGCTTCCCAATGCTTCAGTCGCTTCTCGAAGTAATTTGGCGGAGAAATGCTCAGGCAAGGGTTAAAGGAATGAATAGGCCCTTCTTATCATAGATCGCCACAAGAACGTAAAGAGTTTTACAAAAGCGATCTAGTGGCTAAAGCCGCTGACGAACCCCTCATAGACAAGGAATTCAGCCTTATGACTCATTGTTATTGCTCATGCAGAGCTGCCCGCAGGAGTTTGTCGCTAATCTTCTCCGCTCTCACCTTATTGCGATTACTGATCGCAACCACTATCCTTCCAGAAGGCTGAGCATACGTAATACTGGCGTTAAATTCATGCTGACTACTGCCCCCCGCATCACTAAATCCTGATCGCATTCTTTGATCAAAACCGAGCCGCTGCTTAGCAGGCTCACTGAGCACGGATTCACCCTGCAAAGCCAGCACCCACCGATGCATATCGCTGATGGTAGACACCATACCGCCGTTGCCAACCAGAACCCAACTATATTCCCAAGTATCCGGCGAGCTGCACCCAAGTATCCTGTTTGGCGTCGACGCCACAGCAGGAAAGCTTTCCCCCCAAAAACCCGTTGAGGTCATACCGGCGGGAATTAGGATGCGCTCACGAATATAGTCCGTATAGGCAAGCCCTGAGACCTTTTCTATCAGCATCGCCAGAAGGGTATACCCGCTGTTTGAATACTTCTCTTTAGAGCCAGGGGCAAACCGTAACGGCCGCCCCATAATCTCTTCAAAAGCTCTGTCGCGGGTCATCGCTTCAAAGTCGCCAAGCTCTTGAGTCTCGTGATAGCTCCGTAGTCCAGACGTGTGAGTAAGGAGCTGTTTGATGGTGATGTTGGCCTTATCGCCGGGAAGATCTTCCAAATAAAGACTAATGGGATCGTCAATATTCAAGAGCCCCGCCGCGTCTAATTGACCAATCGCCGCGGCGGCAAACATCTTGGTGACCGATCCAATGGCATAGATGGTGTCCGCCGTATTTGCAACAACATCTTCACAGGATGAGAATCCGTACCCTTCCTTAACAATTACTCGTTCTCCATTAGCGATAAGAATTCCGCCTGAAAATCCTGCCGCTTCCAAATCTTTTAGGGTGCTAGCAAGAAGGAGAGTTCTAGTTGGCAGAACGACGACCCCCAGGAAACCAAGACCCAAAAGCAACAGACAGAAATACAAAGCTTTCTTTCGAAATCTCATAGTTTTTTAAATTCTAACAAAGTAGAGTTAATTCCCAGTTGAATGGAAATCAATCAATGCTTTTATGGAATTTCCGATTCGATTGCCAAAACATGAAAAAAAGCTATCAGCTTTGAACAATTACTATGTTGTTCTAGAGCTGATTTAGAAATTCCCTTAATTAGTGAGCATTAAATCTATGCAGGGCCTTTCATCTACTGCATTCTTGATGATTATCATAGTCATCAACGTCGCTATAGGATTGATATGGACATTCCCTATTGTACCGACTCAAGTAGTTATCGTTAGGGCAATTTTTCAGAACAGTCTTGATACTCTTTATATAATGGGCGCTTTTGCGGCAGCTTCTATTTTACTGATTATTTTATGTGAAATGGGTTTAGTGGCGCTGGTTAACTTTCTTGCCCGAGATATGTTTTCATCTAAGCGGATGCCTCTGGCTCTTTCCGTAGAAATACCCAGAATACTTACTATTCTGATTATTATGGTTTTCTACAGTCTCTCATCTGCTGCAATTGCATTCGTTCTCGCATCAATAACAGGATCTATTAACTATGCAATTTCCCGCCGACA
The DNA here is from genome assembly GCA_030065175.1 of Leptolyngbyaceae cyanobacterium MO_188.B28. Classification (GTDB taxonomy): domain Bacteria; phylum Cyanobacteriota; class Cyanobacteriia; order Phormidesmidales; family Phormidesmidaceae; genus JAKSDM01. The sequence continues at coordinate 22,701 of JASJDH010000055.1, read as the reverse complement.
ATGGGACGGTATATCGCCACAAGAGATTCAAGAATCATTGTTTAGTATTTCTACATACTATTCTCGATTATCAATTGGATTTGCTGTCCTTATAATTTTCTTTTTTGGCTCCTTCCTTGTCCTCGATGGTTCGCTAACTGTGGGTCAACTAATCGCATTAACTTGCCTAGATTTGCTACTAGGAAATTTTGCTATAGATCTTTCATCAGCAGTTCTTAAAATTCAAAGCATGTGATTCCGTTGGTCGTATATACCCCATCAAATACCCAGCTTTCACAACACACAGCATCATTACTCTCAAGGTTAGATGGGCGACTCTCCCCTCTGGCTTGATTTCCACTATATCCATCAGCCCCATCCAAAGATTACATAGATGTCATGCAATTTGTTCATAGCTGGCTCCATTGAGTAGCTCAAAATACTAAACGGTACTTTGGGTCTTTGTAAGCTGGCGCAAAAGTCTTGAAAAGGACTTTAACCCGATTCTTTCACTTAGAAATATTGCGCGCCGGGTCTGTCATCAATGGAGGTCTGAGCCGCGCATGAATAACTCTATTTTTTGAATTTGGTCTAGATACTATCTGGTTGCGCGCCTGCAGGAGACTCAATCCATTGACGACTCAAACCAATGTAGCGCAGGGCCATGAGCGCCTTTCAGAACCTCAAAATTCCACCGCTCATTGCCAGCTTACTTATCTCCAACTTGTCCTGTGTTCAACCGCCATCGGGGTAACCGGCGGACTGGTCGCTACGGTCTATTACTTTGTTCTAGAAGGGATGATGCATGGGGTCTGGCATACCTTGCCAGAGCTGGTCAAACCCTATTTCCCAAGCTGGCTGCCCTTTTCCAATTATGTTTGGATCGCCGCCAGCATCGGTGGATTTTGTGTCGGCCTGATCCTCTATTTCATGGGATTGCCGGGAGAAATGGCCCAAGTGGTGGATAAAATCCATCAGCCGGGGCGAATCGACATCCGTAAGACCCCAGCCATGGTCATTGCCTCGCTGGTCGCGATCACCTCCGGCGGCAGCGCAGGGCCAGAAGCGCCCTTAGTCCAGGTGAACGGCAGCTTTGGCAGTTGGCTCGGAGACACCCTCAAACTAGATACCTGTTCAGTCAGAGTTCTGACTTTTTGCGGCATGAGCGCAGCGTTGGGGGCCTTCTTCGGAGCGCCCATCGGCGCCGCTATCTTCGCCTTAGAAATTCCCCATCGGCGGGGGCTGGAATATTATGAGGCATTGCCTCCCGCCGTTATTTCAGCCATCCTGTCCTTCGCCGTCTTTCGCATCAGCACCGGGATGACCATCGGCGGCTTCTATCACTTTGAATCAGTCCCCGACCTCACCCCTATGAACTTATTAGAGGGATTGGTATTGGGTGTAGTCGGCGCAGGCGTCGCCGTACTGTTCATTTATGTCTTTCGATTTGTCGGTTACCTGCTGAGTCCCCTAGAGCACTACCGCATTGTGCTAGCAACCTTAGGCGGTCTAGCGATTGGGCTGATCGCCTTTGTCTATCCCCAAACCCTCTTCTTTAGCGAACAGCAAATCCATACGGTGATTGAGACCGGGGCGTTATTAGGGGTTTCTGCCCTACTGATGATCGCCCTCGCTAAGATATTCGCCATTAGCTTTACCCTCCATTCAGGCTTTTTGGGCGGCTTTATTTTTCCGCTGTTCTTTATTGGGGCGAATGTGGGGCTGGCGATCGCGCTGGCGATTCCCCAGATTCATCCCACTGTGGGCATGGTCTGCTTGATGGCGGCGGTCAATGTGGCCGTCACCAAAACCCCCATTAGCACCAGCATTATTCTCAGTGTCCTATCGGGAACTTCTATGTTGCCGGTCATTGTTATATCCAGCTTCTCCAGCTTTCTGCTCACCAGCCAGATCGCCATGATTAAAACCCAGCGATCGCGCAGCGCCGAAGCAGACAGTATTCCCATCTGGTCTCAAAATAATTTGATAGTCAACCTGCGTCAGAAAATTCACAATCCCCAACCGGAAATCCTTCAGGTAGACTAAGAATTTGCCGATAGAGGCGCTCTCTATATCAGGGCATTGAGACCTATGCGACTGTTCAACCGCTTACAGTTTGGAAATCTGCGAGGAGACTTGTTTGGCGGCTTAACCGCCGCTATTGTCGCCCTCCCCCTAGCCCTAGCCTTTGGGGTGGCGTCAGGGGCGGGCGCGATCGCAGGGCTGTATGGGGCCGTCTTTACTGGCTTTTTCGCGGCGCTGTGCGGCGGCACCCCCTCCCAAGTCACTGGACCCACCGGCCCCATGACGGTGGTGATGGCAACCGTCTTCACCAAGCTGATTGCCGAAAATCCGGAAAATGGCTTAGCGATGGCGTTTACAGCGGTCATGCTGAGCGGAGCGCTGCAGATTTTATTTGGAGTCTTGCGCCTGGGGCAATTCATCACCTTGATGCCCTACACCGTCATTTCCGGCTTTATGTCTGGCATTGGGGCGATCATCATCACGTTGCAACTAGCGCCGTTACTGGGTCATCCAGCCCAGGGCAAGGTAATCGCCGGGTTGCAACAGCTGCCAGAGGCGCTAGCGGCCCCTCACCTTGCAGCTACCGGGCTAGGTATCTTAACCCTGGTTATCGTATTTGGCTGGTCTGGTAAGCTGGCGAAAATTGCCCCTTCCCCACTGGTGGCGCTGATTGTTTGCACAATTGTCTCAGTCCTAGTTTTTCCCAACAGTGATGTGCCCCGCATTGGCGAAATTCCCCAGGGCTTTCCCCAACTGCAATGGCCCCACCTCACCCTGGCTCAGATCCAGGATATCGCTGGCTATAGCCTGATGTTAGCCATTCTGGGAGCCATTGACTCATTGTTGACCTCCTTAGTCGCCGACAACATCACCCATACCCAACACGACTCCGAACAAGAACTCATCGGCCAGGGCATTGGCAATCTGCTGTCGGGTCTGTTTGGCGGGCTCCCTGGAGCAGGCGCCACCATGCGCACCGTAATCAATGTGCATGCGGGCGGGCGAACTCCCCTTTCGGGCATGTTTCACGCCCTGGTGTTGTTATGTATTGTGCTGTGGACCGGAGACTATACCGCCCAAATCCCCCATGCGGTATTGGCGGGGATTTTGATCAAGGTGGGCATTCGAATCATCGACTGGAGTTTCTTGTGGCGGGTGTGTCAGGTGTCGATGCGAGCGGCCCTAGTCACCTACGGCGTCTTGATCCTAACAGTATTTGTAGATCTCATCACAGCCGTTATCGTTGGGGCGTTTATCGCCAACATGTTGACCATCCATCGACTCACCAGCATTCAAGTTGAAAAGGTGCGAACGATTACTCACCCTGATGAAGACCCCAAAGTTATCTTGACTGCAGAAGAGCGGCAGCTGATGCATCAGGGACGGGGACGCATTGTTTTGATTCAGATGAGCGGCCCCATGAGCTATGGGACAGCCAGAACAATCGCCTTTCAAATGGGGCGCGATTATGACATCTTGATCCTCGATTTTAGCCACGTACCGCTGATCGGAGTCACGGCGTCGCTAACCATTGAGACTGAAATCAAAGCCGCCCGCCTTCAACGACGCGAGATTTTTATCGTTGGAGCCAATGGTCAAGTAAAAGAGCGGCTTCGGCGGTTTCAGGTACACAACATACTGCCATCAGGGAATTTTCTGCCAAGTTGTCACGCAGCCCTGATAGTCGCCTTAATGATACTCAATACGGGAGCTTCAGAGCCTGTTCTGATTTTCCCCTCTCAGGTTTCGTATCCAGAACGTCGTGGTTAGGGCTCCCGATTCACCAACTATCGTGTTGATCAGTCCTGTCGAAAATTGGTAGGGCAAAGCATTTGGAGCAAAATTGACAAAAGTTTCTGAAGACTTACAGCCAAATGCTTTGCCCCCACAGCGGTACATCACTTATCATCAACCTAGCGGCTTGAAGATTCTTCTTTTACAAGAGAATTAACCCTATCTCCACCTCTCTTAGTTTGACTTAGTCTGAGGCGTTGTTGAACAGAGGGATAAATGGGGTTATTGCGGAGCCTCAATCGCCCTCACCCTAAATCCCTCTCCCTATGGAGAGGGACTTTGATTCCGGCTCCCTTCTCCCCCAGGGAGAAGGGTTGGGGATGAGGGTGGTTCATCCGCAAATCCCTAAAATCTCTCACCAAGCCCGAAATGGATACGGCTATCTCCGTCATCACTAAAGCCAAAGTCAACCCGCAACGGTCCAAGAGGCGTTTGCACCCGCAACCCTGGACCAAAGCCAAAGCCGCTGCCCGGTTTGTCTCGAACCAGGCCCGGATCTCCGAGAACCCCGCCTTGGGAGCCTAATGCGCTGCCAAAATCAACAAATAAAACTCCTCCCAAGAAGGAACCGAACAACGGGAAACGATATTCCGCCGTAGCTTGAACAAAGCTTCGGCCCGCCGCCAACTCACCTTCTTTAAATCCGCGGACTGAATTGCCGCCGCCCAGCGCAAAGGCTTCATAGGGCGGTAAATCTCCCAAGACTGTCCCCGCCTGAACATTGAACGCAAAGGCTTCAGGGCCATCTCCAAATCCAGTCAAATCGACTGGAACATAGTAGCTATAGCTGCCCCTGAGCCGATTCATCAAGATACCGCCCGACCCTACAGGTACGGACTGCTCCGTTCCCACCCGCAATAGACTTCCACTGGTGGGATTAGATGGGTTATTGCGTCGATCCTGCACAACGCCCAACTGAAGGGTCCACAAATCGTCCCGTCCCGAGCCGCTAAAACTAAGGGGATTGCCTAACTCATCTTGGGTTACCCGGTCGCCGCTTTCGTCTGTCGTGACAACCCTTTGATACTGGGTTCCCAGCGAGCCTGTCCAGCCATTGCCCAAAGGGCGGGTGAAACTTAGCCCGCCGCCGAATCGCCGCAGGCGAACCTCATCGCCATTCGCGAGCAAGACTTCTGTCGGCCCATTATCAAACACCAGGGACGTCGATTGTCGGGCGAAGGCGTTGACCGTATAGGAGGTTCTGTGGGGATCGCCTGCAATCCAAGGATCCGTAAAACTCACGTCGAACAGCACATCATTGGTGCTGAGCTGGACCTCTGTTGATAACTTTTGATTATTCCCCCCGAAGTTGTCTTGACGATAGGTCGCCGTCCCAAAGATATCGCCTCTGAAGTTGAAACCGGCGCCTGCTGTCACTGAGCCAGTACTTCGCTCTGTCACATTAACAACCACCTTGACTTTGAGGGGATCTTCTTCGCCTTGAGCTAGGGATAGCCGCACATCTTCAAAGATGCCTAAGCCAAACACTTGCTGCAAATCCCGTTCAATTTCCGATTGGTTAAATACATCCCCCGGTTTAGACTCAAACTCTCGGGTAATAATAAAATCTCGGGTCCGTCCTTGAATCGGATTGCCCTCCTCATCCTGCGTTATCCCATCTTGAGTGATAAATCGGACTTCAATATCCTCAATCACCCCTTCCGCCACCACCAAAGTGGCGACCCCGTCGGGGGATATTTGAGGAGCGGCGATCACTTGAGCCAGGACGTAGCCGTTATCTTGATACCACTGGTTGAGTTCCAGGATGCCTTCTTGGAATTTAACCAGGTTGATAATGTCGCCGTATTGCGCCTGGAAGATTTCATCCACCGCCGTTTGGGACAACGCCTGGTTCCCTGACACCCGGACACTTGTGAGGACCGGATTAGGCTGCACCTGGAAGGTAATGCGCACCCCTAGAGAGGTGTCTTCGGGTATTGCCCGCACATTGGCGAAAAAGCCTGTGGCAAAGATATTGTTAATGTCTTCCTGCAGTTGGGAGCGGGTGGTGGCGGCGCCAGGGCGGGTTGCGATCGCGCCATATACTTCACTTTCTAGTTCCGGCGTCAACTCGCCGGAAACTCCTTGCACCTTAACCTCAGCCACCAGCACTCGGGCTTCGGGAGGGGGCTGTTCCGCCTCCGCCTGAGAGTCTGAGGCGTCCTCTGAGGTCGTTGGTTCAGCTTCGATGGTAGACGATTCTCCTTCAGATCCTGTATCAGCCCCCGTATTAGCGGTTCCTCCATCTGTAGTTTGGGCCAGTAGAGAGGATTCTTTGTCCTGTCTGGAGATGGGAGTCGTTTCAGTGCTGTCTGGATCTGAACTGATGGTTACTGGAGATTCCCCCACCCCACTTTCAAAAGCTACCGTGTATACGGATCTCGAAACGGGTTGTGAAAAGTGGCCTGATCCCCCTAAATCCTCCTTCAAAAGGGGGACTTTGAGCGTGTCCCCCCCTTTCTCAAGGGGGGTTAGGGGGGATCCCTCCCTTAGGGATGGGTCTCGATCGCTTGTGTCTATGCTGTGGCCTTCAAAAGGTGGGGGGACGTTCGGCAATGCCTCAATTCTATTCGGGTCTGGACTGATGGTTGCTAGAGATCCCCCCACCCTCTCTGCTAAAGGGGAGCTAACGTTCGGCAATTTGTTTTCCCCGTTAAAGATTCCGCTTTTTTTGAGAATAGGGGGATTAATTGGGCGGCTTAACTGAACAGTACGGGAATTTGTCTGAGGCGCGATCGCTGAAGTCGACAAATTAACTTCAGCTGTAGGCGGCCCAACCTCAGATTCGACTTTCAAAACCTCTTCTGCTTGAGGTTGATTAAGAACTGTGGGTTGACTAAACTCAGCAATGGCAAAAGTTTCGCCCTGAGTTTTCCTCGAAATATCTTCCAGAGATTGGGCAGTGGGTAATGCGTCGACAGTCTGCGCCGCCGCCAGCTCTTTTGCCAAAGAAGGCTGCTTGGAGGGCTTTTGAGGAACAAGTTTGCTCGTAGAGGCTGTAATCGGAACCGTTTCGCCCTTTGCCCGGGAGGAAACCCCTAGCGTCGCCGAAACTGTAAAGGCCGCCAGGAGAACTGGAGATAGGCGCATTCAAGTTACTCAACTTAACACTTATTACAGATAGACGTCCGGCAGCGCCGGAAAACTTGTCATTTGTGACAGTTCCCGGACTGTTAGCAACTCTGCATCAACCGGTTAGTCATTGTGACAAGATCACTGTGTCTATCCAAGTGCGTATCTGTGAAATCCGGATGCAGAATTCTTGCAATCCAAACCGCCCTTGGGGAGAAAGCACATATCTTCAGTCATCCTCGTATCGACTGCCTGAACTCACCCCCATGATTTGCAGCTACTGGCAGTATTAACCAGCGTCGGCCCACCGCTGTCTCCCTGGCCATTAACCCCTTCGAACGGTAAGGCGTCGCCAGATTAAGGATCGTCAAATTCAAAGAAGCTGTTACAGGTAACGAGTCAACAATCGGCCAAGCTGTTCGCACGCCCACTCCAGCTCAGCTTCGTTATAGTAAGCAAAGCAAAGGCGTAAGAAATTTTTGAACTCTCTGTCTGGCGAGAAAAGTGTTCCCGGACGAAACCCGATATTGGCGTCATGCGCTTCTGCAAGTAAAAGGTTGCTGTCGACAGATTCGGGGAGTTCCAACCATACAAAAAATCCCCCTGTCGGATGGACAAAATTAACTGAGCTGGGCAGTACAGAGTCAAGAACCTGCGTCATATGGGCGCACCGCTGACCATAAACGTTACGCACGCGCTCAAGATAAGTATCTTGGAGTCCTAATGCCAGCGCACTTTCTATCATTGCCGACGTAAATGGACTGACACCGCCCCCACTCTGTAATACGCCGCACTGACCTAGTTTAGAAAAAAGCTCCGGCGCGGTTTCAATCCAACCCAGTCGCACCCCAGGACTGAGTATTTTCGAGAAGGATCCTAAAGAAATTACGCGGTTGTGATCAAAAGCAGCCAATCTAGGCGGCGCCTGACCAAAGTAATTGAGGAGTTGATACACCTCATCGGCTACGATGAAAAACTCATATTTGTTGGCTAATTCGATGAGCTTAACTCGCCGCTCTATAGACAGCGTGGCGCCCATCGGATTGTGATGGGTAGGAATAGTGTAGAGAAAAACCGGTCTCTCTACTTCAAGCAGATTTTCCAAGGCGACAACATCAAGTCCTTCTGAATCAGTTGGAACTGAGACAACACGCAAATTCCGACTATGAAAGACTTTAAACGCTAAAAAATACGTCGGCGCTTCAACCAGCACCGTACCTCCAGGTTTAGCCACTTGTCCTGAAACGAGATCCAGCCCATGGGAAGCGCCTGCAGTCAAGAAAAGATGCTCTGGAGTCACCCGACTTTGATAATGGCGGGTTAGAAAGTCAGCCAGGCTCTCCCGCAATGAAGGAGCGCCTGCTAGCGGCGCGTATTGAAGGCAGGTTACATCCCCCAAAGAAAAGTAGCGTTCAGCAGCCTCCCGCAGTTCTTTAAACGGCAGAAGCGCCAAATCCGGTCGGCCTATTCCAAGATCTATTCGCCCACCGTTTCGCGGCTGAATTTCCATGGATCACCCTATAGTGGAATAACACAGCGATCGCTGACGTTATTCCACTATAGATCTTCAACTCAAAGCGGGGAATTCGCCATCCAACCCCAAGAAATTTTGGTCATTGGTCATTGGTCATTGATTGGGGAAATGCAGCAAAATCGCCACCCATCCACCCATCCACCCATCCACCTATCCACCCCTGCTTCCTCCGCCTCTTAGTCCTCCCTTCTAAAGTCTCTCCGGCGCATGCCCCACCATCCACGGTCTCGAACTCGCCGCGCTTTGGTATCTGGGCGCAGTGGGCTCGCGATCGCGTTTTACAACCCTGGGTTCTGACGAGGCTTGACGCGCGATCGCCCCTAACCCCCCTGAATTCAGGCTAATATTGGGCGGTGAAAAGAGGCGCTTGACAGATCCTTGACAGGTGGGACAAGACATCGGTTTGTCAAAGTCGGCTAACCGTCGCCAAGCGTCAAAGTCACCATCGATCTGACACCGAAACTCATACAGCGGCATAGTGTTTCCCCCTAAGTCGGCAAAATACTCTTGTCAAAGATGCCAGTCGGCAAGGCTAACGTGCAGCAGGCGTTGGGAATATCGACAATACCGCTAACCCGTCCCTCCACAGGGGCGCAACTCAAAAGCAGATAGGCCTGTTCCCCGGTATAGCCAAACTTTTTCAAATACTCGATTGCGTTTAAACAGGCCCGGCGGTAAGAAACATGGGCGTCAAGGTAATACTGCTCTCCCGAAAACTCATCAACCGAGATGCCTTCAAAAATTAAATACTCTGAGTATTGCGGTTCAACCGGACCGGGCTTGAAGATTGGGTTGACCATGCCGTATTTCTCAACCCCACCCTTAATGATATCGACATGCAGATCGATATACCCGGACATCTCGATCGCGCCACAGAAAGAGATTTCTCCGTCCCCTTGGGAGAAGTGAATATCCCCCATTGAGAGATTCGCACCGTCGACATACACCGGAAAATAGATGCGAGACCCTTTGGACAGATTCTTGATATCGCAGTTCCCCCCATGTTCACGGGGAGGCACCGTGCGAGCCGCCTCAGCTGCAACTCGATCAAATTCAGCCCCCTTCAGCGTTCCCAATACTGCGTTCTCAGGATTGGGCAACGCCGCTAAGGGCGGAATCGCAGGCTTCCAAGGCGGACCGCCCTTTTCCACCAGCGCTTTCTCTCGCTTGTTCCAGGTGGCCAACAATTCTGCCGAAGGGGCGCAGCCAATTAAGCCAGGGTGGGTAATCCCCGCAAACTTGACCCCGGGAATATGTCGGGTGCTGGTGTAGATGCCCTGCAAATCCCAACAGGCTTTAGCCGCTTTGGGGAAGTGATCCGTCAGAAAACCGCCCCCATTCTCGCGGGAGAAAATGCCCGTGAAGCCCCATTCATCCCCTGGCAAGGCGCCAATATCCAGCAGGTCAACCACGAGAATATCTCCGGGCTCAGCGCCCTCCACTCGGATCGGTCCGCTGAGAACGTGAACCACAGTGAGATCGACGTTGTGAATATCACTCGGATCGTCATCATTTTTAATTTGACCATCCGTCCAGTCTTTACATTCAATTCGGAAAATATCACCGGGTTTGACATTAACCACGGCGGGAATCTCTGGATGCCAACGATTATGCCCCGGCACGTCTTGCTTGTGCATAGGCTTAGTCAAATCAACCTTGAAGAGAGTTTCAGGCATAGCTTTAATTTCCTTGTAAATTTAATCTTGATCTAGCCAAAGGAGAAAGACCCCCTAACCGGCTCTCACATATTCATCTTTATCTGAGCAGGAAATCAAAAACTCCGCTTTTAGGGAGTACGAACAAGAAAAAATTGACCGCAAAAATCCCATTAATCTCTATTACATCAGTAAGACAAAAATCATAGATAATTTTATGAAGCTGCAGTGAATTAGTGCGTCATCGTCAATCTATTTCATGCCTGAATGATAGTTTCTCATTCATGAATGAAAAAGTAAAATAGACTACAAAATTTCTATTTTTATATTTAGGAAGATTAAGATTAATTCAAGGTAAATGAATCTGTATGCCTAAGTTCATAACTGTTGGTAAATCGAAAGATGGATTCGGTTTTGTCCGTTAGGCGGAAGGTAATACTCGTCAAGGTTTCTGCCTTAGGGCGCTTTAAATTCATCGCGTCATTTGCCGATGCTAGCTTATGAATCAGCCGGATGAGGATGTAATTGAAGCAACCAGGCAATACATTTGATTAGTTTGATTGGTGAAATTTTACTAATTCGTAGCTCAATACACAGCTTTAGGTTTTATTCGGTTTTACTGTTTTCAAATCAAGTTAACCTCAAAAGCTTTTCAAATTTAATTGGAATGCAAGATAAATTCCAATAATCATTCCAACAATCTATCAAGGGGAATTCTTCTATATTTTACGGGTATTCTCAGCCTAATGAAATCTAGAGGGAATGCAAAAAAGATGATATTGTCAACCTATTTAAAATGGTCGGCCTCTGTTGTTTTTTGTATTGATGTCTTCTAAATAACTTTAGGGTCTATGCAGGGAGCAAGTAATGGTTATTACGGGATACCAAGGTCTGTTCTTGTTCTATGTGGGAGCAGTTCTACTATTAAATGGAGTTTGGCTATTGGGCCATATCTCCAATAAAGAAATATCATTGATGAATTTCTTTGCTGGCGGAGTCGGAGTATTCGTTTGTATCTCACTTCCCACTCGAGCAGAGCTTACAGATTTACTGCCGTTTGAAGTGACTGCTTATATTCTTCTATTCTCGTTTACTTACTTCTTTGTTGCGATCAACCAATTCTTGGGAACAGATGGTCGAGGGTTGGGGTGGTTTTCCTTTTTTGTCGCCATCACGGCGGCGCCAGTCACGATCCGGTTATTTCTCAACTCAAATGGATTGCTCTGGCCAACTTGGTTAGCGATCTGTTGGGCTTCTTGGGCCGTGCTATGGGCGCTATTCTTTTTACAGCTAGTGCTCAAAATGCCGATTGCTAAACTGAATGGTTGGGTTTGTGTGGCGCAGGCCGTTTATACCGGCTGGCTACCGGGGTATCTTCTTCTGACAGTCCCTAGCTTCAGCGGTCTCATTTCTGGATAAACGCCCGAGTATGCAAACCTAACGCTAGTATACTTTACACAGTTATAAAGTCTACTAGAGCCTGATGCCCCTAGCCCTTTGGCGATCGCCCCTTTCCCGAGCCCTTCATCGTAACCGAGCATTGCCCAATTCCCGGTATGTGCAACTGGCGACCGTCCGTCCCGATGGCGCTCCTGCCAATCGAACCATTGTCTTTCGAGGTTTTTTGAAAGACCAGAATGATTTGCAGTTTGTCACCGATCGCCGCAGTGAGAAATGTGAACAGATTCGCCATCAAGCTCTAGGCGAACTGTGTTGGTATTTCCCAAAAACCCGCGAACAATTTCGGATCCTGGGGACATTGACCTTGATTTCTATGGATACCCCTGAGCCGCCGCTTCAAACTGTGCGCCACACCCTTTGGCAAGCGCTATCCGATAATGCACGCCTACAATTTGCATGGCCGCACCCTGGAAATGACCGAGCTGAGGCTGCTGCCTTTCAACCTGAATCGCCCAGTTCCAGCAACCCGTTACCTAACTTCTGCGCTCTCTTAATAAGGGCAACCCAGGTCGATCATCTGGAGCTTCGAGGGGAACCCCAAAACCGTTGGCTTTATCAACTTGATCAAACTGGCGTGTGGACCCAAATAGCGATTAATCCTTAGTTTGGGAAGCTTTCCCGGTTAGTAACGCCCTCCTACCAATAGAAACCATCCGAAAATTATGAGCAGCGATCGCACTCTCTGAAGGAAGCGCGATCGCACTTGATATTATGGCAATAGGCCAATGCACTAAGGAGAATTCAATAAAGGGAAATCAATAATGTACGCCCTCGTCTCATTTGAAAAGATCCAACTGCCGCCAGGCGCAGTCGTACGCCTCCCTGCAACCTGGCAGGACTATCATACCCTTTGCCAACAGCGCGGCGATGGCTCAATTCCCCGCATCAAGTATCGTAATGGGGAAGTCCTACTCATATCTCCGCTACCTAAGCATGGTCGAGACGCCCATTTGATCGCCAGTATTATCACAACGCTTCTCGATCACGAGGGTCGTGAATACGATGCATTTACACCCGTGACAATGGAATTACCTGAAGAAAGCGGGATTGAGCCGGACTACTGCTTTTATATCGACCATTGGGAAGCCGTTTCGGGTAAAGAACGGATTGATTGGCAAAACGATCCCCCGCCAGATTTAGTGCTGGAAATTGATTTGACGAGTTATTCCAATGTTAATGATTACTTGCCTTACCGGGTTCCCGAAGTTTGGTTGTACCGCAAAAAGCAATTATTGATTTACCAGTTACAAACCGCAGAATATCGTCTTCAAGAGACAAGCCGATATTTTCCAGAGATTCAGCCTCAAGAGGTGATCGACCGCTGTATTCAGATTGCTTACGAGCGCAACACCAGCGCCGCCATTCGAGATCTGAAGCAGCAGTGGTGATAACTAGGGTATCAGCTTTAAGTAGGACATAGTCATTGGTGAAGAATATAGGAGACAGGAGACAGAATCCAGTTCCTGACTGACTTCTGACCTCTGACTTTCTTCAACCATCCACCCATCCACTGGGCCTTTATTTTCAAACCAACCCCTTAGCCTTCAACCGCTTGAGAGCTTCTCGTTTACTCAAAGCCGCCATAGCATGAGTTTCAACAAATCGGTTCACCTCATTCGGCGCAGTTTTGGAATATTCCCGCAGCGCCCAGCCAATTGCCTTTTGGATAAAGAATTCATCCGACGAGGCATTCTCTTCAACCAGTGCAAATAACAAGGCTTCATTAGTGTTGGCTTTGTAGGAGAGTTGGAACAACAGCGTCGTGCGTCTCAGCCATATGTTGTCGCTATGGCGCCAACGGTGGATATATTCACCGACTTCGTTGGGGCGCCGCTTGAACAAATCGCCAACCGTATGGCTGGCTAAGCTATCAACGGTGTCCCACCAAGATTTGGTGGTGATGAGTTGTTCTAGGGTTGGCAAAGCGTTGGAGGGGAGGTGTTTGCGAAAGTGATGCAAGAAATTGGAGCCGAGATATTGAAATTCTCGCTCAGGCCAAGACCATAAAGTCAGGAGAAAATCATCCAGCTGGCTCAGCGCTGGCCAGCCCTGTTTCGCAATAAACTGCTTGAACAGCGCTGTCTGCTCCGGCTTTTTTATCCCCAGAAATTTGAACTGGTTGCGCATATATTTTTCCATTGCAGGCGCATTCTCAGGATGGGCGTGTTGCTCAAAATAGCTGCGCAGCGATCGCAAATATTCGCTTGGTGTTTGATTGGTTTCAAGCATGACTCAATAGGCCTTTATAAGTAGGACATAGCCTTACTACCAAGGGCGGATGGCCTGCCGCTTCTCCGGAAACATCTCCAGAGGGCCAGTCTCCATTGGAGACTAAGCCGCTAGATGGGCAATATAGAGGGGCCCAAAGAAGAAGACGATCCAGCCAGGGAACTCAATTGTGCTTTGTGACCTGTACGAAAAATTCACCGTCGATCATCTGCATATTCTCATCGGTAGCTTGGGGCTAATTATTTTAGGCCCCGCCCTGTTTTTAGCCTGTATTCCGATGATGATCAACGCCCTATTTAGTAAACGCCACAGACACCAATGTTATAGCGGTTTACCATTGATAATTATCAGCCTTTGCGTCAATGGGTTTAACCTATGGCTGATCTGGCATTCCAAACAGTGGCATATCCGTGCATGTCTATAATTCCGCGTTAATTCATTAGCAATCTGACTGCCAAAGCAAAATCGCCCTTGATATCATTTCAATAGGTTCGCTGATCATTCATTCATTTTTTTGGAGTGCTGACGTCACATGGAAGACCTAAAACAAGCAGAGCGTTTAGAGCTAAGCCGTTCGCCTAAAGCTAACGCGATTGTTTTCTTCGATGGCGAATGTTTGCTATGCAATAGTTTTGTTGACTTTATTCTTCGTATTGACAAAGCCAATGTTTTACAGATAGCAACGCTGCAAGGATATACAGCCCAGGAACGTCTGCCTGCGTTGCCCGAACAAATTGAAGAATGGTCCATATACTACATTGAAGCTGAGGAAATTTACGATCAATCGGATGCGGTTTTAAGGGTGCTGTATCGTCTGGGAGGAATCTGGCATTGGTTGAGTTTTGCCCGAATCGTTCCTCGTCGCATTCGAAACTTTGTCTATAAAATAATCGCCCGCAATCGATATCGTTGGTTTGGGCGTAGGGCGACTTGCCGGATGCCTAGTGAACAAGATAAAGCCCGATTTTTGCCGTAATCTAATTGTCTAGGATAGATGTCGAGGTTGGCCATGACTGATTTCTATGACCAGCTTTCATCGGTATATCATCTGGTTTATCAAGATTGGGACCACGCGATCGCATCCCAAGCTGCCCAACTTGCAAGCATCATTGAAACCCACTGGGGAGCCGAAATAAAGTCGATTTTGGATGTGTCCTGTGGTATCGGGACCCAGGCTATCGGGCTAGCAAAACTAGGATTCCAGGTCACAGCCTCCGATTTGTCTAGCCAAGAAATCGAACGGGCGACGCAAGAGGCCCGTCAGCGGGAAGTCGCCATTGACTTCTCTGTTTGCGACATGCGGCGGATTCGCGATCGTCATCATCGTCAATTCGACCTGGTGCTGTCCTGTGATAATTCCATCCCTCACCTATTGACCGATGAGGACATTCTTCTAGCGCTTCAACAAATGTACGCCTGTACTCGACCTGGCGGAGGCTGCCTCCTAACCGTTCGAGACTATGACAAAGAACCGAGGGGCGTCGGCATTGTCAAACCCTATGGCGTTCGAGAAGAGCAAGACAAACGCTACTTTATCTTTCAGGTTTGGGACTTTATCGGCGATGTCTATGACTTATCGATGTATGTGGTGATTGACGATCCGCAATCAAATCAGCCCATTACGCAAGTCATGCGGTCAAAGTACTATGCGATTGGAACCGACCAGCTACTGACTCTGATGAAAAAGGCAGGGTTTTCAGCGGTTGAACGCCTGGATGGACAATTCTTTCAACCGGTATTAGTCGGTAAGAAATCCCTATAAAAGCTCGAATGTCCTCCCAATAAACCACACGTAAAACATCAGGAATAACCAACCTTCCCAAATCGTTAGCTTTTTATCTTGGGTGGTAAAGAAAAGCAGTAGCGTTCCCGCAATCAGCATCGGAATTCCCCCATGGAGAATCGTTTCTGGAATGGTCAGTTTTCCCACCAAACCGGGAATCCCCATCACCATAAACACATTAAAAATATTGGACCCTAAAACATTGCCGACTGCAATTTCCGCTTTTCCCTTGAGGCTGGCGTTAATGGTAACCACCAGTTCTGGCAGGGAGGTTCCAAGGGCGACAGCAGTGATCGCAATGATTTCCACGCCGATGTTTAAAGCTTTTGATATCCCAATCAGAGAATCAATTGTAAACCGTGCGCCAATAAAGATAAAAATTGAACTTAAAATAACAATTAAACCTTGCCGTAAAACAAAGGTTGTATCTCTATTGGCAGTCGCTGTTGAATTGTGTTGCTCGCCTTCTGAATTATCTTCTTGCTGGTTTGACTCACTGCCTTTAACTGTATAAAACAAGTACATGATATAACCGACGACAAACAGCCAAGCTTCTCCTGGGGTGAATAGGTTATCCCAGGCCGTCAACGCCAGTAAGAATGCAGATCCCACAAACAGAGGCAAGTCCACACTCACCAAATCGTAATTTATCCGGATGGTTTTAGCGCTAATTACCCCAGCCGCTCCGATAATTAGGAAAATATTAGCGATATTGGAGCCGACTACATTTCCCGCAACAACTTCAGGAGACCCCTGCAAAACGGCGATAATCGAGGACATGAGTTCGGGTAGCGATGTCCCGATAGAAACAATAGTCACCCCAACAATGAATGGACTCAACCCCATTGACAACCCTATTTTTTCAGCCGCATTCGTGAAGAAATCTGAGGCGACGACTAAGACCAAAAGACTTAGTAAAAGCAGGAGAGATAAAACAAATGGGTTTGACATTATTTCAAGATTTTCTCTATGACTTAGCCGACAGGTAACCGTATGCTGAGGATATCCGAGGGGGAAAGAAAAGCAGAATATAAAAGTTTAAAATCAGAAGGATAAATACACAAATCAGTGCTGAACTATATTCTCATCTCCTGACT
Source organism: Leptolyngbyaceae cyanobacterium MO_188.B28 (assembly GCA_030065175.1). Classification (GTDB taxonomy): domain Bacteria; phylum Cyanobacteriota; class Cyanobacteriia; order Phormidesmidales; family Phormidesmidaceae; genus JAKSDM01. Next base: position 6,072 of record JASJDH010000055.1, on the reverse strand, counting down.
CCTCTATTCTCGCTGTAGGAGAATTTCCCGCTTTAAGTCGCAACCCTAATTAGACTTTTGCTAACCCAATAAATATACCCTGCAGGCAAAACCGCTAACTTAAAGTTTCGGAAATGGACCGAATTGATTCGACGGATTAATATAGCTTAAGAAATATGGGTTTAGACGCCTCCTATGAAAAAAGTTGTGTTGCTCGGTGATTCGATATTTGATAACGGTGTCTATGTTGAACCCGAACCTGCGGTTATTGAACAACTGGGGGAGAAACTGGGGATAGATTGGCGGACCCTGCTCCTGGCGATAGATGGCAGTGTGGTCCAGGATGTGAGCGAACAACTGAAACAGTTGCCCCGAGACGCCACCCATCTGGTGATCAGCGTTGGCGGCAATGACGCTCTGCGGGAGGCGGCTTCGCTGATGCAGGATCCGGTGGATAGTGCGATCGCGGTCCTCCAGCGCTTTACGGAAATCAAAACCCTGTTTCAATGGCGCTATCGTCAGATGATGCAGGCCGTGTTGGGACTGGGAAAAGCGACGACGGTCTGCACGATCTACGATCGCTGTCCTAGCCAAGACCCCTATTTAAGCCAGCTAATGTATACGGCGCTGCCGATGTTCAATGACTGCATTTCCCGGGAGGCGATTTTGGCGGGATTGCCGCTATTGGATTTGCGATTGGTGTGTAGTGAGCCGGAGGATTATGCGGCGGTGTCCCCGATTGAACCGTCGGTACAGGGGGGGAAGAAGATTGCCGCCTGCATTGTGCAGATTTTACGGGAGCACAATTTTAATCGAAAGCAGACTATTGTTTATGGTTGAACGGGACTAAACTACTGTGTAATTCTTCGTTGGAAAGCCCGAATAAATTCTCTCTATTCTCTATGCCCAGTGAGATTGAACAACACGCCCGATTTTCCCAAATCCGCTACGCACAATGCTGGGAAGACGCCGATATTCTGATAAGTGCGCTTAATATTCAACCCCATCATGTTTGTCTATCGATTGCGTCTGGCGGTGAAAATACATTGGCGCTTCTCAGTCAGGGACCACAGCGGGTGATCGCGATTGATTTGAGTCCGGCTCAATTAGCTTGTTTAGAGTTAAAGGTAGTTGCTTTTCGGCTGCTGAGTCATGCGGAAATGTTGGTTTTATTGGGCTCTAGAGAATCGCTGGAGGATGGGCGGACGGCGTCGATGGAGCCCTCTTCTGCCGGTGATGTTGTTCAGTTAAGGACTGACCTCTACCAAACGTGTCGGCGTGAACTCTCGCCTGAAGTTCGTCAGTTTTGGGATGAACAGCCAGAGGCGATCGCCCTCGGAATATACGCCATTGGTAAGTTCGAGCGGTATCTGGCTCTATTTCGACGGTATGTTTTGCCCTTAATTCATCATCGCGATCGCGTATTTAGTTTGTTGCAGAGCAAACCGTTTAACAGTCGTGAATATTTTTACCGAGAACAATGGGATACTTGGCGCTGGCGACTTCTCTTCCGGGCTTTTTTTTCCCCATTTGTCTTGGGACAATTCGGCACCGATCCCAGTTTTCTGCGCTACAGCCAACACGACTTGGCGCCCCATTTGCTGTCCCGCACTCGCTATGCGTTGACCCAGTTAAACCCGGCGGAGAATCCCTATTTGCAGTGGATTACACTGGGACGCCACTGGAAAAAACTGCCCTACGCTTTGCGTCAAGAGAATTTTGAACCGATTCGGACGCATTTAGATCGACTGGAGTGGCGTTGCATGGCCTTGGAAGACTTGGTGAAAACGCTGGACGCCGACACGATTGACAGCTACAACCTGAGCGATGTGTTCGAATTCATGTCTGAAGCTAATTATCGTCGCCTGCTTCCTCACTTGCGGCGAGTGGGCCGCAAAGGCGGACGATTAGTCTATTGGAATCGCCTGGCGGAGCGCCATCGTCCGGACACCATGGCCCAGGTTCTCCACCCCCTCAAACAACTCTCTAAAGACCTTTTTCGCCAAGATAAGGTCTTTTTCTACGGAGATTTTGTGGTGGAGGAGATGGTCTGAAATGGATGAACTTATCTGCATTGAATCTCTAAATGCTTTACCCCGTTTAGCGTCTCAACTGTCTGCATTGGATGTCGATGAGGTGGAGCAAACAGCGCCGGACGCCCATTGGATTTTGGTTCGAAAAGGCCAAGAGCTAGTCGGTCGATGTTCTCTCTGGTGGCGGGATACGCCCCCCTATCCTAAGCAACAGTTGGGGCTGATTGGCCACTATGCCGCGCAAGATAGGACGGCGGCAGAGACGATACTCGCCCATGCCTGCCAACAGCTAGCTTTGCAAGGAAAAACATTAGCGATCGCCCCCATCAATGGCTCCACCTGGCGCCCCTATCGCCTGGTCATAGAAAGCAGCGACACCCCTCCCTTTTTCCTAGAACCCAATAATCCAGAGCACTGCCTACAGATTTTTTTAGCCGCTGGATTCACTCCATTCGCCCGCTACTCTTCCGCCCTCTGTTCCTGCCTTGACCATCGAGAACCTCGCCTTGAACGGGCGTATCATCGGTTGGAGCAACTGGGGGTCCGCTTCCGTTCAGTTAACCTCCAGCAGCCCGAACATGAGCTTCGTCGCATTTATGCGATCGCCGCCCATAGTTTTCGCCGCAACTTCCTCTATCAACCGATTAGCGAAACCGCCTTCATCGCCCAGTATCAACAGTTGATACCGTACATTCATCCAGAATTGGTCTTCATTGCAGAACATCATCAAAAGCCTGTGGGTTTCCTGCTTGCCTTTCCAGACTGGTTAACCCGTCGACAAGACGCATCGATCGATCGCTTTGTTATCAAAACCGTTGCGGTCTTACCCCAAAGCAAGTATGCCGGATTGGGCAATGTACTTGTGGAACACTGCCATGCGATCGCCCACCAACTGGGTTACCGCCAAGCCATCCACGCCCTCATGCATGACGCCAACCCTTCTCGCAATCTCAGTCACCGCTACGCCCGGACTATTCGGCGTTATGCCTTGCTTGCTAAACCTTTGTAACCAACCGGCTTAAGGGCGGCTATCCACATATCAGATGGGTTGGAATAGCGATCAATTCCCGTAACTTCATATTGACGAGGATTAGACGTATCTCCTAAGAGAATACAATCTCCCTGTTTAATGTTTCTTCCCTGACTGGTTAAGTAACTTAGCCCATCAGTTTGTGCTGGTTCGAAAATGTAGTCAATCCCTGCGTCGCATCGGGTGTAATTGTGCATCTTTACCTTTCGCTTGCCAGGTTCTCTTCTGATCAAACCGGCGATGGAAAAACTAGGGATAATGGAATTCAGTGGTGAAGGTGCTAGCATATGTGCCCTAAAACTTACGATTTGGAGGAGATTCTTGATCTGAGAAAGAATGCAGATTCAATTAGTTTTTTAGAAAAATCAAAATAAATGGATAGACAAAAATAACAATAGGTATTAGAGAACAATAGGTATTAGAGGCGCTTTTTGACTTCTGGCCCTCAAACTTATCTGCTCTCAGTTGTTCAGCATGGGATATAGAAGATCAGAATGATTTAACCGCTAATCTGAGAAATCAATATCAGTAACAATAGAAACGTTTAATTGAGTAACCGTGACTATGTACACAAAGTAACTTGTTTAACCCAGAAGGGTAACCAGAATTTACACTGAAGTCTGAAAAAGAACGCTGAAGAGCTTCCCCGGGAATACTCGGCAATACTCGGTAATACACAACTAGAGCTTGAAGCGATCACGGGTTACAGCTGTCAGATCTGCATTAGCTATCACTATTTTTCTCTACATCAAGTTACCCAATTGACATGCTGGCTAGCCCCGCTCTTACCATGAATTTGATCTATCCTCTCCCCACATATCCAACCTCTCCTGGCATTTAGCCAATATGTTCATCCCCCTTAAGGTTGTGTATGCAGTCTAAAGCCAGATGTCAAAAATTAGAAGTTGGATAAAACTGAATTCTGGCCTCTCACTTTTATTTTCTTCAGAGATAATTTCTCACTATGTATAAATTGATAGACTGAGGGCCCAATCACTGCCTTGATTTGCGCCTGTGGCCGACAGCCTAAAAAACCCGGATATTTTTGAAAATTGTTTCCACATCACAGCTGACGGCAATATTTCTATGCTAAGGTTTGTGCATTTTTTCGTCTTTTCTTAACCTTTCCTTTACTTTCGGAGTGTAATCTTTCGACAGAAAGAACATAAGCATCGCTCCTGACACACTTAAGCGATGTAGATACTGAATGGTGAGGTAGTAAAGCACATCATGGCTTTCAAAATTCGCTCGATCCGCTTTGCATATTCTGTTTCTATGGCGGCTCTACTCGCCAGCTTAACTGCTTGCGCCAGCGGTACCCCGAAAGACGCCGCGTCGTCAGATTCTGGTCTGTCGGGTAACATTCTTGTAGACGGCTCCAGCACTGTCTTTCCCATCTCTGAAGCCATGGGCGAAGAGTTCAATATTGCCAATCCTGATGTTGAACTAGCAATTGGCGTTTCCGGCTCTGGCGGCGGTTTCAAGAAGTTTTGCGCCGGTGAGACTGATGTTTCTAATGCATCTCGCCAGATTAAAGATTCTGAGATTGATGTCTGCACTGCAGCAGGAATTGATTTTATTGAAGTTCCCATCGCCTACGACGGCATCACCATTGTGGTGAATCCAACTAATGATTGGGCTCAGTGCCTAACGGTTGATCAGCTCACTACTATATGGTCGCCTGATTCTGAAGGAAAGATCAATAACTGGAATCAGGTGGACAAGTCATACCCCGATCAGCCCTTGGATCTGTTTGGTCCAGGGGTCGATTCAGGTACATTTGACTACTTCACTGATGAAGTCAATGGTGAAGAGGGGGCTAGCCGGGGTGACTACACCGCCAGTGAAGACGATAACATCGTCGTCACCGGAGTGGCTAGCGATCCTGCAGCGCTTGGGTACTTTGGTTTTGCTTATTTTGAAGAGAACCAGGACGCTCTCAAGGCGGTTGAAATCGAGAATAAGGATGGCGACTGTATTGCTCCCTCTACTGAAGCGATCGCCGATGGCACCTACAATCCGATGTCTCGACCTCTGTTCTTCTACGTGAAGGTTGACTCTTACGAGAACAAGCCTGAAGTAAAGGCGTTTGTTGACTATCAACTTGATCCGGCGAATGGTGAATTAATTTCAGACGCTGGATATATTCCATTCCCTGATGATATCTTGGCCAAGTCTAAGGCGCGGATTGAACAGCGTAAGCTTGGGAAAGACCCTGACTAGAGCAATCTGATCAATAAAAGCCAAGAGGGGAAATCTCCTTTTGGCTTTACTCTTTTTTTCCAATTCGGTTCATTTAGCGTTAGAGGGATACTTTAGACTCCCATAATAGAATTGTTTACAGTGATTACGGATTACGCTGACAATGACTGAACTCATAGAAGAAATCGCCCCCGGGTCGTGGAAGCCTAATCGCAATCGCGCTAAGCTGACTCAAGGGATTGTCAAGATTATTTGTGGTTTATTCGCCGCGATTTCGATCGCTACAACATTAGGCATTATCGCCACGCTCATCTTCGAAACTGTTGAGTTCTTCAAAGAAGTTCCGTTCTGGCATTTTTTAACCGATACAAAATGGACCCCGCTGTTTGCCAGTAAGCAATTTGGCATCTTTGTTTTAATTAGCGCCACAGTGATGATTTCGGTGATCTCCATCTTGGTGGCGTTGCCGTTGGGTCTCTTTGCTGCAATTTGTTTAAGTGAGTACGCCAGCCCGAAGGTGCGTAAGCTTCTAAAGCCAATTCTTGAGATTCTGGCTGGAGTGCCCACCGTGGTTTATGGCTATTTTGCGCTACTGACGGTAACTCCCTTTTTACAGACCTTCTTCCCCAAGCTTCAAGGCTTCAATGCGCTGAGCGCAGGTATTGTGATGGGGGTGATGATTACGCCAATGGTTGCCTCTCTGAGTGAGGACGCCATCTATTCGGTGCCCCGTAGCCTTCGAGATGGCGCCTACGCCCTTGGCGCGACCAAGCGGGAGACCGTAGTGTCCGTTATTTTGCCCTCCGCCCTATCGGGGATTGTCGCCTC
>JASJDH010000627.1 GCA_030065175.1 Leptolyngbyaceae cyanobacterium MO_188.B28 | reverse complement strand
CCCTGCGGTATTTGCCCGGTTTAAATAAGTCTCCCTGTTTTTGTTCCAATCACTGGAAGGCAATCTACTTCTTCAGACGTACATTCCTTCGTATGGTTGCGTTGTACGTCCTACTGGCGCATATACTGCACCCCTAGATATTCAGCCATCTTGTCAAGGATGACCTCCCGTTGAAACGGTTTACTCACAAAATCATCACAGCCTGATGACAAAACTTTGGCGCGATCTTCCGCAAAGGCGGCGGCGGTGAGGGCGATGACGATGGGAGATGAGCTGAGGGCCGGGGGAGAGAAGGGGGGCAGCGTTTGGATTTTGGATTTTGGGTTTTGGATTTTAGAAGAATTGTGGCGCATGGAGTATGAATTTTGGCTCTGCTCTTCCCCTGCTCCCCCTGCCTCCCCATCTCCTCCATCTCCCCCATACGCGATATATCGCGCCTCTCCATTTTCTTCCCCTGCTCTCCCTGCCCCAGCCTTAATCAGCCTGGTCGCCTCACACCCGTCCATAACGGGCATTTGAATGTCCATCCAAATCAAATTGGGACGCCAGCTTTTCCAGAGATCAACGGCTTCCTTGCCGTTGACGGCTTCACGCACCTGAAACCCGACGGATGACAGGAGTTTTACTAAGAGCAGACGACTGAATTTGTTATCTTCAACCACCAGAATTCGGTACTCTGGCTGGCCGGGAGCGAGTCCGATAACTTTACGAGTTTGCTGGGTTGTTTGCATCTTTGTCGGGGCGGCCGCTTGGACCTGAATGTCAAATTTGAAGATGGTTCCCTGATTCAAGATGCTGTCGACATTAATGTCTCCTTTCATCAGTTTGACAAACTCTCGGCTAATTGGCAGGCCTAAACCGGTTCCTTCGTGCGATCGCTGAGCTTGCTGGCCTTGGGCGAAGGCGTTAAACAAGGTTTTCATTTCATTGGTTGAGATCCCTGGCCCGGTGTCTTCCACTTCGAAATGTAGGGTGTGGTGTAGGTGTGGTGTAGGTGGGGAGTCGGGTGTGGATTGTCGGGGTGAGGAGGCGCTGACCCGCAAAACAATGTTGCCTTTCTCAGTAAACTTGATGGCGTTGCCTAGAAGGTTGATCAATACCTGCCGTAGTTTCCCTTCATCCGCTCTGATGTATTGAGGAACATTCGAGGTTCGCTCAAAAATGAGTTGTAGGTTCTTGGATTCTGTTTTTAGCTGCAGCATTTCCTGCAGACTCTGGAGCAACCGATGAAAGTCAAAGTCAGTTTCAAATAGGGTAATCTGGCCCGATTCGATGCGGGCCATTTCCAACACATCATTAATTAACGCCAGTAGATGTTCACCGCTGCGGTTAATGATTCCCAGATAATTCTGATATTCAGAACTGAGTAAAGCGTCGCTGCTCATCTGTTGGGTAAACCCCAAAATGGCGTTGAGGGGGGTGCGCAGTTCATGGCTCATTTTGGACAGGAAGTCGCTTTTGGCGCGGTTGGCTATTTCCGCCGCTTCCTTTGCCAGTTGGAGGGCGTCCTCAGCCAGTTTGCGCTCCAATTCGGCCCCGGCCCGGTCGGCAAAAATCTTTAGAATTGATTCTTTATGGGAATCCAGCGCCATCGGCTGGGTGTCCAACACCGCCAAATGGCCCAGGATATTGCCGCCAGAATCTCTGAGGGGAATTCCCCAAAAGCTCTCAGCGCCTAATTCAGCGAGCGCTTTAGCCTCAGGAAATTTGGCCTGCAAATCTTTGGGATAAAAGGCGGTTTCTCCTTTCAGGACCGAACCACAGGGGGTATTGGCAAAGACATATTCCCAATTGCTGCGGAAATCTTGCCCTGCCCAAAAGGCCAATGTTCGGGCTCGGGTTTTGGTTTGATCGGCGAACTCAGTGACCAGCGCATAGCGGACCTGGAGTATCTCAGCCAAGTACTGGACGCAGGCGCGAAAGAAATCATCGCCCGTTTTAGAGGCGGCGACTTCGACGATTAACCTTAGGGCGTCTTCTGCCTTTTTGTCTTGGGTAATATCGCGAATTCCCAGAACTCGCGCCGATCGCCCTTGATAGTGAATGCTTTTGGCGGAGACTTCAGCGATGAACGTACTGCCGTCCTTTCTCAACCCGACGGCCTCAGTGGGCGGGTAGTCCCCAGGCGATCGCAATCTCTGACACAATAAACCATGGCTTTCCGGCGCAGTAATTTCCAACAGATGTTTGCCAATCAGCTCAGTAAATGAGTAACCCAGCAGAGTTTCCGCTGCTCGATTGGCATCCAGAATGACGCCTTTTTCATGCATCAGCACCGCTTCAGAGGTGGCCTCAAAGAAACGTTGCAGCCGCTCTTCACTCTGCAGCAGGGCTTCCTCCGCCTGTTGGCGCTCATGCAACGCCTGTTCACGGGCCTGGTTCTCCTGTTGTAACTGTTCGTTTTGCTGCTGTAATTGCCTTCTTAATCGAACGCAGGCAAGTTGACTTTCCAGGCGGGCTAACACTTCTTCCTGCTGGAACGGCTTGGTGATATAGTCGGCCCCTCCAATGGTCAACCCTTTGACTTTATCCACCTGATCGGAAAGGACCGTCATAAAAATGATAGGGATTTCCTTAGTCGCCTCCGATGCTTTTAAGCGGCGACAGGTTTCAAACCCATCAATTCCCGGCATCATCACATCTAACAAAATCAGATCTGGTGAGGCTTTTTTCAGCTGTTTAATGGCTGTGTCACCTGTTTTAGCGACCAGGACTTCAAAGCCGGATTCAATTAAAAAATCAGACAGAACTTTGAGGTTTTCAGGCTGATCGTCAACAATCAGAATTTGCCCTTTTTTGTCTGTTTCCATAGCGCTTGATCAACCAGACGGATGGGGTAGCGATCTGCAGAATATAGCGATTTCCGCTAAGAGGGAATCCCTCTTGAAAGACCGGAGGGAGGGCTCCGAATTTTGGATGTTGTTCAGGTCAGTAAAACTGCGTAATTTTTAGTTGCTAGGGGTGGTTTTCTTACAAGGATTCCGCCACGTAAGGTTCAACTAAATCCAAGACGGTCTCATATTCAAAGGTTGCGGCCAATTCTAGGATCCTGTCAGCAAATGCGGCATAGTCAGAAACGAGCTGCTTGAGCCGAACCGCTTCCTGTTTAATGCCTTCTATGTGGCCAATTTGGGCTGCTTCATACAGGGATGTTAGTTCCGCCGGGGGCGGTGTCGCCATGGTTGAGTTTTTGCCAAAAACTGGAGGGGAGTGGGTTTCATCCACACCGTCGTAAATCCATTGCAAGGTTAGATAATCTTGCAGTTGCTGGAATAGTTCGTCTGCTTGAACGGGTTTAGGGAGAAAGTCATTACACCCTGCTTCCTGACTCTTTTGCCGATCAAAATTAAAGACGCTGGCCGAAGATGCAATAATCACCGTATCTTGAAATGCGGGTGACGTTCTCAATTGTCGGGTCATCTCAAACCCGTCCATACCAGGCATGAGTAGATCCGTAATGATCAAATCGGGGTGAGCCTGATTGGCTTGAATCACCCCCTCTTTTCCATCTCCCGCCTCAATCAGTTCAAATCCAATGGGTTCCAACAGTTGAGTTAGAATACCGCGATTTTCTGGACGATCATCCACTATTAGGATTGTCAGCTGCTTTCCTTTATAGCCAAGGATGTGTTGCATCGTTGGTTGAGGTTCTGGTTCAACCCAGGCTGTGGATTCTGGTAACTTGACCTCGAACCAAAACTTGCTGCCTTTGCCTGGGGTGCTTTCAACCTCAATTTCACTCCCCATCATATGGACAATTTTTCGGCTGATGGCGAGTCCGAGTCCGGCCCCATTAGTTTTGCGATCGCCCTCTCCCACCTGCTCAAAAGGTAAAAATATCGTATTGAGTTGCTCTGGGGGCATGCCGACCCCCGTATCTTCAATTTGGAAGCGAATCTTCAAAGTCTTTCCATTCAGTGAAGGCGAGGCTTCACCCAACACACCGACCTTTAGCGTGACCCTGCCTGAGTCTGTAAATTTGATGGCGTTGCCCAAGAGATTAATTAACACCTGCCGTAGGCGTTTTTCATCTGCATGGATAGCCATAGGGAGCGGTGTCATCGTTTGATAAGTGAATTCGATTTCCTTTTGTTCAGCGCGGACCCGGCAGATTTCCGCCACCTCCCTGAGGAACAAGCCAAACCGAAAATCGGTGGGGTATAAATCAAACTTGCGCGCTTCGATTTTGGAGATATCTAATATATCGTTGATCAGGGTTAGCAAATGGGAGCCGCACTGTTGAATAATCCCCAGGCCGTCTTTTTGTTTAGGGTCGGTTAGTTTGTCCCGCTGCAATATTTGGGTGTAGCCTAAAATGCCGTTCAGGGGGGTGCGGAGTTCATGACTCATGTTCGCCAAAAATTCGCTTTTGGCATAATTCGCCGCATCAGCCGCCTCCTTCGCTTCCTTCAGCTCAGCCGTGCGTTCTTCCACCCGAATTTCTAACGCTTCATTCGATTTTTCTAGGGCGGTAAACGATGCTTTTAGCTGCCGAGCCATCTGGTTAAAGGACTGGGATAGGGTTTCTAATTCATTAATTCCTTTTACCGTTACCTGCTGTTCCAGATTTCCATTGGCAATTGACTGACTAGCGGTGTTGAGTTGGAGAATCGGGTGAGTAATCCAGCGGGAGGTGAAAATTCCCAGTAGAGTCGCCAGACTGAGCGCCCCCAAACAGAGCAAAATTGTGGTGCGAGTATTGGCGTCAATTTGCGCCATGAAGTCCGCTTCGGGAACCACCACCACAATCAGCCAATCAATCCCCCGTCCATCCTGTAAGGGAGAAATTTGAGCAAAATGCCTTTGCCCCTCTAGCTTGAATTCAAATTGGCGACTGTTGCGAATGGCTTCAAAATTATCGAACTGCTTAGTCAGTTGGCGAGTCGTGGATTGGACCAAATGATCAGAACTGTCTGCAGCGTTTAGTCTAAGCGCCTCTCCCTGAACAATTAAGGAGGTTTCAGATGGGGTTGAAGCAGCGACTAAGGCTCCATTCCGCTCAATAATGAAAGTCTGTCCAGATTTACCGACCTTTAAAGTCTGCAAGTAATCACTCAGATGAGACAACACAATGTCAGTCCCTAAGACCCCGAGAAAATTACCGGTATGGTCGTAATACGGTGTAACCGCCATGACTCCTAGTCGAACAGCGGCGTTGCTAGAAAATTGATAAATCTTACTCCAAGTGGCGCTGTCGGCTTGTTTGGCGGCTACATACCACGGTCGGGGCCTGGGGTCGTAGTTTTCGCTGCTCCCCACTTGCTCCGGGGTTCGGTTTCCTTGGTCGTCCGCTGCGTAAACCATTAATTTGTCGCCAGTCGTCTCATCCTTCACCTCAAAGGTGAAGACACCATCCCCCAATCGTTCAGCTCCAATAAAGGTTCCCTG
>JASJDH010000626.1 GCA_030065175.1 Leptolyngbyaceae cyanobacterium MO_188.B28 | reverse complement strand
GGAGTTTGAGGAGTTGGGCGAAGCATCTGGCAGAGTTCCCTTACTATATCTGGATGTGCTTCAAGCCTAAGTACAACAATGCTTTTGCGAAATTAAATGTCATATGTCTCAATGAAGTTTTATTTCGCCGACAGCATCATGTCATGAACCCAAACGCCAGTAAAGGTTTCAATGCGTTACGCTTCCCTGACATATCCTCTTGGACTGATATCAATAAAACCAGTCCCGTTGACGGTGCTCACTGACAAACGCTTCTGCTTTTTGTAAACTCTCAAATTGCTTTGGATATCTTTGATATAAAACAGAAGCTAATTGATCGCAGTCTCTGTTGTTATCAATTTCAAGTTGTCTAGGAAGACGAGCATTGCAAATTAATGGTGGGGATTCTCCCTGAAGCTGATGCAACGTCAGGTTTGCATCGGAATAAATCCTTGTGTTGAGAAGGATTGCCGATCGAAAGTTAATGCTTTCCAGATTAATTGCATCAATGGCGACGTATGTAAGGTTAGCTTTGTAATACCAATCTAATTTGAAGATGAGCATAATTCAGAGACGAGAAGCCTTGCAATCAAAGGGTTTAGTCTCATCTATTCTGCACAGCTTCATATCCATTTGGTATAAAAGGCGTATAACTTAAAGCGGGAAAAAATTAACCCCAAAATCGGCTGAAACCCTTGTGGGCTGGAACCATTTCCCCGTAAGTCTTCCCGCCTTAAAATATAAGCCAGCTTTGTAAAAATCAACTTCGTTCAGATCAGCCTGTCTAAAGTCAACGGATGTGAGATTAGCTCCGCTGAAATCAACTTGATTTAGCGTGGTATCCCTGGCTTCAGCTGCTGTAAGGTCTGCCTTGGAGAAGTTGGCCCCAGAAAGTTCAGCTCCTATAAAAATGCTGTCTTTGCAAGCCCAACATCTTGCGTGATTTTTCAAGGACTCTCAAATTCACCACTATTAGGAGACCTGATTGACTGACAGAACTCCTGAAACCAATGAAAATCTATAGGATGAGTTAGTGGAGCGTAACCCATGCGGCCGTTCGGTTTCGCACTTTCAACCTAACCTGCACGGGGAAGATTTGTCTAGTCAACCATTTGACCTTCTGCAATTGAGGACGGAATATCGGGTTATTCCGATAATAAATAGCTTACTAAGCCGCTTCAGAAAATTGCTGTAAATCGGTCCACAATTGAGTTGATGTGAAAGAGTATTTCTAGCGTATTGAAAAATGATTAAGCATTCACTTTTGATAATACTAGGCTTTCCAGTTACAGTTTTTTTACTTTTTCCTTTGGCAGACCGATGTTCTAGAGCATATTACCTAAGAAAACAAATACCTCAAATCCTCACTGCCGAAGAAATGGAAACATTGAAGCCAATAGACCTTATTTGCCCTACTTCATATAATTTTATAAGAGATGGCGATAATGAGCTTATACGTGTACTTCCTGACTTTATACACGGACCCAAAATCTCTGTTGGAAGAGGATAGCTGCTAAGTGAAGCACTTTCCCAAATTCTACTGAGATTAACAACGCATTTATCTTGTCAATCATTTAGTATTGGCGACTTTTGTTGTGATGAACTCAGAACTCAATCATACAGGTGGGAGACCGAAGTCCAAGCATGAATCCAACCTTTGAGCAGAAAAATATCGTAGGGTATGATGGTCCATCTACAAATAGAGATAGGTAAACTCTATGACACAACAATTCCGCATCGCTCTCCTTTCTGGCGACGGCATTGGGCCAGAAATTATGGCGGTTGCAGTGGATGTGCTGAAGCGGATTGGCCAGAAATTTGATCTGCAGTTTGACTTTGAAGACGCCATGATTGGAGGAGCCGCTATTGATCAGGCGGGGACGCCGCTGCCGGAGGAAACTTTAGAGACCTGTCGCCAGAGTGACGCTGTGTTATTGGCGGCGATTGGCGGTTATAAGTGGGATACGCAGCCCCGACACCTGCGTCCAGAGACGGGCTTATTGGGGTTGCGGGCGGGGTTGGGATTATTCGCTAACTTGCGTCCCGCCATTATTTTACCCCAGCTAATCGACGCCTCTTCCCTTAAGCGAGAGGTGGTTGAGGGGGTGGATATTATGGTGGTGCGCGAATTGACCGGCGGCGTCTATTTTGGCGAGCCGAAGGGTATTTTCGCCACGGAATCTGGTGAGAAGCGGGGCGTCAACACCATGGCCTACAGCGTATCGGAAATTGATCGGATTGGTCGGGTGGCGTTTGAAGCGGCTCAGAAGCGCAGCGGTAAGCTGTGTTCCGTGGATAAGGCGAATGTGCTGGAGGTGTCGCAACTGTGGCGAGATCGCATCACCGCCCTAGCTGCGGACTATCCCACTGTCGAACTGTCTCATCTGTATGTCGATAACGCCGCCATGCAGCTGTTGCGCTGGCCCAAACAATTTGACACTATTGTGACCGGTAATTTATTCGGGGATATTCTCTCCGACGCCGCCGCCATGTTGACCGGCAGTATTGGCATGTTGCCTTCCGCCAGTCTGGGTGAGGGGGGACCTGGCGTATTTGAACCGGTCCATGGTTCGGCCCCGGACATTGCTGGGCAAGATAAAGCCAATCCCCTAGCCCAAGTGTTAAGTGCGGCGATGCTGCTGCGCTATGGCCTAGACCAGGCGACGGCGGCGGATCAACTGGAACAATCCGTTCTCCAGGTGCTGGATCAGGGCTACCGGACGCCGGATATCATGTCTGAGGGGATGCTCCAGGTGGGCTGTCGGGCCATGGGAGAGGCCCTGCTCAAAACCTTAGATTAAGAAAAGCTGCGGATTTGCCGGAATCCGATAGATGCATTAAAGTCAAGCTAAAGAGTGGAGTTAATCGTCGTGCAAGGTTCGCAACAGCTTCGGGATCCCGGAGGACTACCGCCTATTCCCCCTGACTTCACAGGCCCCTTGCCCGATCCGGCGCTATTGAAAGCGGCCCGGCATATCTATCGTACTTACTACGAAGTTCATCCAGAAGAGATGCAGCGCCCGATTGGCGTGGCAATTAGTCGCACCACCCGCCGGGGTAAGCTGATCTTTAATCAAAAACCCATTCTGCTGCCCCACGAATGTTTTATCCCCCTGACTCAGATAGAGCCGGGACTGCATTAGGAAATTCGCTTAATATGCAAATTCCGTAAACAGCTATCGTCTATGCAGAAGTAATCTGTGATGTCCAGAAGTGGGCTTTACCCCCCTCTAACTCTCCCTTGCCAAGGGGGAGGACCGGAATTTTCCCCCTTTGCAAGGGGGGATTAAGGGGGGTAAACCAGGATTCCCTACCTCCAAATTGAGATCTGCGTACATGTCGGTCATAAGTAGATGGATGGGTGGATGGGATGGTTTCTAGCTGCATCTCCCTTCAATGTTGAACTTGTGGAGCGACTGATTCCCTTTCTGATTGTGTTTGCTTTGGGAGCCGCCATCGGCAGCTTCCTGAATGTGGTGATTTATCGTTTGCCAGCAGGACTCTCCGTTCTGTATCCTCCGTCTCAATGCCCTCGTTGTTCGCAGCCGCTCAGGTCCTATGACAATGTTCCTATCTTAGGGTGGGTGTGGCTGCGGGGACGGTGTCGATATTGCAGGCAGCCTATTTCGGGACGCTATCCGCTGATAGAGGGGTTCACTGCGATCCTATTCGTCGCTGCTTTCTGGCGGTTTGGCATTACGCTTCAGACGCCGGGATACTGGGTTTTCCTGAGTTGGCTTGTGGCGTTAGCGCTGATTGATATAGATACGTTTACGCTGCCGGACGCCTTAACCCGGCCCGGGCTCATTTTGGGGATTCTTTTCCAAGTTGGGCTGGCCTACGACCCCACTGCTCCTGTGACGAGTGGGAGCCAGGGAATCATAATGGGAAGCTTGGGGGCTGTTTTAGGCCTATGGCTGTTTGATCTGATCACGATTCTAGGCTCCGCTGCTTTAGGACAGGCCGCTATGGGCGGGGGAGATGGTAAATTAGCCGCCATGTTGGGCGCTTGGCTGGGCTGGCGAGGACTGCTGCTGAGTCTCTTTCTGGCCTGTGCGGCGGGGGCGTTTGTAGGGGGAGGAGCAATGGCTTTGAGGCTAATTCAGCGGCGTCAGCCGATGCCGTTTGGTCCCTTTTTAGCCCTAGGGGCTGGGATCACTGTGTTTTGGGGAGAACCGCTAATTTCAGCCTACCTGCGTCTGTTTTTTCCCATGGGGCTGCTTTGAACTTGACCTAAACCCATTAGGATTAAGATCAGGGCAGCGCTACTAGCCGTTGGATTTTAGCGATGCCTCTTTCAGAGTGTGTTAGATATTATACGAAGGTGAAACAAGGGTTTCATGTCCCTATTTGATTGGTTTGCAAATCGGAAAAAATTAGGCCCGATTAGTAAGGAGCGGCAAGAGCGCGAGATTGCGGATGGGCTGTGGAAAAAGTGTGAATCCTGTGGTGTACTAACTTACATTAAGGATCTGCAGGCAAACCAGATGGTTTGTCTAGAATGCGGCCACCATCATCGTATCTTCAGTCACGAGCGGATTCGTCAACTGATTGATGCGGACACCTGGCAGGCGTTTGATGATCACATTAATCCTAAAGATCCGCTGCGCTTTCGAGATCGCAAAGCCTACAGCGATCGGCTGCGGGATATGCAAGCCAAGACCCAGTTGAAGGATGCAGTCCAAACTGGGATGGGACAGATAGAGGGCTTACCCGTCGTCCTGGGGGTTATGGACTTCCGCTTCATGGGGGGCAGTATGGGGTCCGTCGTTGGCGAAAAACTGACCCGACTGATCGAATATGGGACTCAAAACAAATTGCCCGTGGTGATTGTTTGCTCCTCAGGCGGAGCCCGGATGCAAGAAGGCATGCTCAGCCTGATGCAGATGGCGAAGATTTCCGGCGCGCTTGAACGTCACCGTCAGGCCAGATTGCTTTATGTCCCTGTGCTGTCTCACCCCACCACAGGCGGTGTAACGGCGAGCTTCGCCATGTTGGGGGATATTATTCTGGCGGAACCCAAGGCGACCATCGCCTTTGCTGGACGACGGGTAGTGGAGCAAACCCTCCGAGAAAAATTGCCGGATGATTTCCAAACCGCTGAATATCTACTCAATCATGGGTTTGTGGATGTGATTGCGCCCCGTACGCAACTCAAAAAAATGCTGGCTCAGTTGATTCGCCTCCATCAACCCTATTCTCCGAAAAACTATCAAGCCAATTCGGATCAAGTGAATCCCGAGAGGCACAGTTTATCAAACTCTGGTTCGAGGACTTCTATTGGAACGAGTTCTTAATTGAGGCCCGCCCCGCCTGATAATCCCACAGTTTTTTGGGAATGCGCCCTTTCGATGGGATGATATGGATACTGGAATGACTCAATTTTGAGCTGGTAGAATGCCGACATTCAGTTTTGACTGCGG
>JASJDH010000625.1 GCA_030065175.1 Leptolyngbyaceae cyanobacterium MO_188.B28 | reverse complement strand
TCGAATGGTGGGTGTGGAACAGAGCCATACGGTTTGCTTTCTATGTAGCGCGACAGCAGCTCTGAACCAGGTATTGTTGGGAGCGAAGCCCCGTTGTGTGGCGATTGATCCTTTAGCCCACAATGCAACTTATCGTCCCTTGATGGCGCTGGCGGCGCAACGAGGCGTTCACTATTGGGTGCTGCCCCATGACCCTAAGGGCAAGATTGATCTTGCCCAGGTTAAGCAACAGTGGGTCTCTGGGACAGATTGGCTAGTCCTTACCCATGGGTCTAATGTCACGGGGTTGATTCAGCCCATTGAGATCGTGACATTGGCTCAGCAATTGGGCGCGCGAGTATTGGTGGACGCTTCCCAAACTGCTGGGGTGATCGACTTGGCTGACCTGGCCTGCGCCGATGGGATCGCCTTTGGCGCCCATAAGGGTCTACGGGGCTTGCCCGGGATCGGAGCCTTGATTGTCAACAACAATTTACCATCCTTAGACCCCCTGATTTATGGCGGCACTGGCGGCGCTGCGGCAACGGCCGCCATGCCCTCAGAATTACCCACTCGATTGGAAGCAGGAACACTCAACTTTCCTGGAATCGCCGCCTTTGCCGCCGCTGCCGAGGACTGGCTTGTCAACCCTGCTCCCTGGCCTATTTCTGCCGCCGATCTCACCAACGCTATTACGGCAGGCGGCGGAGTTCCTCTGGCCTCAGATCCCCAGCAATCATTGCCCGTCGTCAGTTTTATCCTGCCACAGGCGCCGGTTTGGGAGAGTGCTGATATTCTAGAGCGGTGTTTTGGCATCCAACTGCGGGCCGGGTTGCACTGTGCTCCCTTGGCCCATCGCACCTTGGGCTCTTTTCCAGAAGGCGCTTTGCGAGTTTCTAGCGGGTCGACCACTACTGTCGATGATTTGGTTGTGTTGACTCAAGCAATTCGAACTGTATGCAGCCGTTATGGCGACCTTGTCTATGTTTGAACTCTCTGAACTATTTACCTGTCAGGTGAATTTAGCTCGGTTGGAGCTGGATATTCGGACTGCGTTTGCAGACTATACAGCATCAGCATCTGAACAGCGCCCGATGCTCATAGTGTTGAAAGGACAGGGACGCATTGCACGGGAATTCGTTGATTTTTTAGTCCAGGGTATTGTGCAGACGGAGACGCCCGCAATCGGGCTAGTGCGTAATGACTTGCTCATTCAGTTTTTGGTCTCTTCGATTAATCTACGCTGTCCAAAAACAGTGGTTAAAGCCTTCAAAACTGAAGCAGACGCTAAAGTTTGGCTGATGTCTTGCAGCTGTTCCTTCTGATTGAATTAACTAACGATCGCGCTCCAAATCGTAAATCGCCTTTTCCCAATACCAATCCTCCGGCATGCCAGGATTCTTCAGTTTCAGGCGTTTAACCAACCCCACCGCAATTTTTCGGTCATCACCTACCAACCGCAAGAGCTTTTGCTGAACCGCCCGACTCGGCGTACCCACTTCAAAATCCGGACGAGTCATTCTCTCGACCGACATCACCTGATAAGACCAGGTGCGTTTAGCAGCTTTTTGTAGAGCCGTTTGCAGTGTCTGAGCAGCCTGTCGCATTTGCTCCGCCATCTCCTGGTTAGACTGTTGGGCGAACAGGGTCGCCGCTTGTTGAGAATCTTCTATCGCTCCCTGCAAATCGCCAAAGTTAGCCCGTACTTGTCCTCGACTTGCATATGCCCAAGCGTCCAGCGGATCAATTTCCAACGCCCAATCGAGATCCTCCATCGCCCCCCGATAGTTCTTCCGTTCCGCTTTTTGCACAGCTTGCTTCAGGAACTCATTGGGATCGATTAGGGGACGCAACGGGGGCGATGGCTGGGCTGCTTCGGGGGTGGGTTGAGACTGAGCTTGCAATTCGCGGATGTGGGCCAAGCAACGGCGGCAGTTAGCAATATCGCGCTGATCGAGGTAGAGTTCTACTGCTTTTTTATAGCTGGTGATCGCTTTCTGCGCAGCCCCTTGTCGTGCCCGCACCGTGCCGATTAGGTTATAGGCCGCTGCGTAGTCAGACTTGAGGAGAATGGCCTGTTTGGCGTCGGCGATCGCGTTGTCCAGCTGATTGGTTGATAGATGCGCTAATCCCCGAGCAAAGTGAACCTTCGCGTCATCCGACTCAAGTTGCAAGGCTTTGGCATAGTCTGCGATCGCCGCTTGGAAATCTCCCAGCTTAAAGTGGGCCAGACCTCTTTGGTAATAGGCCTCAGCTAAATCAGGCTGGTCTTGTAAGGCTTGATTGAAGAGTGCGATCGCACCTTCATAATCCTTTTCACTCGCTTTGGCGACACCTTGCTGATAAAACGTTGGGTTCATCTTGACGCTTCATGCAACGTTCTTCATACTTCACTATTTCTATCCGCTGCTTGTATTTGTTGCAAGATAGCTGCTTGAATCTTAGCGTCAAAATCAGGATCGTCTACCGTCGTAATTACTTTGCTCGGTTAACGGATGGTTGCGATAACCCAGTACAAACCCATGTTCGACATCGACGCTGATGTGGTCTTTATAATCAATTTTTCGAGCCCCCCCTTTTAAGTCGCGCCATATGGTTGGTTGCGGCTAAAGAATTAACCGATAAGTTTTTCTTTTCCTTTCCATTGAAAATGATCACGCAGTTAGTGGTTGTATACAAAGCGTTTTATGATTAGACTTTAATCAATGAATTTGCCGTGATTGATAGATTTTAATCTATGAGATTGGGTTTATCTATTCACAGGCTTATTCACCCTGAATCTCAGCAGAGTCAGCGCCAGGATTTTTCTTCCACATTTGTTGGCGGTTCTGGCGAAGATCTGATGCATTTTTCGAAATGAATAAGTGCAAAAAGCCTTGTTGGTCTCCGTTCCCTCACGTTAAACCCACAACCCTAAAAGGAGATAATCCTAATATGAAATCTGAATTCCTTTCCACGTTATTGATGTTAGCCTTGGCTGCATTTATGATTTCCGAGACAGTCAGTCAAATTTCGCCAACGCCCCCTATTCCAGTGATGTCAGGGGCTAACGCTATCTAGGCTTCGTTTGACTTTTAGACCTATATTAATGATCGCAAGGGTTAGGCGTCATTCCCACGGAGGGGGGGAATCCATCCGTGGGGCGGCTTAATCTATTGGTGGATTCCTGTAGCAATCCTCCATAATCATAAGGGTTTGTGCATCCAGAGTATGCTCGAATAGCATTGGCGCAGTTTCCATAGTTCTGGCAGTTAATGAGAACCTCTCAACCCGATCAGGAACCGACATAACAGATATTTCCCTGCAGTTGGCTGAGCTAAAGCAGAGTGATGATCAGTTACGGCAAGAAGTTCAACGGTTCAATGAGCGGTTCACTAACTATCAGCAAGTAATGCAATGGGTTGTGCAATTAGCATTTACTGTTTTGATTTCAGCAACCATTGCCCTTGTAGTCAGCGCCCTCACATTTCTCCTGAAGCAATAGCGACGATCAATGTTGGAATGGAAAATTATCCTTGTAATGCAATATACATGGTCGATGTCGATCATTTGGACGCTGGTTTTTCAACAGGAAATTTTTACTCCATTCCTGTACAACCGACACGGGAGTGCTAGATATTTTACAGGGACAATCTTGCCCATACCAAAAACCTCAGCAAAATAAGCGTAACTGCTCAAAATGAAGAAACAAAAATGCTGAATGCAAAGCAGAAAAATGGTGAAGGGATAGAGTAACGGGCAGAATTAAACTTCAGTATAGCCCTCTGTTTCGGTCATTGGTTCGGTGGATCTGAATGCATAGTCCCTATCGACTCTCCATTGCTCTTCCGAAGTGTGACGCTTCCGATGGTCTTTCTCTTCCTGGACGAATGTGTGCCTTTGGCCTTCAGTAGCAAGTTGAGCCTGATGAAGTTCCTCCAGGGCTTCTGCACTTCTTTCCGACTGTATGTCGAGAAGAAGCCTTGCAAGTTCCTTTGATAATTGGGCTTTTTCTTGTGTAGAAAAATGCTCTGCAGTATAGATTCTTCGCCATAGTCGGACTATGGGAGACAAAACATCTCCATCTTCCTCCAGCTTTTCGTCAGTCTCGTATTCGTGAGTATTTGAGACTGGGCCTTGTGCTTCGACGAGTATCCTAGCAGCTAAATACCTGCAAAGACAGTGTGATACCAGCAAGAATACTCGAATCGAGATCTCTATCTGCTTTATCGCTGATGATGATTTCGAGTACAACCGTCTAAGAAACCAAATGTGTACAGTAGGAGACAAGGATACTAGATTCCTATCGGACAATTCCGTGTAATACGTCAGAAGTTGTTCTTCAAAGTCTCCAAAGGCAAGAATTGCATTAAGGTTCAGATTCTGAACATCTGCTTCGTGTCGCGGAAGTTCAGGGGTGTAGACATGTGCGACCATTTCAACTATTGAATTGAATTGTGTCTCGGAAATCATAGATCTTCCTCGAGAACCTTAATATGATGAGGATTGCCGAAAGTTCTAGAGACTTTATCGTGCATCTTAAAAAGCTTATCCGTTAGATTATCTTTCTGAGATGCATGTAACGAACCAAGTTGCTGTCCGAATAAATTAAGTCTTATCCTAGGATCGTTTTTACACGATATAAACTCTTCATGAACTATAAGAACCCATTGACAGTCTTTAACGGTAGTACTGTAGTTTGTGGAGTTTTGGGAACTTGTTTTAGGCGATTCAGAAACAACAAACCATCGATCCACCTGGGTTTGTGTATAATCGTTATTCGATTCATCAGGCGGAAACACAACCAGGTCAATCCCATATTCGTCGCGAAATTCATTCCTAAGTTGCTGATTCACTATCTCTGAGTGAATAGTAGTGGTAAGTTCATCAAATAAAGATGTCTTCAGCATAATCCAGTCTTGATAAAGTTCAATCCCTCGGTGATTTGGATCGCCAGCGTCGTAAACTTTTGTAATTTTTTTGGACTCAATCCAACCCATTACACCTACACGTCCATAGAACATAGCTGAATAAGCATGCTTTATTGATGTAACATAGACTCCGTCTCCCCATGTAAATCCAGGGCTACAAGAAATCATGATCTGATTATTATTTTTGAAAAAAGACCCGAGATGTTTCGGCGGGAAGAATTTCAAAACCCAAATTTTATCGTCTGTGTGCACGTATTCATTTTTAAATATGTTAGTCGAATAGCGAATCCATGCTTCGATCTCTTGATCTAAGTTTACTTTTTGCCTGAGTTTTGGCATTGCTAACCAACCTTTGTAATATGCTTGGTTGAAGTTTAAGATATGGATCTGACAATGGTTCTAACAAAAGTTATAAATATTATTTTTACCCGTTGCAGCTAGCCTCTTGTCCTGATCAAGAATCCATGGACTCATTGGATAGATAGGGTAGTTGTTCAGTCCAATGGTAAAAGCGTTAAAATATATTCA
>JASJDH010000624.1 GCA_030065175.1 Leptolyngbyaceae cyanobacterium MO_188.B28 | reverse complement strand
GAGACCCTCCTTTTTGCCGCGACCAAGGCGGATCACGTCGCCCACAACCAGCATCACAATCTGCGTCTGTTGCTGGAACAGATGGTGTTCGACGCGGCAGGCCAGGCGCGTTTCGAAGGCGTGTCGCCGGTCTTCATGGCAATCGCGTCCCTTCGCTCCACCGACATGGTCAAGACCGACCATCACGGCCAGACCCTTTCCTGCGTGCGCGGTCTCCTGAAAGGCGAGGATCGCGAGACCGTCCTGTTCCCGGGCGAAATCCCTCCTCTGTGTGCCCATTGTTTATCATGGTCAACTTTTTGGCGTCGTGGGATTTGATTCCTTCCGCCAACCTAAGCATTGGGAAGACACCAGCATTAATCTGCTGCGACTGATTGGTGAGATTTTCGCCAGCGCGCTAGAACGCAAACGCACCTTGGAGCAACTCCAGCGGAGCTACCTGCGCTACGAAATGGCCACCCAAGCAGGAAATGTAAAGGTATGGGAATGGAGCCTGGACCAGCAGCAGGATAGCGTCCAGAGTTACCTGAATAATTGGAGTTTGCGGATTCACCCGGATGATCAACCGACGGTGCTGGCGGCGGTTAATCATCATATCGAAGCCCAAACCTCCGCCTTTGAGGTCGAACATCGGATGATCGATAGCGAGGGAGATCCGCGTTGGGTGCTGACTCGCGGGACGGTGATTCAGGACGCCAACGGCGGGCCGCTGCGGATGATTGGCACGGATACGGATATCAGCGATCGCAAACGGGCGGAGGAGAAACTGCGGACCACCACATCACGCCTGATCACCCTGATTGAAAGTCTGCAAGCGGGGGTCTTGGTGAAAGATGAAGCCGGACAAGTGGTTCTGGTCAACCAGGAATTTTTCGATTTGTTTAATATCCCGGGCTCCCCTGCTGCTGTCCTGGGCTCCGATTGCCGTGATATGGCGGAGCGAAGAACCGCATTGGCGGCGGATCCGGATGATTTTTCTTCCCGACTGCGGCAGATCGCCCAGCAGAAACAGATCGTCGTGGCTGAAGAAATCCTTTTGGCGGACGGGCGCATCCTTGAGCAAGACTATATCCCCATTGTCTCTGAAGACGGCTACCAGGGAAATCTATGGCAATACCGGGATGTGACCGAGCGTAAACGCATGGAGGAAGAGATCCGGCGCAGTGAAGAGCGCTGGCAACTCGCCATCCATGGCAATAATGCCGGTATCTTCGATCTCAATTTCCAAGCGGATGAGGTATTCTTCTCGAGCCGTTGGAAAGAAATCTTGGGATATCAAGACCATGAATTTAAGAATGATAACCAGGAATGGCTGAACCTGATCCATGCCGACGACAAGGCCCGGGTGATGGCGGCGAATCAAGCCTACCTTTCCCAAGCGATTCCTAAATACGCCGTTGAGTATCGCCTGCGGTGTAAAGATGGCTCCCATAAGTGGGTGATGAGTCAGGCAAAGGCGATCTGGGACGCCGATGGCGCCCCGCTACGCCTGGTCGGATCGATGGCGGACATCAGTGATCGCAAGCAGCAAGAAGCCGCCCTGGCCAAGCGAGAGCGCTACCTGGCGGTGCTGGTTGAAGTGGAGCGCCATCTGTTAGCAGCGATGGGCAATGAGGCGCCCTATACGGATGTCCTCAGGTTATTGGGACAAGCGTCCGGCGCTTCGCGGGTCTATTTGTTTGAAAACCATCGAGACGTGGAAGGCAATTTGCTGATGAGTCAACGGATGGAATGGTGCGCCCCAGGGAGTCTTTCCGAACCTGAAGTCGACCGTCCGCCGTTGCAAAATTTGTCTTATCAAGGCTTCTTCCCCCGTTGGACCGAGACCATGGCCCAGGGAGACTGCATTAATGAAATTATCACTGAATTCTCCGAATCTGAACGCGCTATATTGCAACTTCATGGGGTGCTGTCCGTCCTGATTTTGCCCCTCATGGTCAATGGTCAATTTTGGGGATTTATTGGCTTTGATAATTGCCACCGAGCGCGGGCCTGGCTTTCCTCAGAGGTGAGTCTGTTGAAGGCGGCGGCGTCAGCCATTTCCCTCCATCAGGAACGCAAACAAGCCGAAAATAGATTACGGGAGGGGGCCGAGCGGGAACGCACAACCCTGGGGATGGTTGAGCAGATGCGCCAAACCCTGGACCTACAGCAAATCTTCAAAGCGACCACACAAGAATTGCGCCGCATTCTGAAGTGCGATCGCGTCGTTGTCTATCGCTTTAACCCCAATTGGAGCGGAGAATTTGTCGCTGAGTCGGTGGGGGGTGGCTGGCTCTCTGTGATTGAAAGCATGCCCGCCCTTTCCGAAACCGTTGTGGCGAATGAACACTGTATTGTTCAACGATTTGGTCAACTGGGTCGATTTAACGCTGATGCGGATTCGTCAACGGATCCTCAAGAAACTTACGGTCAAAGTCATTATCGATCCGCTAGCGATATCTATAACAGTCGGCTCAAGCCTGAATACATCAATTTCCTAAAACAATTTCAAGTTAGGGCTTATTTAACCGTTCCGATCTTTTGGGGCGAACAGCTTTGGGGCATACTCGCCAGCTATCAAAATGCGGGTCCCCGGCAGTGGACGGCCAGCGAAATTGGCTTGGCGGTTCACATCGGCACTCAGTTGGGCGTCGCCTTGCAGCAAGCGGGGCTGTTAACTCAGACTCAGCAACAATCTCAGGAACTTGAGAAAGCCAAAGAAGCCGCCGAAGCCGCCAACCTGGCCAAGAGCGAATTCTTAGCTAACATGAGCCATGAACTGCGGACCCCCCTCAATGCAATTTTGGGGTTCGCCCAGGTGATGAGCCGCGATTCCACCCTTGACCCAGGACATCAAGAACACCTAGACATCATTAACCGTAGTGGGCAGCATCTATTGGCGTTAATTAACGATGTGCTTGAAATGTCCAGAATTGAAGCGGGCAAACTCAAGCTGAACAACAATGATTTTGATCTGTTTCGGCTTTTAGACGGGCTGGAGGAAATGCTGCATCTCAAAGCAGCAGAAAAGCACCTCAAACTTATTTTTGAACGCACCGAGGATGTGCCTCAGCATATTAGGGCCGATGAAAGTAAATTACGCCAGGTTCTGATTAATCTCCTGGGAAATGGCATTAAATTTACCCAGGCGGGCAGTGTAACGCTGCGGGTCAGCGTCAATCCCCTCGCCATCTCTCGTCTGGCTTCCCCCACCTTACATTTTGAAGTTGAAGACACTGGACCGGGAATTGATCCTGAGGAAATTAAAGAGTTATTTAGAGCGTTCTCCCAAACGCGCACCGGTCGTCAATCCCATGAAGGGACTGGGTTAGGGTTAGCGATCAGCCAAAAATTTGTGCGGTTGATGGGGGGAGAGATTACAGTGAGCAGTGAAGTAGGAGTCGGAGCGCTGTTTAAGTTTAGTGTCCAGGTCGCTCTGACCAATGAACCCGAGGTCTCATGTCTGCAATCGCTTCCGGATGTGATCGCCTTGGCGCCCAACCAACTCACCTATCGGATTCTGGTGGTTGAAGATAAGGGGGAAAATAGTCAACTTCTGGTTGAATTATTGGTGCCGTTTGGATTTGAAGTGAGGGAGGCGAAAAATGGGCAAGACGCCTTAGATATTTGGGCGGATTGGGGTCCACACCTAATTTTGATGGATATGCAAATGCCTATAATGGATGGCTATGAGGCGACCCGCAGAATTAAGGCGACTGACAGAGGTGAATCAACGCCCGTGATTGCAGTTACTGGGAATGCGTTTGAGCAAAATCGGTCAGAAATCACAGAGGTCGGTTGTGACGATCTCATTAGTAAGCCAATTCAAGCAAAACTCTTATTGGCCAAACTGGTGGAGCATTTAGGGGTGGAGTTTATTTACGAGAGCGATTCTGCGCCTGAAAAACCGGCTTCTGTTTCACCGGAGCTAACCGGCGAAGATTTGGCGGTGTTGTCGTCCGAATGGCTAGAAAATTTATATCTGGCCGCCAGTGGATGTAGCGATCGCCAAATTTTCCAACTGCTTGAACAAATTCCAGCGTCTCAAAATACTTTAATAGAAACGTTATCAGAACTCGCCAATAATTTCCGCTTTGACACCATTCTCAACCTCGCTGAAGCCGCCCTGCGATCGAGTCAGCATGAACAACTTCCAGATTGAGAATAAAGGCAACATCTTAATTGTCGATGACGCCCCAGACAACCTGCGATTACTTTCCAGAATGCTGGTTCAACAGGGATATGACGTTCGTAGCGCCATCAGTGGAGCCTTGGCCCTAAGAGCCGTTCATACCATTCCGACAGATTTAATTCTGTTAGACATCAATATGCCTAAAATGAATGGCTTTGAAGTCTGTGAACAACTCAAGCAAGATGTGGCGACCTGCGAAATCCCCGTTATTTTTTTGAGCGCTTATAGCAACGCCGTTGATAAGGTCAAGGCGTTTCGAGCCGGCGGTATCGATTACATCACCAAACCTTTCCAGGTGGAAGAAGTGCTGGCTCGAGTTGAAAATCAACTCACCTTGAGGAGGCTTCAAATCGAGCTTCAGCAAGCCAAAGCAGACGCCCTCAGAGCCTTAGAGCGGGAAAAAGAACTGAATCGCCTGAAGTCAGAATTTGTTTCAATGATTACCCATGATTTCAAGACGCCGCTAGCCAGTATTCAAGGCTTTGCCGGACTCCTGCAAGCCGCCGAAGAGGGGTTAACCGAAGCAACCAAAATTCGCTATTTCGACAAAATTGACGCCGCCATCGAGCACATGCGTCAATTACTGGATAATGTCCTACTGATCAGCGGCGCTGAAGTCGGCAAACTTCAATGCCACCCGACCCGCCTCAACCTGGAGTCATTTTGCCGCGACTTAGTTGAAAGCATGCAACTGAGTCAAGATCACAACAATTCGATTCGGTTTACCTGCGCCAGCGAGTCTCCTCAAGCAAACATCGATCCCATGCTGCTAAGGCAAATTTTGTCTAATTTACTCGCCAACGCCATTAAGTACTCCCCCGCAGGCGAAGTCATCCAATTTGATCTCATTTGCCAAGACAACACTGCCCAACTCCGCATCCAAGACCATGGCATCGGTATTCCCCAAGACGACCTATGCGACTTATTTCAAGCCTTCCACCGCTGCAATAATGTCGGCCAAATCAGAGGCACTGGACTCGGTCTAGCCGTCGTCAAAAAATGCGTCGAAGCCCATTCAGGAGAAATACACCTGGAAAGCCAAGAAGGCGAAGGCACCACTGTAACGGTCACCCTCCCCCGTTCAAAGTAATGTCCTCATTTGACTGATTGAGCCTATATTCGGCAGGTTGACTGAAGGGTGAGATATTTATGGAAAGTTTTTCAATTTCATCCATTGAACCAGAAGCAACCTATTGAAATTGATGTTCAGGACATCGACCATCTCGGAATCATTGCAGGCATTGTCGAT
>JASJDH010000623.1 GCA_030065175.1 Leptolyngbyaceae cyanobacterium MO_188.B28 | reverse complement strand
CCTATCACGTTGAAAAAATAAACGACCAACAAATTACGCGATAAGCTGCTAAAACACTTTCAAAGCTGTCGAATGACGGCGCATTACCCTTTTGTGGATCAACGTGACAGGCGCAATACCCCGTATAGTAGCCGTAATGCACCGTCATTCGACAGCTTTGAAAGTGTTTTAGCAGCTTATCGCGTAATTTGTTGGTCGTTTATTTTTTCAACGTGATAGGTGGAATATCCATGTAGTCGCCGTAACGCACCGTTGTTCTCGGGGTTGGGTGCGTTACAGCGATCTCCGACTATTTTCTGGCGATGACCCAAACGGCGTGAACGATTCCCAGGATGTAGAAACCGAAAATGGTCAGTAGGAGATTAATCCAGAAATCTTTCCCTAAACCGACTTGTAGAAATACGCCAAGGGGGGGGAGGAAGATGGCGCATATAATGCGAATTAAGTCCATGACTCTACTCCGAAAACTATTCAAGAACCTGTTATTTACTATAACAAGCTGGCGTTTTGGGGCATCACGCCATTTCTATAGCTAGCTTGGGCGTTGCTGAACAGAGGGATAAATGGGTTTATTGCGGCGCCGTATCTCCCCTCACCCTAAATCCCTCTCCCAAGGGAGAGGGACTTTGATTCCGGCTCCCTTCTCTCTCAGGGAGAAGGGTTGGGGATGTAGAGCTTGCTCTTCTCGTAGAGTGGGCGGTTCATCCCAGTATTCAGCACCATTCTTCGGCAGGACTGGGAGCATCACACCAGATCGGCATTCCCTCGAGGGATTAGGCTCTTTCAGGATTGGGCTAGAATGCGTCTAGCACTGGCATTATTCCTGAATATTTCTATGTCACTACAGCTATCCACGTCGGAATTGCAAACGGCCCAAGACTTGTTGCGGGACTATGGCCCTGCTCAGCCGGGGATTGCGTCTTTAACCCAACATAACGGCGACCTTGAAATCAGCTTGGAGGAGCTGGTGGTGGAAGCGGCGGGGACTGCGGTGTATGGGGATGCGCGTAAAAAATTGCGGCAGGTGTTTATGCGAAACCTGCGGCGGGAAATTTGTGGGGATGAAGGCTTGCTCTCGAAGGTGGAGGAGTACAACAAAGGTCCGGGCAAGGCGGTGGCGCTGACGGGGTTGATTGTGTATGTGATTGATCTGGTGACGTTTCCGGTTAATCCAGCAATAGCGACGGTTGTTGTGCTTTGGTTGTTGAAGGTGGGTATCCGCACGTTTTGCGACTATACGGAACCGGATGAAGGGATGGAACTGTAACGGGTGGAAACATGCGCGGGGAGGCGAGATCCTGGGGTTCTTCAAGAACCCCGGGATCTGGGGGCATACGTAGGTCCGGTAGGGGGCGTTAGGTATTGATTTGTCAGGATGGTGAGAAAATTTGTGGTTAGAGCCGTAACGCACCGTGACTATATAGTGATGATGCGTTGACCTACAAAAGATTCTTTCATAGGTTGGGTTGAAGCCATGAAACCCAACGCCAGTAACTTCCCTATGCGTTACGCTTCGCTTTTCTGAGATGCCCTTGAGCTTTACACATCCTACAATAGAGCGGGTTAGGGACTTGTGGGTTAAATGTGCAAATCAATCCTTCTATCCCAAGGGGATATCAACTTACATTTAGACACCGTCTTTTGGGAAGAACATCGAAGTCAGAATCCAGCTCCTGACCGACTTTTGACTTCTGACTTCTGTATTCCTTCTCTCTTAGATCGCCCCCGCTTAAATTGCACGCCTCCCCCGGGATATTAGAAATCTTAACTGCCATGACGGATGCTTTTATCTCCTATTCCCGCAAAAATAAATCGTTTGTACAGGTCCTCCATCAAGCCCTGACAAAAAGTCAATACGATACTTGGGTGGATTGGGAGGATATTCCGCCGACCGCGGACTGGTGGGGCGAGATTGAGAGGGGCATTGAGGCGGCCAACACATTTATTTTGGTCCTCAGCCCGGATGCGATCGCGTCTCGGGTTTGCTACGACGAGGTCAGTCACGCCGCCCTCCACTGCAAGCGCTTAATTCCGATTGTCCATCAAGAGGGATTTGAAGCCCAGCAGGTGCATCCCAGTATGCGTCAGCACAACTGGCTATTTTTTCGGGAGTACGATAATTTTGAGGCCGCCTTCCAGCAGTTAGTGACCGTCCTGAATACCGATTTAGAGCATGTTCGGCATCATACTCGGCTGACAATGCGGGCGGCGGAATGGCGTCAACATAATCACGATTACAGCTTTCTGCTGCGAGGCAAGGATCTGAACGCAGCTGAACAATGGATCAAGCAAGCGGCTGAAAAAAATCCGCCGCCTTCCCCTATGCAGCGACAATATATTGCCAGCAGTCGCCGAGCGGTGATTCGAGCGCGCTTGATTCAGGGGGGCTTAGTCCTGGGATTGAGTGTTACTGGCGGGGCGACTGCGATCGCCATTCGTCAATATCAGCAAGCGGAAAGACTCCGGTTTGAAACCCAACTTTTAGAACAGTCGACTCGGGTCAGTAAGTGGCTCGATATCCAACCGATAGAGGGCCTTTTGCTGTCATTACAAACTTTAGGTCAAGACCAACAGGCCCATCCTAATGCGCCACCTTCAGAAGCGGTGCAGTCCAGCCTGTTAGAAGCGTTACAGTTCACCCAAGAAACGGATCGGATGATGGGGCATCGAGGCGCTGTGCGGTCTGTCGCCCTCAGTGCAGACGGACAAATTCTGGTCAGCGGTGGGGACGATCGCACAGTTCGGCTTTGGGATCGTCAGGGAAATCCGATCGGTCAGCCCCTGGTGGGGCATACGAGGTCTGTTGCAGCGGTGGCCATTAGTGCGGATGGCGACAAAATTGTCAGCGGTGACGCCGATGGCTCCATTCGCTTTTGGACAGACCAGGGTCAACCCCTGGGGCAGTCCATTACAGCCCATGTTGGCGGGATCAGATCCCTCGCCATGACCCCTGATGGAGAATTCATAGCGAGTGGCGGCGTAGATCGGCTGGTTCGACTGTGGGATAGGGAGGGAAACCCCTTGGGGCGCCCGCTGTGGGGACACGAGGGTGAGCTGTTTGCCGTGGCGATCAGTGAGGATGGACAAACCATCGCCAGTAGCAGCTCGGATAAGACTGTTCGACTGTGGGATCGGCAAGGTCGACCGATTGGCGAGCCTTTGAGGGGGCACATAGATTGGGTATATGGCGTAGCCTTGAGCGCCGATGGGCGCATTGTCGCCAGCGCCAGTCGGGATGGTTCTATTCGCCTATGGACCCGTGAAGGGAAACGACTGGAAATCATTTTTCCGGCCTATCTGGGTGAAGTGCGGTCTGTGGCTCTGAGCAGAGATGGCCAAATAGTGTTTGCCGGCAGTGAGGACGGTGCGATTCGGATTTGGAGCCAAAATAGCAGGCCGCTGGGATCTCCCTTGATCGGCCATGATTTAGAGATCTATTCAATCGTCCCGAGCCGTGACGGTCAAACGTTCGTGAGCGGCGGTCTGGATGGAACGATCCGACGATGGCGATTGTCCCCCAGTCTTCCCCTTGAGATCGCGCAAGCGCAGGAGGGTTGGGTGCGTTCAACTGCGATCGCCGCGGATGGAAATACAATTTTGACCGCTGGACAGGATCGCGCCGTCACCCTTTGGGAGCACCAGGGGCAAGGAAAATACCTGAAACAAGCCACTTTCTCTGGACATGGTGGAGAAATCTTCTCGGTTGCAATGAGCGCCGATGGCTCTACTGTCGCGACTGGCAGCTCTGATAGCACGGTGCGGTTGTGGAATCGGCAAGGCGACCTGATTGGCGCTCCGTTGACGGGCCACGAGGGATTTGTCTGGGCAGTTGCCATGAGCCCTGACGGCGAATGGATTGCGAGTGGTGGAGACGATCGCCAGGTGCGGCTCTGGAACCGCCAGGGTGAGTTATTGGCGACGATGAACCATGGGGCTGAAATTTATGCGATCGCCATTAGCGCGGATGGTCAGACTATTGTCAGCGGCGGTGCGGATCTAAAGCTTAGGATCTGGAATCAGCGAGGTGAGCCCATTGGCAAGCCTATTCCGGCTCATCAGGGACGGATTAATGGGCTAGCCATCGGACCGAAGGGCGAGATGATTGTCAGCGGCAGTGCAGATCGGACCGTCAAACTTTGGAATCGCCAGGGACGTCTCTTAACGCCGCCATTGCGCGGTCATAAGGGCTGGGTCTTAGGGGTCGCCATCAGTGAGGATGGGCAAATCATCGCTAGCGGCAGCGCAGATCGGACGGTGCGTCTCTGGGGACGAAACGGCAATCCCTTAGGAAAACCCCTTGCGGCTGCGGAAGCAGCAGTCTGGGCGATCGCCCTGACGCCCGATGGTCAAACTTTGGTGAGCGGCCATAAAGACGGCGCGATGAACATTTGGTCTAAGGTGGGCTGGCGGAATTGGCGCGCGATCGCCTGTCAGCACCTATCTCATCACCCCGCCCTAACCTCTCCCACCCAAATTTTCCAAGACGATCAACTTGACATTGCCAACGGCGCCCGACGAACATGCGGTCTCTAATTGTTTGGATAATCTGCTTGCTCCACACTAAATAAATAATCCTACATCCACATTGAAGAACGCTGCTAATGCTCTCGCTTGAGATTTGCTAATGCCTCGTTTCCCATTGATGACTTCAGATACAACGCCTCTAGAGCCGAGAACCCCCACTAAATCTTCTTGTTTTAGATCATTGTCTTCTAGTAGATGAAGCAACAAGGAATGTGGCGTTTGCGGTGGAATGGGAAAGTGCTCTTCCTCGAATTTTTCAACTAAGATAACGAGGAGCTCCAATAGGGCTTCCTCTTCAGGCGTGCGATGAGGATTATGTTCCAATTCTTCCGCTAACGCGATCGCACGCTCGTTTTCTGCTTCAGTCTTAATCACTTTAGGCTGATATTGGATGAGTAAGTTTGTATAATTTTTTGAATTAAAAATAAGGGTCATTTTTCCACTTTCCTTTATCGTAGTCAGCGTGGGTCAGAATATATTTGATATAGATTCTTTGAGAAGCATAAATAATGTCGACAATTAATCGATAATGGTTTTCTTTGATATTGAAAACAGTAAAGCTGCCAACTGCTTCAGCTGTTCTGTAGGTTTTTTGAACATCGTTAAGATTTTTCCAATCAGCCTTACTTGCTATTCTGCGCCAGTTATAAATTGCATCACAGGAATCTGAATGCTTTTGACAGAACTCACGCAATATTTTTCGGCTAATGATATGCATATTAGCTTTGTACGGTAATGCTTCTATGTTTTCAAAATGAGAACAATCCGTCAAGAAGACATCCACTCTAACTCTGTGTTCCCACAATATAATCATCTTTTATCAATCACAGTAAGCTATTTATCTTCAGCGCAGAATATCCCATCCACCCATCCACCCATCCACCCATCCACCCATCTACCCATCCACCCATC
>JASJDH010000622.1 GCA_030065175.1 Leptolyngbyaceae cyanobacterium MO_188.B28 | reverse complement strand
TCCCAGATCCATGAGCGGGGCTATCGCAATCATCCCTTAACCGAGCAGCAGAAGGAGACCAACCGCGAGAAGTCTAAGACTCGCGCCAAGGTGGAACATGTCTTTGGCGCCTGGGTTAATGAGATGGGCGGTAAGTTGATTCGCTCGATTGGAATTGAGCGATCAAGAGCCAATTTGGGTTTGAGGAATCTGGCATTCAACTTGAAACGATACGTGTCTCTGGAAACCCGAGCAGCAAATGCGAAATGATCAGAGGTGAATCGGGTGAAACAAACTCAGCTAAAGGTTTTCAAGTGTTTACAAGCCCTATAGTCAATGCCAGGATAGAGGGATTATGAATTTACGTTTCATTCCACTTTTCAAAAAAATTGTCTCAAAGGCTGACCGGATGAGTGCAGTTTGAATTTTTCGAGGTGCCCTAAGGTATGTTCTGTATTTGCAATGCTAACGTCGAAGCTTAGTGGTGCGAAAGGCCAATGAGAAATTTACAGGTGATGCATGAACCCAAACATCAACTGCAGCGAAAGTTAGATAGATGTCTAAGGCTTTTCTAAGCATCAGTTCCTGCCAACGCCATACCAGGTAGAAATCCAGCTAAATATTTTTCAACGCCTTTTGGATCGGTTAGCAGTTGAGAAGAAATCTGGGTGGCTTGCTCACCAGGATACACATCCTCTTCCCCATCAATCACAGCTTGCAATGTAGCTCTAACCACCTCCGCAGGTTCGACTTTTGGATTGGGCCAGTCTTTCGCTAGTTCAGTATTGACTGTTCCAGGCATCACCGCCACAACCAGGGTTCCCTGGCTAGCAAGTTCTGCCCGGATTCCCTGAGTCATTGATATCGCTGCTGCTTTTGAAGCACTATAAGAGCCGCTGAATGGCAGATTTACTTTTCCAAGTAATGAAAGAATATTGACGATTGCTCCACCGCCTTGCTGCTTCAAGATTGGCGTAAAAGCTCGACACATAGACAACATTCCAAAATAGTTAATCTCCATCTCTTGCCTCGCCGCGTCTAGATTTTCAGCGGCAATCAATCCTTGATTGAGAGATGTTCCAGCATTGTTGATCAGCAGCGTAATATCCGAGCATTGACTTGCAGCAGAAGTTACCGAGTCGGGCTTTACAATATCTAGCTCCACTGGCGTGATCCGATTTGAATCAAGTGCAACCAGGTGATTTAGCTTACTAACACTACGTGCACAAGCATAAATTTTAGCCACATCTAACCGTAGTAGCTGTTCGACAAAAAGAGTGCCAATCCCCCCATTAGCGCCAGTAACCAATACAACCGCATCACGAATCTGCATCAGAGTCCACCTTGGTACGTTTCTTAGACATGCTAGTGCAATATTGATGAACTGGGCCTATCCTAGCGAAGTCTAACGTTGCCCACCAACCCACCACAAAAACCTTGACATCCAACAGATAACCTCTCAACGGTCGGATGCATGGGCATTGTTACACACCACCTTTAAGGCCGCTTTCAAACTCAGACGCCAACAGACAAGCCTCTGGCGATGTCACCCACCTTAAAAGAAGTCGCCCCTAATTGCTCATTACAGGCGCGGTGGAAGGCAGCGCCTAAACCAGCGAGATAGGTTTCACTATGGGGGGGAGAAATAAAGGTGACACCCGAAGGAATGCCATTTGATTGGAAACCGTTGGGGATTGCGATCGCACTCAAATCCAACAAATTAACAAAATTCGTATAGTACCCCAGATTAGCGTTCAACCTCAGGGGCTCGGCCTCAATTTCATCAATCCGATAGATTGTGCCGGTCGTAGGCGTCACCAGACAGTCGATGTCGTCCCAGAGGGGCTGTATCATTCGTTTGAAGGCCTCCACTGCATAAAGCCCTTCAAAAGCTTCAGCCGCCGTAAGGGTTTTCGCCTTTAGAATAATCTCACGGGTAATGGGAAACACCGCCGCTGGGTTGGTTTCTACAAACTTCCCCACCGAGGCGTAGCGCTCCGCCACCCATGGACCGTTAAACAACAAATCATTGGCTTCCAAAAAGGGGCCATAGTCGATTTCGACACATAAGCCCCCGAGCTGAATGAGGGTTGCGTTCGCCTTTTCATAGAGCGCTTCGCAATCGGTGTTTCCAAAAAACGCGCGCTGGTCGGGTCGGGGGACGCCAAATCGAAAGGATTGATTCGCCGAGTAAGCCTTCAACCGCTCTAACGGTTGCCCCATCGGACGAGAGAAAGGATTGGTCGGATCAAAACCCTGAGCAACCTCAAAAACAGTCTGGGCGTCCTCAGCGGTCAGGGTGAAAATAGAGAGGCAGTCCAGGGTCTTGCAAGCCTCAACCGTACGGGAAGTGCTGAGCAACCCACGGGTAGGTTTGAGGCCCACAATGTTGTTAAACCCGGCAGGGACTCGCCCCGAACCCCCAGTATCGGTGCCAATCGAAAAAGAAACCTGTCCCATCGCCACCGACAAGGCCGATCCTGAGCTAGACCCACCCGAAATGTATTCTGTAGAAAAGGCATTGTGGGGAACTGTGTAACCCGTGCGAACGCCCACAAGGCCGGTGGCGAATTGATCCAGATTAGTTTTGCCGATCAAGATTGCGCCTGCCGCCAACAGTTTTTGCACAACTGGGTTGGTGTGAGTCGCCTCATAGACAAATCCAGGACAACCCGCCGAAGTGAGTAACCCAGCGACATCAATACAATCCTTCACACTAAACGGGACGCCCCAAAGGGGTAACTGTTCTCGCTGGCGAGGATTCATCTGCGTCAGGATGGCGGCGCGCTCTAGCAAAGCTTGCTTAGAGACCCGGTAGATCCAAATGCCGTCATCGCCGCGACACTCTAAATCAGCAACGATGGACTCAATTACCTGCTGTAGAGACAATTCCCCCGTTGAATACTGTTTCTGAAGGCTTGAGAGGGTAAGCGCGACTCCCAGCCCAGTTTGATCGATCATAGGGCCGCGATCGCCTGCTTCAAATCTGGAGAAAAGGTTTGATTAAAGCCCAATGCAATCGCTTCAAACACCCGAGAAATTGGGGCGTTCTCATCTGCTAAAGGCAAGGGTTGTCCTATATCACCCCCCTGGCAAATTTTTGGATCCAGGGGGACTTGTCCCAATAAAGGCGTCTTCAGCTCCTGGGCCATCTGCTCGCCGCCGCCGCTGCCAAAAACCGGGGTGCGTTCCCCGCAACAGCCGCAGATTAGATAGCTCATATTCTCTACCAGCCCCAACACCGGAACCCCGACCTGGTGGAACATGTGAATGCTGCGCCGCACATCTGAAACCGCTACCTGCTGCGGTGTCGTAACCATCACCACGCCACAAATAGGACTTTCCTGAATAATGGTGATTTGGGCGTCGCCGGTTCCCGGCGGCAGGTCAATTAAAAGATAATCCAACTCCCCCCAATCGACGTCCTGAATAAACTGGGTAATAATCTTATGCAGCACCGGCCCCCGCCAGGCCAGGGAATGGTCCGGCTCCGCCAACAACCCCACCGACATCACCTTAATTCCATGGGCCTCCAATGGTTTGAACCGCTGTCCGTCCGGCGTATCAATCACCTCAATGTCTCCTTGGGACAACCCCAACATCTGAGGAATATTAGGCCCATAGATATCGGCGTCTAGTAAACCCACCTTTGCCCCCGTTTTCGTCAGCGCCGCCGCCAAATTGACCGCCGTTGTGGATTTACCCACCCCACCTTTCCCGCTCGACACCGCCAGCGTAGTGCGCACGCCGGGAATCGTACACAGTTGCACATAAGCCTTTTGACACCAGGTTAAGTCGCCCAGAGCTAACTGAACCTGTTCCTCCAGACCCAGTTGGTGAGCGCCGATATAGAGGCGTAGATAGATATAGTTATCCACCACCCGCAGGTTTCGCACCATCCCCAAATCAACAATGTTGTTGTTTAAGGTAGGTTCCATCACCTGTTTCAGACAGTGGACGACGGCTTGCTTGCGGGCCGCCGTGACTGGATTTTCAGGGGCAGCGTCGGGCGCGTTATGAGGGATGCGTACAAAAGGGGACTCGTGGTTAGGCATGGGAAGTTTCCGCCATTTGATCTTGAATCTTTTGGATGGCCCGTTGGGAGAAGATTTGCACATCTCTATCTGGATCATCCAGGGTTTGTTGCAGGGCGGGCAACACGTCTGGATTGCCAATATTTCCTAGGGCAATGGCGGCGTCCCGGCGAACATCAGAATATTCATCTGAAAGGGCTTTGACCAGGCTAGGAATAGCCTCATCGGTCGCCACCTTTTGTAGGGCTCGGGCCACAAACTTGCGCACCTGCCAGTGGTCATCCGCCAGAGCTTGGGTCAGGGCCGGGGCCGCTGCCTTCGCAGCCAGTAAGTCAAGGGACTGGGCGGCGTTGCGCCGGACTTGCCAGTCGGAATCCTGCGCGATCACATCACACAAAATGGGCGTCACCGCTTCATCACTCAGATGCCCCAGCGTCAAAATAGCCGAACGCCGAACCTCGTCATTGGGGTCCTTCGCCAGGGCCAGAGCCGGTTCACATCGCACCACCTGATTGAGATAGCGCAATGTAACCACCGACGCCTCCCTCAGCAGCGGATTCTCAGACTCAAAGAACGGTAAAATATAGGGCAGCGCCTGAGCATCATGGATCTTGCGCAGCAAGACCAGCACATTCAGCTGCATGTTCTCATCGTCGATCTGAATCGTATCCAGCAACTTTAGCAAATCATCCGGACTCACTAGCTCCTTCAGCGCTGACAGGGCCTCATTGCGCACCGCCTCCGAATGGGAAGAATCCAGACAGCCCAGTAGGGGGGTAATCGCCACTGGATTTGCCATCTCCCACAGCGCAGTCACCGCAATTTCCTGCACCATTGGGCTCTCATCATTGAGCACGGCGATTAATCCCTCAATCGCGTCTTCATCCCCCAAATGTTGCAGGGCCTTAGCAGCCACCAGGCGGTCACTGAGATCCGGCGATCGCAACATCTCCACCCACTGCACCACCTCTGGGTCAATATCGCTATAGCTCATGGTGATAGTTCTCCCTAGCGCAACAGAAAAGGAATCTGCACAGTAATGGCGTTCGTCGGACATTCTTTCTCACAGGGAAGACAAAACCAGCACTCATCATATTTCATATAAGCCTTGCCCGTCTCTGGATTCTTCACCAACACATCCAGCGGACACACCTCAATACAGGCCGTACACTTTTCTAAACACTTAGACTCGTCGACGATGACGGGTACATCTACACGTTGGGTTGTTAGAGCCATAGGGTGGGTTTCTCAAATAAAGGGCGGAGGGGTATTAGTCACTGGTCATTTGTCATTTGTCACTGGTCATTTGTCTGGTGACTTAAAGTTATTGCAGGCTTTATCAGATCGATACTTCGATACTCAGCTCAAACTCTTTCAACCAAGCTTTCAATAAGGGACCTACTCCTTCCCCCCTCTCCCAAACTTGGGAGAGGGGCCGGGGGTGAGGG
>JASJDH010000621.1 GCA_030065175.1 Leptolyngbyaceae cyanobacterium MO_188.B28 | reverse complement strand
ATGGGCTGCGAGCTGCTGTCATTGGCGCCGCCGCCAACGCCGATGTTGACGGCTGGACTCTGCTTGACGCGCTGCGTCAGTTCCCCACCCGTACTATCGATATTAAAGTATCGGACTTGTGGGAACTTCGGAAAGCTCTAACCGTTTATTTCAGTTACAATCAGGCTGTAGTTCGCGCCATTCAATTGCAAGCGGATGCAGAAACCGCCGCCCAAGCTTCTGTTAATCCCGCAGGCTTGCCTGATTTGTCTCAGCCAGGTCCTTATCAGTTTCTCCGCGATACGATCACCATCACTAATCCGACATTAGGTCAAACTGCCGCAGGACTCTCTGTCAATTACGATTTTGCAGTCAATGCTTACATTCCCCAGGGCTTGAACCAACCCGCGCCGATCGTGATTATTTCTCACGGGTTTGGGGCGACTCGGGAAGACTTCACATTCTTAGCAGAGCACCTTGTCTCGTATGGCATCGCGGTTCTCTTACCTGAGCATGTGGGCAGTAATTTAGACTACCGACAAGAATATTTAGGGGGACGACTCAACACCCTATTAAGTCCGATAGAATTTCTCGACCGCCCCCGGGAAATATCTTTCCTGATCGATGAATTAGAACAATTTGTCAAAAATTCTCCCGACTGGGCCAACCGATTCAACTTAGATCAAATTGGCGTGATGGGAGATTCCCTTGGCGGCTCCACTGCATTAGCGCTGTCTGGGGCGGAGATTAACCATGCTCGCCTCAGGAAAAGTTGCGAGACAGATTCCTTGATGCTCAACTTTGCGCTGTATCTGGCCTGTCGGGCGCGCTTTTTACCACCCCAAAACTATAGCCTCGGCGACCCCCGCATCAAAGCCGCTATTGTGGCCCATCCAGTAGGGAGTAGTCTCTATGGGCCAGAGGGCTTAAGTCAAGTTAACATTCCTCTGTTGATGGTTGCTGGGAGCGACGATATCGTTTCTCCCGTGGTCACTGAGCAAATTCACCCCTTTGTCTGGATACGGTCAGAACCTAAGTATCTCGCCCTGCTAACGGTGGGCACTCACTTTACGTCAAAACCGCCTGGTGAAGGCAGTAACAACTTCTGGTCGTTTTTGGCCGGAGAACACCGGGATGTTGGAACACAGTACCTAAAAATGCTGAATGTGGCTTTTTGGCAAGCCCATTTGCAAGGGCGGGAAGAGGCGCTATCCTATCTCACGGCTAGCAATGGCCAGGCGGCAAGTGAGGGGAATCCGCTGACATTGGATATTATTCGCTCACTGACCCCTGAGCAACTTACCGAATCCTATGGGCGGCAACCTCCTATCCCAATTATTCCTGACCCGGTGACAGCAATACCGCCCCCCCGGACTGAACAAGTGCGGACAGAAATTAAACATACGGGGGTGCTCAAAATCGCCATGCGCCGTGACGCAGCGCCTTTTGGCTACATCAATGCTGATAGCCAGTGGACAGGGTATTGTGGAAATTTTGCGATCGCTCTTCGCGATCACCTAACGAAAGAATTGGACATCCCCTTAG
The DNA here is from genome assembly GCA_030065175.1 of Leptolyngbyaceae cyanobacterium MO_188.B28. Classification (GTDB taxonomy): domain Bacteria; phylum Cyanobacteriota; class Cyanobacteriia; order Phormidesmidales; family Phormidesmidaceae; genus JAKSDM01. The sequence continues at coordinate 3,949 of JASJDH010000621.1, read as the reverse complement.
GCGTCGAACTGGTAGAACTCCCCTCCAGCTCAGAAAATCGCTTTTCACTTGTACAAAATGGGCAGGTTCATTTGGAATGTGGGCCGAATACCATTGGACAAGATGTTGAGGGTGTTGTTTTTTCCAATCCTTTTTCGGTCTCTGGCGCACGCTTTCTTATCCGGGAAGGGGAGCAAACCTTAGTTAATCCCAACACCTCGCTTGAAAATATTCAACTGGCTGTCCTGCCGGGAACCAGTACAGAACAATTTGTGCGATCGCAGTATCCGGAGGCGACAATCATCCCTTTTGAAGGCGCGTTGGGAAGAGCGGAAGCAGTCAAAGCACTGATTAAAGGGGACATTGACGCCTTTGCCAGCGATGGAATTTTGTCTGCTGGGGAGGTTTTGCGTCAGAATCTTTCCCCTGAAAACTACACGTTCCTCCCTGACTTCCCCTTAACCTGCCAGTTTTATGGTCTAGTTTTACCCGCTGGCGATCCCGATTGGCAAAACACTGTCAATCAATTTCTTGCCAGTGAAGCCAGTCTCAGGGTTTCGGATCAATGGTTTAGCAACGTCTTCCAAGGACAGTTAGACCAGCTGGATTATTGCCTGAATCAATGAGATGTTCCCTCGAATTGAGCAAACTCACACTTATGGTTCCTCTACGAGACGAAAATCCAGTCAAAATTACGCCGTACGTCACCTATGGCTTGATAGCGCTCAATGTCTTAATTTTTCTCTATGAACTCACCCTCTCTCCCCCAGAGCTGGTTGAATTCTTCCGGGATTGGGCGGTCGTCCCGCAGGAATTAACCATTAGCTTTGAAGTTGGCGTCTCGGCTTTTAGCCTCCATGAGTGGATGACGCTGATCACGAGTCAGTTCCTCCATGCCGGGTTTCTCCACCTGGCGGGGAATATGCTCTACCTCTGGATTTTCGGAAACAATGTAGAGGAACAGCTAGGCCGCCTCAGGTTCCTGATCTTTTATCTGATGTGTGGGATGCTCGCGGTCTTTACCCAATGGTTCTTTAACCTGGGGTCTACTATCCCGTCTTTGGGCGCTAGCGGCGCGATCGCGGGGGTCATGGGCGCCTACATTTTCCGCTTCCCCACCGTCAAAATTCTCACTCTGGTCCCCATCGGCATCTTCCTCACCACATTCCGCATTCCCGCCATCCTCTACCTCGGCATCTGGTTTCTGCAACAAGCTTTCTACGGTTTCGCCAGCCTGGAAGTCCCCATGACTGTAGGGATGGAAGGCGGCGGCATCGCCTATTGGGCCCACGCTGGCGGCTTTGTCTTCGGCGCTATCCTTGGCCCCATTTTTGGATTGTTTGATCGACAATTGGAGAATGAGGGCGCGTCGGGTCCGGAGGAGGCCGGTTAGTTTGGGAAAAGTGGATGGGTGGATGGGTAGATGGGTGGATGGCGCAAAATTATTCACATTGATATGGATGCCTTCTACGCGTCGGTGGAGCAGCGGGATAATCCGGCCTATCGCGATAAACCCATCGTCGTAGGCGGACGGCCGGAGCAGCGAGGGGCGGTGGCGGCGGCTAGTTATGAAGCGCGGAAGTTTGGGATTCATTCCGCGATGCCGGCTCGGACGGCTCAGCAGAAATGTAGTGACTTGATTTTTGTTGAACCCCGGTTTGATGTTTACCGCGAGGTGTCTCAACAGATCCGGGCGATCTTTCTGAGCTACACCGATCTGGTGGAGCCGCTGGCGTTGGATGAAGCCTATTTGGATGTGACGCAGAATAAGGCCCATATTCCGTCTGCGGTGGCGATCGCAAAGGTCATCAAGCAAAAGATTCTGGCTGCCACCCAACTGACGGCGTCGGCTGGGGTTTCCATCAACAAGTTTTTGGCCAAAATCGCCTCTGGGATGGATAAACCAGATGGGCTATATCTGATTGCGCCTGCTCAGGCCGAGGCTTTTGTGGAAACCCTACCGATTGAAAAATTCCATGGCATTGGGCAGGTCACTGCCAAAAAGATGCGAGCGTTGGGCATCCAGACAGGCGCTGACTTAAAGCAGTGGTCAGAAGCTAATTTGGTCCAGCGGTTTGGGAAGGTGGGTCGGTTTTACTACAAGGTGGCGCGGGGGCAGGATGACCGCCCGGTGAATCCGAACCGAATTCGCAAATCGGTGGGGGCGGAGCATTCCTTTGCGGAAGACCTGACTAGCTTGGATCAGATGGGCGTTGAATTGGAACGGTTGGCGCAGCGGGTCGCCGAAAGGCTGGATAAGCAAAAACAGTCGGGTTACACGCTGACGTTAAAAATCAAGTATGCGGACTATCAGCAAATTACCCGCAGTCAAACCCTGAGCGAACCAATCCGAGATGCATCGGCGATCTATGGACTGGCGCAGGATTTATTGTGGGCGCATGTGGGCGATGGCAAGAAGGTTAGACTTCTGGGCATTACGATTTCCCAACTAGTTAACGCGGCAGAATTGCAGTATATCCAACTCAGTCTGACGTTGTAGTCCCCCAAAAAGAGTAACTTTGGTTCTCACAAACTGAAAGAACCAATATTTTGGGGTTCATTGAGTGTATTAACACTAATACCTAAATTGTGCCTATAGGGGTCAGAAAAGCTTTTCGTCCAGCATGTCTTCAAGTTCCTTCGTTCTTGCTTTTATGTTCATCCGAATTCCCCATACACAAATAAGCAAAATGACAAGTGATAGTATGGCGATAACTGGAAAGATTCTGAAAATTGTCGAAATAACACCGCTGGATACCACAATCGTTGTCATGGCAAAATTGAAGGTTTTAATTTGCTTGAGCTTCCGCGCACGTTGACGGACCTTCAAAATGAACGCAACGCTCTCGGGATCTTCTTCCCCCTGACTTTCAAGCTTGATTCGAATGTTTCCTAAGGTATCAGAGGGAAGACGGGGGTTCAGATTGATGATCGCAAGCAAAGCATGTTCCGCATGACTCGGTGGCGTAGTGTTCATACTACCTCCAGCAAGTGTTAAGAACTACAGACTTGTAAGCCTCCAAAAATTGCACTTATTCATCAAAAAGTACGTAATCGATACTTTGCGTAAATGCCCCTGGCGCGTAGCGATTGATGATATTTCTATGATTTGTATTGGGAACCATCTCAAACCGATGATCCACGCCATGATTTGCGAGCTGTTGCACAGCGTTGCGCATGCCGGAGACTCGGCGTCTTATATCTTGTTGTCCGATGATCATGAAGAAGCGAGAATCATTAGCCGCTAACTGAGGCATGCTGGCAGCGTCTCGGTAGGTGCTTTGGCTGCCAATCACGATCGCGCCCCTAAACAAATCAGGATTTCTCAGACTGAGCGCCCAACTCAGATCTCCCCCCAGAGAAGGTCCTCCCACCGCAATGCGGGACTCATCGATGCTGTACTTTTGGGTCAGATCGCTGAGTTCGCGTGTAACTAAATTTTCGTACCGTCGAATCGTAGAGTTCCATGCGCCAGAACTGGCGTAAGCCGCCGAACTACTGCTCACATTGGGCAAGATGACAATAAAGGGATTGGTGGTGCGGGCTTCATATTGCGCCGCTAAATAGTCATCAAATATAGCGACCGATCTCCCCCCCGTCCAAGGTAGTAGAACTAAAGCAGGATAGGTATTGTCAGGATTATACGAGCCCGGCAAAATCACCACTGTGCCGCTACTTTCACGCCGACGAATGGGCTGATTAGATACAGCGGCGGATACAGCGGCGGCGGAACTGTGCATCTCCACTTGAGCAGAGACAGGCTTGGATAAATTAATCGCCCATAAAAAAGCTGTCGCTGCAATGCTAGCTTGCAGCGCACGCCTATTCAGTTTATTCAGCATACGAGTACATCTAGGGAACACACAGGAGTAGCTTCGCTTTAAATGCTCCAGATGTATAGCCCTTTTTTCATAAAATTTTGACTTTAGGGGGTAGACGATTGAGGGGGGAATGGAGTAAGCACGTGAGG
>JASJDH010000620.1 GCA_030065175.1 Leptolyngbyaceae cyanobacterium MO_188.B28 | reverse complement strand
TATAGACATCTTCTCCGGTGTAGGATCTAGTTGGTGTGGCCTTCGTCATGATGCTCTCCCTTGCTTGTTTGGGGTTAATTCAAGCTTATGGGAAGGCGGTCACCTGACGATTGCGCCACACTATCCACCATAGGGACATCCACCCATCCACCCATCCACTGCCTTTTACTGGGACTTGATTTCTACACAAATTTACGCAAAAACCCTATTCCTCTAAATGTCCCTGCCAGCGCTTCAGGGGAACACAATCGATATCCAGCTGATCGAGGGCGCGGGCGACGACAAAATCCACCAAATCCTCAATGGTTTGGGGATTATGGTACCAGGCGGGGATAGCGGGTACGATTCGAACTCCAGCTTCCGCCAGAGTGGTGAGGTTGCGCAGGTGGATCAGGCTGAAAGGGGTTTCCCGAGGCACAATCACCAGGGGACGACCTTCCTTAAGTTGCACATCGGCGGCTCGTTCCAATAAATCGGAACTCAGTCCCGCCGCCAGTTTCGCCACCGTACTCATGCTGCAAGGCATGACCACCATTCCGGAAGTGCGGTAGGAGCCGCTGGCCAGGGTGGCGCCGACATCTCCCCAGGGATGACAACGAAGCTTTCCATCCGCTTCAACCCCAGCCTGCTGACGCCAAAATTGTTCTTGTTGGGTCGACTCAACCGGCAGGCGAATCCCTTGTTCCGCTTGCCAAACCATGTAAGTAGACTTAGAGGCCACCAGCTCAACAGTGTAATCAGCCTCTAAGAGGAATTTTAACGCTCGAACGGCGTAGATTAACCCAGAAGCCCCTGTCACCCCAAGAATCAAGGGTCGAGGCTCCGGAAAAGAGATCGATGATTTCACGCAGGATAGATCGGCAAATAACGGCTAGGAGGTTAACGGCTATTAATCTTCATCCTCATCATAGGAATCCGTGGCTTCTAGTTCTTCTTCGTTAAATTCTTCATCAGTCTCAGGGGGAAGCATCTCTTCATATTCCTCGTCAGAGGCTTCGCTACCACCTCCGACAGCGACCAAATCAATCTGCTGGCGATAGTAGTCAACACTCTTAACCTGGACTTCGACTCGATCACCTAAGCGATATTGTTTGCGATTTTTACGGCCCACCAGTTTTTGCTGACGGGAGCGATACTCGTACCAGTCATCTTTGAGAGAACTGACATGGACCAACCCCTCCACCAACAGTTCTTCGATCTCTACGAAAAATCCGTAGGATTGAACTCCGGTAATTAGGCCGTGGAAGACTTCACCGGTATGGGCTTGCATAAACTCTGCTTTCTTCAGCCCTTCCAGGTCTGCTTCTGCTTCTTGCCCTAACCGCTCCCGTTCTGTTAAGTGTACGGTGATACGGGCAAAGAAGTCCTCAAACTCATGATTCACATCGGGAGGCAGTACGCTCCAATTAATCTTGTCATGGCAAGAACTGCTTCGCAGATTGACTCGATCCTTGGACCGGGTCGAGCGGCGATCGCGACCATGATCAAACACCGCATGCAGCACCCGATGGATCAAGAGATCGGGATAACGCCGCATGGGAGAAGTGAAATGGGTATAGCCATCATCCAACGCCAGCCCAAAATGGGTATTGGGATGGACACTATAAAGCGCAGGCTTAAACGTAGATAGCAATAAATACGTCAGCACTTTTTCCGCTTTAGAGGCGGCGAATTGTTCAGTAAAGCGCTGATAGTCGCGGGAATGGACGGTTTCTTCATCCTCTAAATGAAGTTCTAGCCCCATATTATTGGCCAGTTTAATCAGTTCCTGCACATCAGTGGGATCAGGCGTGCGATGAACTCGGTAGATGGTCGGAACATCTAATTCCTTGAGATGGGAAGCCACCAACTGATTGGCCAGCAGCATCAGTTCAGTTACGATTAAGCGGGCGGGCAGCAGGGAAGAAACCACCATCGCCCCCAAGGCCCCCTCATCGTCATATTGAAATTTAGGGGACAGATATTTTGCCAGCTTACCGCCTTCTTCTGGGGGAAAGACGTTCTCGGGTAGGTTCAGTTCAAATGCGCCCCGATGATGACGCTGATCTTTCACCGCCTGACTTAAGTTGAAGAGCTGCTCGAGCAAATCGAAAGTCGGTTCGAACGGTTCAATTTCTTCTCGCCGAATGCCTAACTTTTCAAGACTCTCAGCGCTATTGCGCTCCAGAATCGCCTGAGCCTGCTTATAGTTGAGTTGATAGTCCACCTGGATGACTGTCGGCTGGATTTCAAATTCTAAGACTTTTCCATATTCATCCAGGGTGATTAGCAAAGAAATCGCTAGTCGATCTTTACCCGGTTCTAGGGAGCAAAGAGAGCCGGATAAAGGCGGCGGCAGCAGCGGCACCATTTCATCCGCCAAATAAACCGCTGTCCCGCGTTTCTGCGCTTCCCGATCAATAATCGAATGGGCCGGGACATAGTAAGAAACATCGGAAATATGTACGCCCAATCGCCAGTATCCTTCTTCTGTACTCGCCAGGGATAGAGCGTCATCAATGGTTTGAGCCTCAGGTCCATCAATGGTTATGGTCAGGCTATCTCGGAGGTCTAATCGCCCTTTCAAATCCGCTTTGCGGACTTTGCTGGGAAGCGCCCTGGCGGCTTGCCGCACAGTGTCAGAAAAATATCTGGGGAGGTCATGCTTGCAGAAGACAATATCCAGATCAGAGGCGGTCTCTGCATCGCTTCCTAAAATCTGGGCGACTTTTCCCTTTGGCGGCAGTTGCCCTAAGGGATAGCGAAGGATTTCAACATGAACCAGTTGGTCAACCGCTTCTTCTAAGGTAGACCCATTGGTCACCAGATCCAGCTCGAATAGGAGGCGATCATCCAAGGGTACCGCATGATAACTCTCATTCTTTTGCTTAACCCTAGCTAATACCGAAGCGTTAGCGCGTTCCAGAATTAGCTTGACTTCCCCTTCTGGACTGCGGCGACGACTGCCTTCCTTGGTGATGTTGATTAAAACGCGATCGCCATTCCAAGCCGTATTCAATTGGCTTTCCCGAACATAAATATCTTCCGCCCCTTCCTCATCCTGAATGGCGAAACAAAACCCCTTGCTGGAGCAGCGCAGCTTACCCTCAACTAAGTCACCTTCCGGAAGACGGCGATACTTTCCTCGCTCTTTAGAGAGAATGCCAATCTTCTCCAAGGCGTCCACTGCAATTTGCAGATCCTTAACACTGTCATCGTCTTTGCAGTTGAGCTTTTTCTCCAGTGTTTTGAGCGTGACTAACTTGTCATCTGAGAAATTTGCCAGCAAAGCAGCGATCGAGAATTCCATGTAGCGATGAGTCCTCTAATTCCAAATCAAATTATGCGACTGTTTTTGGTTTTGGTGTGCTGTCCCCTGACCCAAGCATGCCTGAACCCAGATTCATGTCTTTCCCTCATGTAAGCCTGTCAATCCATCTAGGATTCAACCAAATCCTGAACAGCAACAAACCCTTGCGCAATCCAGCGACTTCTGTAAAAGTTACAAGAGCGTTGTCGCGGATCTAAGCTTCTTGGGAAGACGTCTGCTTGCGCCAACATATCTTTAAGTTAAAGGTGCTCTATTCCTAACCTCAAAGGCGTACCCAACAGCAACTGATCATGTTAAGCCACAAATTGACTATTTATTCAGATCAGAACTTTGTTGATTCTAGGAACATAAACCCTCATACCCTATCCATACTTCCTCAACAAGTGGAAAACTGTCAAATTTTAAACCTTAAGATTATATAATTTTTCGCATCTTAGATCTAATGCTCCCCAAAATATCAGCCGCTAGGAACGTTCTCCGGTAACAACATAGGCGACGCGTTTACCGATATTGGTGGCGTGGTCAGCCATTCGTTCTAAATAGCGAATCGCTAAGACCAATAAAACTATCGGTTCTATCCCCTCCTGTCTACTACCTTGATGCACTAATAAGTTATAAAGCTCTTCATAGTCTGCATCAACCATATCGTCTTTGACTTTGACTTCAAGGCCAGCTTCTGCATCTAGCGATGACAGGGCAACCAGGCTCATGGCGACCATCGAACGGCATCGATCAAGCATAATCTGCACACGCCCCATGCATGCATGAACCGGATAGGGAAACAGCTTGATAGCGACTTCCCCTAAGTCTTTGGCGTAATCGCCAATCCTTTCCAGATCTCTCACCATTTGCATCAGGGCGCTGATCAATCTCAACTCCTGAGAAACAGGGGCTTGTAGGTTGAGGAGTTCATTGCAATCGAGTTCAATTTGTCGATAAAACTGATCAATTTGTTTATCATGAATCGCTAACTGTTGAGCAGCCTCTAGGTTTCTTTCACACAGCGCCTCCCGAGCTAAAAGACACGAACTCTCCACTAACGCCCCCATTCTTAGGACATCCCGCTGCACCCGCCTAAGTTGGCGTTCAAAGCTTGTACGCAATAGTTTCGAACTTTCCAACAGCTTCTTCGTCCTATTCATTTCTAAAGCAACTTCTCAGGTTCTCCAGGCGCTACCCTACTCAAAATTCTGGCTTAGCAAGGATACTCTACGAAAAGGATATTGCCAAATGACAAACCAAAGGCAGGGCGCTACTTCGGCAAAAGTCTAAGCCCTGTGGCTAGTCTTCCGACCTGTTTTTCCAGAGATAGTTTCCTGCGTTAGTCTGCTTTAGATAGATCAGCTCAAACGGCCTAATCAAGGCAGCTAATTGATTCTCTATCTTAAACAGAACTCTTGGATAGGATGCTCCCAAACGGGAGAATTTCCGGCGCCTTGTCCAGCTATATTACTTGCTAGTTCATTACAGCTTGTAACAGATGAGGGGAATTGGGAGGCGATATTGCCCAGATTGTTGAAAAATTAATTGAGGGAAAAAAACTTAGACATTAGGAACTAACCATTATGGCTTTAGAAGCGCCCCAAATCTTTATCGCTCTCATAATTTCTCTAATTCCCGGGATCCTGGCTTATCGCCTGGGCGCCGCTCTATATGAGTAGATGAATTTAGTCATAGAGGTTCGATATATCGCGCCTCTATGACGAGTTAACCGAGTTAACAAGGTTGCTTTTGCTTAATCCTGATTCCTTTAGTACTCTGAATTAAATTTACCCTACGCCCTCCGGCCGCCTCTTTGTAGCCTGGGGGTTTTTTGAGGCTCTGTTTAGGGGAGTTTAGGGATAATCAAAGGGAAATCTACGATTTTTTTTTCTAGAGGCGTCAAAAATCAGACTTTTCATTCATAATGAAATCTATCTTGCGCTGACTTCAGGATTTATCTAAGTTTCCTTGCGCAAATTATCTTCAGTCTTTTTTTCTATGAATGCTACTCAGCCGTCTTTTGACTCCCTTCGCCCTGTTTCAGCGCCTCATTCAACAAGTCGCTCTATCGGTCAACGTCCCCGGCGTCGGTTGCGTCAAAGAACGGTTGAATCGCCAAAGGCGATCGCGGTAGAAATCACGATTAAGTTAATGGTTAATCTTGTTTTGGCAGGGGCGGCTATT
>JASJDH010000054.1 GCA_030065175.1 Leptolyngbyaceae cyanobacterium MO_188.B28 | reverse complement strand
CCTCAAAGGCAATGTGGTTTGGATGGCGGGGCTATTGGTAGGATTTGGGGGACTGGTGGGGGTACAAGCCAGCACTCGTTTTTTACCCAAGCTAAACGATCGAATAGTGAACCTGCTATTTCGAACCATGCTATGTTTCCTAGCAGCCAATATATTTTGGCAAGCATGGCGGACGTGGCAGGTTTAGCAGCAAGTAACAAGCGCCGAATGACCAATGACCAATGACCAATCCAATTCCTTCCAAAGTTTCCTGACAAATCCTGACAAATTAAGATTGCTGAACCAATTCCGTCAACTTAACGATTTCCGCAAATTGAAAGTTATAGGCGAAATCATGGAGCGTTTCCGCTAAGGGGGTCTGGGTCTCAGGGAGTTGACTGATGAGGTTTAACACTTGCTCATCGCTACAACTACTGGCTGCTTGATGCAGTTGGGCAATCCATTCCTCTGACATGGATTGAAGGCCTGCCGCAGTGGAGGCGGACTGATTTGTCTGGCCGTTAGATGCATCGTTAACGATTATTGCTGGCTCCTCCAAATCAACGGTTTGCTGATCGGTTTCGTACTGGTAGCGGACGCCTATGTGTTCAGCTAATTTTGCAAATAGAACTTCTTCTTGGAAGGGTTTACTTACAAAGTCATCACAACCGACAGACAAAATTTCTGAGCGGTCTACCTCAAAAGCGCTGCTGGTAACGGCAATAATGACGGTGGCTTGGCCTTTAGCGGTGGCTTTAATGCGTTGGGTTGCTTCATAACCGTTGATAACGGGCATGCGCATGTCCATAAACACCAAATGGGGATTCCAGCTTTCCCACAAATCGATCCCCTCTTGGCCGTTTTTGGCTTCCCGGACCTCAAAGCCCAGGGATGTGAGCATTCTTGTAAGTAGTAAACTATTTTCCCAGTTGTCTTCTACGATCAGCAACCGATAGGTGGGTTGGTTGGGCGCTAACCCAGTAATTCTGCGATGGATCGGTTGGCGGGGAGGGAGATCTGCTTTTGATAGTTGAACTTGAATGGCGAATCTGAACAGACTTCCCTGGTCCATAACACTTTGAACCTGGATATCTCCGCCCATTAAATTGACAAACTTTCGACTAATGGCGAGTCCTAATCCGGTTCCTTCTTGCGATCGCCGACCTAATTCGGTTTGAGCGAAGGTTTTAAACAAGTTATCCATATCTTCTGGCGGAATGCCAGGACCCGTATCTTCGATTTCGAAGACAAGCGTGGGGAGAGAGTTTAGATTTTGGATTTTAGAGTTTAGATTTTGGATTTCTTCCCCTGCCTCCCCTGCTCCCCCTGCCTCCTCTGCTCTGGTTAACATCTCCCCCATCCCCCACATCTCCCCTATCATCACTCGGAGCGTAACCCCTCCCTTTTCGGTGAACTTAATCGCATTCCCGAGGAGATTTACTAAAACCTGTCGGAGTTTGCCTTCGTCGGTTGTGACGAATTGGGGTAAATTGGGATCGCGTTTGAAGTCTAGAGTTAGCTGCTTTTCAGCGGCTTTAAGATGCAGCATTTCCTGCAGATTGTTTAGTAGGTGATAAAGATCGAAGTTGGTTTCGTTGAGTTTGATTCTCCCCGCTTCGATTTTTGACATTTCCAGCACATCGTTAATCAGTTCCAACAGGGTCTGGCCGCTGCGGTTAATGATGTCTAGATTAGTGCGCTGCTCATGATTGAGAGAGGTATCATGGCTCATAAGTTGGGAGAACCCCAAGATGGCGTTTAGGGGCGTGCGCAATTCATGACTCATGTTGGCCAGAAAAATGCTCTTGGCGCGATTGGCGACCTCAGCGGCTTCTTTGGCTTGTTGGAGACTCTTATTGGCGGCGATTAGCTCGGTGGTTCGCTCAGCCACTTTTTGTTCTAAAGAAGCGTTCAATTGTTCTAAGTTTTGATTTGCATTCCGCAAAGCTTCATTTTGTTGACTGAGCTGTTTGTCCTGGTAATAGCTGCGGAGGGCCTCTCTAACGGTCAAATTGAAGTCTGTTTCATCCCAAGGTTTAGGGATATAGCGATAGAGATTGGCGGAATTGATCGCATTAACGACGGCTTCTAAACTAACTTGCCCGGTTAATAGAATTTTTAGAGTCTTGGGATATTTCCGATGGATCCGAGTTAATAACTCATCGCCGCTCATGTTGGGCATGAGTTGGTCACAAATGACGAGTGGAACTTCTACTTGGGTTTGTTGGAGTTCAGCAAACACTTCCAGCGCTTCCTCTCCACTTTCCGCCAGTTCAATATCAAATTCCCCAGCTAATAAGCGCGTCAGCTGATCCCGCAGACTGATCAACACTAAACGTTGATCATCAACACAAACAATCGTACCTTTACCCATTAAATTTCCCCAAGCCAGATTGGATTATTCAATCGGCAACCACACCCGAAACGTAGTATGCCCTGGTATACTCTCTACGTCGATTTTACCCCGATGCTTATTGACGATTTTTAGGACAATATCGAGCCCTAATCCAGTCCCCTCACCCGGTGGTTTAGTGGTGAAGAAGGGTTCAAACAGTTTGTCTTGAATGGCCAGAGGGATCCCCTTTCCTGAATCAGTTATTTTAACCACTACATGATGCTCTCGCTCCGAGACTGAAATCGTGAGTCGCCCCTGATCCTTCATGGCGTGAATAGCGTTGCTGATCAAATTAGACCAGACCTGTGTCAATTCCTCAGGATAACAAAGAATAGAGGGTTCAACATCGTAGTGTTTTATCACTCGAATGTGTTGCGAAAGTTGATTGTGATACAGCGTCAATACGGTATCAAGGCCATCGGTAATCAATGCGTGGGTTTTCTCGTCAGAAATATTTTGACGGGCGTAACTTTTTAGGGCGGACACCATTTTCACAGCTTGTCCAATGGCCAACATGATGTTTTGACTATTATTTTGGACGACAGATAGATGGGCGGCTGTTTCTAAAATAAAGTCGCTGTTGGCGGTTTCCAGTAACGGAGTCAACCTATCCAAATCAGCCGGGAAGACGCCCATTCTGGTCAAATAATCAGCAAGGATGGCTTCATGGGGTATCCCCTTGTCCTCCAACGCTTGTCTTAAAATTCGTTTAAGTTGGCGTTCTTCCCGAAATGAAAGGGACTCTTTTGTTTTTTGGGTGATCTCCAACAAGGTGAAGAAAATCGGCAGCTGTTCTGGCTTCAGGAGTTGAAACAGTTGAGGCAACTGTTTCATGGACGTGTTTAGAGCGCTGGAAATGTTACTAATTGAAGCTTGGATAGCGCCTAAGGGGGTGTTGATTTCGTGGGCGATCCCCGCCACCAAATGACCCAGCGCCGCCATTTTCTCGGCCTGAGTGAGTTCAGCATGGGTATTTTTTAGACGGTCCAGCGTTTGGGTCAGTTCTTGCGTGCGCTTTTGCACCTCTTGTTCTAAGGTCTGGTTATCGCTGGCTAAGCCCTTTTCATTGTCGGATAGGGTTTGATTGAGCGATCGCAATTCACTAAATGACGTTTGGAGTTGAATGGCCATCCGGTTGAACGATTCAGCTAATTCTCCCAACTCATCCCGCCGTTGAATATCAACGGTCTGGGCCAAATTTCCAGCGGCAATTTCTTTGGCTGCTTGGTTGAGGCGAAGAATGGGATTGGTTACCCAGCGGGCGGTGCCCCTCCCCACCCATAATGAAATCACCAGGGCCGCCAGACATAGAACAATCGTAGTTCGGGTATTGGCGTGAATCTGCGCCATGAAATCTCGTTCGGGCACAGCCACCACCACTATCCAGTCCAAGCCAAAGTCATCTTGCCAGGGGGTAATGCGGACGAATTGAAGCTCCCCTTTATGTCTAAAGGTCAGTTTCTGGGCCCGTCTAATTTCACTGAAGCCATTGAAATAGTGTTCTAGATGCCGGGAGGTTAGCTGAATCAGGCGGTCTGGACTCTCCGACGCCTGTAATCGTTGCGACTCCTGATTGGCCACGGTCAAGGGCTGACCATGACTGGCGGTCGCCACCAGTCGACCATCTCGCTCCAGAATAAAGATGCGGCTAGATGGACTGATGTGTAAATGACTGAGGAAGCCGCTAATCTGGGAAAGAATCAGATCGACGCCGATCACGCCGATCAAGGTTTTATCGGGGTTGTAAATTGGATAACTAGACGAGAGGGACAAAATCTCTGGCTTATCTTGCCATGGGTAAATTTGACTCCATATCGGTTTGCCCGCCTGCACTGCATCGGCGTACCAAGCTTCTTCCCTAACATCTGCGTCATCATCTGTTATTTCTACATCAATGCGATTTCCTTGGCTGTCGGTGGTGTAAACCTGGAGTAAGTTGTCCGCTTTGCCAAGGGTCTCATTGATCACTAGACTGTTGTCGTCTAGCCGTTCGACGCCGATAAATTCACCGTTTGCATTGGCGAAGTTGATATATCCCACATCAAACACCTTCATTTGCTTCCAGAAATATCGTCCCGCGCTCTGAAAGTCCTGCAGGTCTAATAAACCTAGCTCAAACGCATCCAAATTCACTTGATTAATCTGATGCGGAATGGCCAGGTGGTTGTCTAGATGCTGATCGACGCGATCGCTGACTTGAACCATCAATTGACTCACCAGATCATCGATCGCCTGCTGACCATTCCTAAAGGACAAATAGCCCACCAATCCAACGGTCCCAACTATTTGGAGCGCAAATGGGACAATCAGAATTCTGCGAAGGGCTGACTCACTAATGGTCTTGGCGATCACTCCATCGAGTAAGGGGGGCGGCATAGAGGACAGCGGTCAATCAGGTCAACAGATAGAAAAATAAACGATAAAGGCAGATACGGACGCTGTCATACAGGTGATATTTTGAACGACACACTGAGAACCCGCGATTTGATTAAATCGCTTGCCAAGCAGCTTTTCTGCCCCATAATGCCCAGTATAAGAGGATATTTCCCCAGGTTCCAGATTGAAAATTTAACTGAGCCTAGAGATAAATCCAGTTAAATTTGCAACATAAAAAAAGAAAGGTCCGGAACCTTCAGTTAAAACCCCTCCTACGAGTGGGGTTGAGTTTCTAGAAGGAATCAAACTTAACATTCAGATACATAGCCATGACCAAGGGGTTAGCTATTATTCCCCCGCAAGTGAACATCCATCTAAATAGAGCCGCCTAAATAGAGCCGCCGCCTTGGATGGATTCCTGTTTTCATAGTAATGACACGATAGTTGAAGCGGCAGGAGCCATGATCGTCCCAGATTAAGACTTCGTCAGACATCAACCGGATCGACTTGTGTGTACACGATAGGTGTTAGTAGAGGGCGTATCATCTTGAGTAGGTAGGAGGAAATCAACCATGCTGATTGTTCATCATCCCAAGATGCTGAATTTCATCCGATCTGACTATGAAGCCAAAGATATTAGACAGTTGATTGAGTTTCTCGACGCCCAACAAACTTTTCATTTTCCTACCCTCGACAATGGTCTCTTTCCGGCTGCATTATTGAATACTGAGAGAGAATATAGCGGCTACAGCAACGTTTGGGTTAGAGACAATATATTCATTGCGTATTCTCACTCTGTATGGGGCCAGATTGAAGTCGCCCTGAAAGCCGTTCATGCCTTAATGTCATATTTTCAACACCACAGAGGACGATTTACGCGCATTATTGAGGCCAAAGCCGATGTTAATAATGTTATGGAGCGGCCCCATATCCGATTTGATGGACTAACCCTTGGGGAGCTTGAGCAAACTTGGGCCCACGCCCAAAATGACGCCTTAGGCTATTTCCTGTGGTTCTACTGCAAGTTGATTGCACAGGGATTGATCAAACCACAGCCAGACGACTTAACCATGCTGGCGATATTTCCGCTGTACTTCGAGGCCATTCGTTACTGGGAAGACGAAGATAGCGGCCATTGGGAAGAAACTCGAAAAATTGAAGCCTCAAGTATTGGCGTCGTGGTCGCAGGCTTAAAACAGCTCAAGCAGGTATTGACTGATCCGGCTTTGTCGTACGGTTTTCAGCCCAACGACAGATGGAATGGAAAAAGAGGGGTTACCCCCGAGTTCATTGATAAATTGATTGCTAAGGGCATGGCGTCGCTCACCCATACCTTGCCTGCGGAATGCATTCAGACCCCGCCGAAAAATAGACGGTATGATGCGGCGTTACTGTTTTTGATCTATCCCTTACAAGCTGTTGAAGAGGCGATGGCGGACCAGATTCTCGCCGACGTGATCACCCATCTGCAAGGGGATTATGGCGTCAAGCGGTATCTGGGGGATTCTTTCTGGGCGGCTGACTACACCCAAAAATTGGCCCCCGAAACTCGGACGGCGGATTTTAGTGACGATATCTCCGCTCGAGATGCGCTTCTAAAGGAGGGGGAAGAGGCCCAATGGTGCATCTTTGATCCGATTATTTCAGTCATTTATGGCCTCAAGTTTCAGAAGACTCGCCGCGGCGAATTTCTAGACCAGCAAATCCTGTATTTAAATCGATCTTTAGGTCAGTTGACGGACAAGGACTGCCCTTTTGGAGAGTTCAAGTGCCCAGAACTGTATTACCTCCAGGAAGGGCGATACACTCCGAATGAGGCGACTCCTCTCCTATGGACAGAGGCTAATTTAAGGGTGGCTTTGACGGTCATGGAGCAGAGTCTTATTGCTTAATTGGCCCCTCATCCAACGCCCACTTTATGTTTACTTTTGAGTAGTCAGCTATCGAGGAGGACAGTCGTGCAGAAGGTCGCCAGAGCACTTGTTATCTATTGCGGCATGGGGCTTTACACGGGAAGTCTTTTTGCCTGTAATCAGACTTCGCTTTCATCCACGCCAAATATTCCGACGCCGCTCGTCGCCTATACGCCAATCTTCGACGCACTGCCAAGCAATGATCTACCGATGGAATTTGGCATGATGTTTGGCGGCAGCGTTCATGATCAAGCACGTTCAGTCGCCATTACCTCAGATAATCGTGTTGTGGTTGGCGTCAATACGGCTGATTCTCTCAGCTTCTTGGGGGTTGCGCCGACTGAAAAGACGAGCGCTGCAGGGAAGATTATCCAATTTAATTCTGAGGGAACGGCTGTGCTGCGCATCGTCGGCTTAGGAGAACGAGTTGACGATATTCAAGCATCGCCGAGAACGCAAGAGATATTTGTGGGGGGCGACATGGGAGTCATGGCGCTCACGGATGATTTGTCGGTGAAGTGGGAACAACCCCTGGCGGAATTTTCCGACGGCAATGGCCGTAGTGATGGCGGTAAGACCAAGGTCAGCGTGGCGGAGGATGGCTCCGCCGCCGTGATTCGCTCAAAAAATGTCATCTTTCTTTCTCCTGAGGGGGAGATTCTTCGGAGTGTGAAGGTGGAGCGATCCTTTGTGAATGATGTTGCGATCGCCCCTGACGGAAAAACTGCTTATGTAGTTGGATATCGAAATGCGACTAGAAATAACGTGCCCGTTCAAATCGCTTTTTTGTACGCCTATGAGGTCTCGACGGGAAAACGTCTGTGGCGCTTGTGGGACTTCGAGGCGAATTTGGTGGGCAATGATATGGCGGACTCGCGCCTTTACCATGTGAAGGTCGGCGCTGATGGCGTCGTTCATGTGGCTGGAGAGTCGGCGGGGGGAAATACGATCTACCGTTGGAACGGTCAAGATCTATCCACACCCACACTTGTGAACACCGACAAGTATCACCACGCGTATCAAACCAGAGCGAACCATATTACTTACTACGGCCAGGTGGATCCGACTGAACAGAAAGTGATCCGCGGTCAGCTGGCGATTCCTCGTCGTTCAAATAATGATGGCAATACCGCAAGGGTTCGGGATGGCGCGCTTGAGGTTGACCAAGCGGGCACTGTATTTATTTCGGGCCGCGCCTCCGCCAGTTTGCCCAACCGGGATCAACAACAGATCAATGGTGAGAACGCAGGCTCCTATGGCGGCGGCGAACCGTTCCTGCTGATGGTGTCGGCGGATCTCTCAACGCGTTATCGATGGGCGCCGCTGGCGGAGTCAGGTGGATTTGCATCCGGGACGGCGCCGGGGCTGGTGGTGCGAAATGGCGTCGGCTATCTGCTGGCGACAATTACTCAGGGGGCTGGCTTTACGACCCCTGGCGTGGTGGTGAATAGTGCGCCAAACCAAGCCGACAAGAATCTTTCAGATGTGTATCTCGCTAAGTTCCGCCCCTATGAGTAAGGGCTACATGAGTCCTAATTGAGAGAGGATGCTCTTACCTGTGATTAATTCGGTGAGTAGACCGATGAGAATACCTAGCATAGCTAGTCGACCATTCCATGTTTCAGCAAATCGGGTAAAGCCAAATTTAGGTTCAGGGTTTTCCATAACTGACCCTCCTTCTAATTTGAACCTGACGCTTAATTGAAGTATACCTCGCTGAAGAAAGTTGCCGAGAATACCAATTTCGGACTCCAACTTAACGCGGGACAATCCAGTAGAGAAGGAATACAGCTCCCTACGGACATTGGGAATGCCCGTTAGAAATGAAAGAAACAAAATCGTCGCTTTTTCGGCGACAATCAGCTCCTTTTGAATTGGATTAGATTTTGTTTCTTAGGAGAAGTCAGAAGTCAGAAGTCAGTCAAGAATTGGATTCTGTCTCCTGTCTCCTGTCTCCTGTAGGGCTTTGCCCTTCTCGCAGAATATTCTTGCCCCGTAAGAATGTCCTGGCTTAAGTTGATATCCTTGAGATGGATCCCTTTTTTCATAGGAGTGACGCGATAATTGGCGCTTTAGGAACCTTGAACCTCCTTATTTTGCCTAACCCTCATTCGGTGATTTTTTCTACAAATAATGTATTTCCCTGACGGGCGATGACTCGTACAAAAGTCCCAGAGGGAAGAGAATCCTGAGCATTTTGATTGTAGAACTTTGCATTCCAATAGGTAGACATGGCTGACACTCGCCCTCTTGTATCTTGAGTGATGGATTTGTCAACCATCCCTGTGATCAATGTTTCAAATGTTTCAACGTTGCTGCTTAGGAATGAGTCATTCATGGTTCAATCTCCCTGGTGAAGTTAATCCTGTTGTCGCATATCTAACTGGGTGCTTCCAGGGAAACTGGGGGCGTTTAGGACGAACTTAGCGAAAATGCTGTATTCCTCGCTGTAACACTTGTTTTACGGAGCCTGTAGCCTCTAAAGAATTTAAGGGCGCTTTCAGTCAACCTCGCTTAAGATCGGGAACATTAGCTTAACATCCGGAATTTCCGGCGTTAACTTCTGACTGGGTTGACATTGTGCATCGCTACTCAATGACCGCCAACCGACGAAGACGAGGCGTAGTGCTTTCGCCTGCAGGAGAACGCAAACTCCATGAGGCGATGGCGCAGCTAGAAACCGACGAAAACTTGGGGCGAAAGCTCACGATTGAAGAGCTGAGCAATCGCACCGGGTTAGACCCTGGCACCGTTGCAAAAGTGTTAGACGCCGAGCAAGGCTGCGATCGCCGCACCCTTGACCGGTTCTTCAGCACGTTTGCCCTGCAGCTCACCGAAGCGGATTTTTGCAAACCCCATCTGAAAGTTCCTTCAACTGAAGACTTAGCGGCCAATTCCCCCGGACTCCCAACGACCCCGACCCCAATCACCCAAACCGACTGGGGGGAAGCGGCGGATGTTTCGATCTTCTATGGCCGGACTGCTGAACTCACCACTTTGGAGCAGTGGCTATTGCGCGATCGCTGCCGCCTAGCAGCCCTTTTGGGCATGGGGGGCATTGGCAAGACCGCCCTATCCATTAAACTTTCCCAACAGTTGCAGCCCCACTTTGACTACTTGATCTGGCGCAGTCTGCGGGAAGCTCCCCCAGTGGAAAAAATTCTGGCGGATCTGCTGAAGTTCCTGTCTAACCAGCAAATCGCCCGACTGCCCGATAATCTGGGGGACTCTTTTACCCTACTCATTAGCTATTTGCAATCCTCCCGTTGTCTGATTGTGTTGGACAACGGCGAATCGATTTTGCAGGAGGGCGTGCAAACGGGACACTACCGTGACGGCTATGAAGGCTATGGCGCGCTGCTGCAGCGCATTGGGGAATCGGCGCATCAGAGTAGTCTGATCATCACCAGTCGCGAAAAACCGAAGGAATTTGCCCGACTCGAAGGCCCCAGCCGTTCCGTCCGAACTTTTGCTCTGAGTGGATTACAGGCTCCAGACGGCGAGGCCTTTTTACAGGCCGAAGGATTGTCCGTAGGGAATGGCCAATGGCGACAAGTTTTCGATCACTATGGCGGCAACCCCCTGGCTCTAAAAATTGCGGCGACTACCATCCAAGATTTGTTTGGCGGCGACATTGAAGAATTCTTGGGGCAAGGCGGGGTCGTTTTTGGCGAAATTAACGACTTGCTGGATCAACAGTTTGACCGACTGACGGAGGACGGCAAAGCTGTCATGACTTGGTTGGCCATCAACCGTGAACCGACTACCCTTAAGGAGTTAAGGGCCGACATGCTAGACCTGGCGGCCCCCAAAAACTGGTTAAACACGCTGGAGTCGCTGCGGCGGCGATCGCTGATTGAACGGACACCCGCTGGCTTCACCTTACAAAATGTGGTGATGGAATATGTCACCAGCCGTTGGGTGGCGGACGCCATCGAAGCTTTACGCACAGGCGATCTGACTCTCCTCAGTCCCTACGCGTTGATTAAAGCCGAGGCTAAAGACTATGTGCGGGAAACTCAGGTGCGGTTGATTTTGCACCCCGTTGCAGCCTCCCTTGTCAGTCCTCAGTCCTGCCTCAGGGAGTTAATGACCAATCTGCACGACCAACCTCACTGGTCGACAGGCTATGCCGCCGGAAATTTGCTCAATTTACTGTGCCATGTATCTCCAGAAGTGGTGGGCGTGGATCTATCGCAGCTCACATTGCGCCAAGCCTTTCTCAAGGGGCAAACCCTGCATCGAGTGAATTTTAGTCAATGCCATTTCATTAACCCCGTGTTGAACCATACGTTTGGGGTGGTGCTTTCCGTCGCCTTCAGCATTGACGGTCAGCTATTGGCAACGGGCAACGGCAAGGGAGAAGTCTTGCTCTGGCATGTTGATCGGCGGGAATATCTGGCGACGCTACGCGGGCATATAGACTGGGTTCGGGGTGTGGTGTTTACTCCAGACGGTCAGCAACTGATTAGCTGCGGCGATGACCACACCATTCGAATTTGGGATATGGTGACGTACCAATGTCTGCACATTTTGGAGGGACACGAAGAAGATGTCCTGGCGATCGCCATTAGCCCAGATGGAAAGTTATTAGCCAGTGCGGGCGCTGATCAAACAATCCGCATTTGGGATTTAAAGACTTTCCAATGTTCACAAATTCTGGAAGGCCATACTCGATGGATTTGGGCCTTAGCCATCAGCCCAGATAATCAGTATTTAGCAAGTGCGGGAGCCGACCATACTATTCAGCTTTGGGACTTGGATACGTATCAACGCATTGCAACATTACGAGAACATACCGGATGGATAAGCAGCTTAGCCTTTAGTCCAGACAGCCAACTTTTAGCCAGCGGTAGCGGAGATTGTACTATCCGTCTTTGGGATATGAACCAGAAAAACTGTATCCAAATACTTAAGGGGCACCGAGACGACATTGCAACCATCTCATTCAGTCGTAATGGCGAATTATTAGCCAGTAGCGGCGATGATCGGACAGTGCGAATTTGGGACATGAAAACCCAAAGATGCGTACAAGTTTTCCATGAGCACACTCACCATGTTAGGGGGGTTTGTTTTAGTCCAGTAGATAATCTTCTTGCCAGCGGCGGCTTTGACAACACAATTCGGCTATGGAATACCCATGACAGGACTAGCTTTCATGTATTTAAAGGACATACCAATGGCTTCTTTTGCGTGAAATTTCATCCAGATGGTAATCAGTTGGCAGGGGTTAACGAAGATCTTAAAACCCGAATTTGGGATCTCAAAACCTATAAGCAACTCCCTCACCTAAATCAGCCGAACCATAGCAGTGCTCTTGCTTATAGCCCGGACGGCAAAATGCTAGCGGGTGGATATCTCGGTTATTCAGTGCAAGTTATTGATCTGAACAGTCAGAATCGGACTCATCTATTTGAAGGAGCCAGCGATGGAATTACAGGGCATAGTGATTGGGTTAGTTCAATGACGTTTAGTCCTAATGGCCAAGTGCTGGCGAGCAACGGGCAAGATGGGACGGTTCGCCTCTGGAATCTCGAGGATGGCAGCCAAATTTTACTCGATGGCAAAGCTGGACAAATGCATTCTGTAGACTTTAGCCCAGATGGAAGAAGCCTAATCAGCGGCGGGAGCGATATGAATGTTCGAATTTGGGATTTAGTCACCAATACTTGCCTGGATATCCTTTCTGGCCATACCAGTTGGATACGCTCGGTGAAGTTGCATCCGGCTGGCGATTGTTTAGCGACTTGCGGTGATGATCGAGCGATCCGGTTGTGGAATGTTGCAGAGCGCAAATGTATTCATGTTTTTGACGGCCATACGAGCTGTGTATCCTCAGTGACCTTCGATCCGAAGGGCCAGTTGTTAGCTAGCGGCAGCTATGACCAAACCGTCCGGCTATGGGATATGGAAACCTATCAATGCCTCCATGTATTTCGCGCCCACTATGGTCGGGTGCATTCCGTCGCCTTTAGCCCAGACGGGCAAATCCTCGCCAGCGCCAGTGAAGACGGCTCCATCCGACTGTGGGACGTGACGACTAAAGTCTGTCTCCAAGTTCTACGGGCTCCCCGTCCCTACGAAGGCTCCAACATCAACGGCATTACAGGTCTGACAACAGCTCAACGAGAGTCTATGATCGCATTAGGCGCTGTGGATGCTGTCTCAGCGTCATCTTAGAGGGGGAATTCCGCTACTCCAAAATCTCAATTTGATATCGATAGCCCTGTTCTGTTAAAAATAATTGTCGATGCTGGGCAAAGTCTTCTTCACATGTGCGCAACGACACCAGGGAGTAAAATTGGGCGCTGCGGCCATCTTGCTTTGGGCGCAGCACTCGACCGAGTCGCTGGGCTTCTTCTTGCCGAGAGCCATACTTGCCAGACACCTGGATCAACACATCCGCATCCGGCAAATCTAACGCAAAGTTACCGACCCTTGAAAGAATCAGACCAGAAATTTCTCTGGTGCGAAAGTTGGCGTAGAGTTGTTCCCGGTCTTTTTGGGGAGTCTTGCCGGTAATCAGCGGTAACTTGACTTGCTCCGCGATCGCTCTGAGCTGATTGATATATTCCCCAATGATCAACACTCGATGCCCCGCTTCTCGGTGCAGTATCCTCTGAACCACATCCAGTTTGCGCGGATTTTCCGCCGCGATGCGAAACTGATACCGTCGGCCAGCCATAGCGTAGTCCATCTGCCGTTCTTCAGTTTGGGGAATGCGAATTTCCGTACAGTTGGCGGCGGCGATAAAGCCCTGCCCTTCCAGATCGCGCCACGGGACATCGTAGCGTTTGGGACCAATCAAGGTAAAGACATCCCCTTCTCGGCCATCTTCTCGAATCAGTGTGGCGGTTAACCCCAGGCGACGGCGAGCCTGCAATTCAGCGGTCATACGAAAAACGGGAGCAGGCAGCAAATGGACTTCATCGTAGATAATCAATCCCCAGGCCTGTTGTTCGAACAAGCCCAAATGCAGAAAGTCATCGTCTTGACTGGCCCGATAGGTGAGAATTTGATACGTGGCTAAGGTGACTGGCCCGGTCGCCTTTTGTTCACCGCTATATTCGGCAATATGGTTCTCTGTAAGGTCGGTTTTATCCAACAACTCTCGCCGCCACTGCCGCACCGAGGTCAGGCTACTGGTTAGAATCAACGTTTTTTGTTGCACAGCCGCCATGGCCGCCATGCCCACCATCGTCTTCCCAGCCCCACAGGGCAACACGATTACCCCACTGCCCCCCTTGGCTTGTCCGGCCTGATAAAACAGATCAGCGGCTTCTTGTTGATATGGGCGCAGGGTGAATGATTCTCCAGATCGGGTGGTGGCCAGTAACTGGAGCGATAACTCATCGCCAGAGAGATAACCTGCCAAATCTTCCGCCGGATAGCCCGCCGCCAGCAAGGCTTGTTTTAATCGACCCCGATCCGCCAAATCAATCTCGAACTCTGTTGGGGAAAGGCGTTTCCCCAATAATGGACTCACTTGCTCATGACGTTGCAACAACTCCGCCAGCGGTTCATCGGCCATGCGCAGGATTAAGGCGCTTTCTCCCGCCAGAAAGTCTCCCTTTGATTCGCTCTTTAGAAGTGTTGTTAATCCATATCGCCGCCCCAGCGCTTCCAGTTCCTGAGCCACAGACTCGGGCATGGGATATTTGGCATTTTCCTGTAACGCCAAAATCATCTTCTCTACCGGCATGCCAGCCGCCCGTGCATTCCAAATGCTCAAGGCGGTCAGGCGATAGGTATGGATGTGCTCTGGACTTTTGATTAGTTCGGCGAAGGGGGCGATCGCAGCTTGCGCCGCCGCTGCATTGGGGGCGTGAACATCGAGCAAAACGCTGCGATCGCTTTGGATGATGAGGGCGTTGTCGGGGGAGTAGGACATGAGGGGGAGAAGGGGGAGATTGGGGGATGGGGGAGATGGGGGAGCAGGGGAGGCAGGGGAAGATAAGGTAGAGACGTGATATGTGGCGTCTAGGGGAGATGGAGGAGATGGGGAGGATGGGGAGGATGGAGGAGAAAATTCAAAATCCAAAATTAAAATCCCCTGGGGAGGGAAGTCAAAACCAAAAACCAAAATCTAAAATCCAAAATTTAACTGGATCGTTGGGGCAATGTATAGCCTAGTTTTCGGAGGCCATTGCGAAAGCGGGTTTCGTGATCTAGGGGCACCACTAGACAGCGATCGCCGACGAGTTGGCAATACTTTTTGGTGCGGGAGTCATGGGCGATTAGGGTGGCCAGGGTAGCGTCGGCGCATTCAATGAGTCGGGCTAAGCCTTGATCTTGTAGGCTTTCGGATCGGCTCAGGCAATCTTTGAAGAAATGTTTGACCGTCTCGGGCAGTTCGTGGGCGCTGGCCTGGACTAAGAAATCCTGAAATTCCTTAAGGGATCGTCCCTCGGCGGTGGCCTTGAGGACGGCGTCGCGGTCTAGCTTCCAGACGGCGTCGGAGGTCTTGATGGTAAAGGTTTCCATCATCAGCTTTTCGCCTGGATTCAGAGGCTGCCCGGTCATCACAATATCTAAATTGGGCAAAACCTGTAGGGTGGTTTCAGTGGTAATGGCGGCAGCCTCGTAGGTTGCCTCAATCCCCAAGCAAAAGGCTCCCAGAGGAGTCAGTCTGATGGCGAACAGACCATCGTAACGGCTGATAAAGCTATCGGTATGCATAAAGAATTCGGACAAGTCTTCGCGAGGAGCGTCATAAGGACTAATGTAGGCCACATCTAATAATCCCAAAGTCGCCCCATATTCAAATAGCAGACAGCGCATATAGAGCGTTTCTAGAATGCTCCAGGCGTCTCCCGAATCGTACAATTGGCCGTAGCCGAGTTCGCTAATGGACAAGTTGTCAGGATGACGGCTGACTTCAAAGGTTTGATAGCTAGCGATCATATAGCGTTTCAGATCCTCAAAGCGAACCCATTGTCCTATCGGACATTCCTCCAGCACCTGAGCAATGACAGTTCGCCGTTTATCCAGGGCGGTTAACCCTCGCTTCCCTTTGCCCGTTTGCCCTTTAACGGCGTCTATTCGGCGCAGTTCATCCAATACTCGGGTTTTGAGCCACTTTTTCCAGATCGCTTTGATCGTTTTTGCAGGATCCGCGTTCAGGGCTTTTTGGCCAGCAGCTGTGAGCTGTAGCTTCTTTCCGTCCAAGGCGACCAAGCCAGCGCCTTGTAAAATCATTGGCCAAGCAAACGCCTTGATCGCGCCAATCGGTTGCAACTTATCATTGTCGGGCTGAGCATCGGCTTCAGCATAGTAATCCCCCCCTTGAAGCAGCAGCGCGATCGCACTCACCGTCGCCTTAGTCGGCATCGAGGTTTTATCGCTAACCGCGACCTTCCCCAAGTGTACAAACCGCAGGAGAGCCAATAAATCCTGCTGAGCTGCTCGCTCCATTTCGCAGCAGACAACAGGCAAGTCTACCTGGGTTTTGACGCGCCTACGCTGTTCATAATCAAAATACCGCCGTACTATTGGCATTGTCTGGGGCGATTGCTCTGAACTCTGTAATTGCAGAGGTTCAGGCTCTGGCACAAATTTGTGTAGCTTCGCCCGCATATCCGCAGGAATGATATTGCTGGCACTATAGGCGCTCAGGCTATAAAAAAATAGATCGAGTTTGGCGGCTGGTTGATTGTAACGATAGTAGGAGTCCCGATTGTTCCACTCTGGCGACTTGCCATATTTAGCCCGAAATTGCTCAGGCTGATAAACCCCGTCCGTCACATGCACCGCTTCCGCCACCGCCGCCTGCTGAAGCTGATCCAGATCCTGCCAGCATTTTTTCAATCCAGGGCCATTTAGATAGGCTGCGATCGTACTCACCAACTCTGCCTTTCTCGTCGGTCTTTCATGAATGGGTAACAGTTGCAGCAGTTTCTTCAGGTCGTCCACCGTTCTGACGTTCAACCCTTCTGTCACCTTAGCGAGTGTCACCAGACTGGATCTTGCCATCGATTGAATTTCCTAGAGCCCTAAACGCTTGTAAAAGAATAGAGTATCAACCTAAATCGGGAAATTTTTTCTGAGATAGTACTTATCTGTCATTGGTCATTGGTCATTAGGGATTAGTAAACTTTATCGGAAAATTGAGGAACACCCTATATAGGGCAACGATCTCTAAAACATAACCCTCACACTCTATCTATAGCGTAGCGTCCTAATTTCCAATAAAGTCATTGTTCAAATGACCAATGACAAGTGACCAATGACAAGTGACCAATGACCAAAGTCATTTTTTTACGATATATGAACGCTATCCATCAGTCTTGGCAATTGGCTAGGTCACTGACATCCGCTGTTCTACAATAATGGCTATCAAATTAAGGAGTTGCATCATGGGGTCCTGGGTGTACGATCCCCATTCGGGCGGAGTTAAAATCCCAGAACGGGTTAAAGCAAGAACCAAGCAGCGCATCTTAGCCTATGCCGAGAAGCATAACGGCGGGAAATATAACCGCATTGATGTGCGCTTTAGGAATTACTTCTGCTATATCGACATCTATATCGAACCCTCTGTCCCCGAAAAGTTTGATGAAGAGCTTTTTGGCTGTACTCGGGAAGAACGCATTGAGTATTTAAGGACCGTACCATTCCATCTCTGCCGATTGCGCTACAAGGGGGATGAGGAAAAGTGGGTGATGGCGTTTTATACCTACAGCCATAACAAATATGAACCCAGCGTCTTTGATAACGGCACCTTTTTTGGCACACCGGAAGAAGGCTTTGAAACGTCCGCCGTCTATTTGCAATGAACGATGATTTTGCACAATAAAGCGCTATTGATATGAATGTCAGAGTGACTGTCCTGATTTCCAATCCACCCTCTCCGCACCATGTAGAGAGTTTGAAAGATGCGGCGTTAGACCTGACCAACGATAAAAACAGCATCAAAATAACAACTAAGCCAACAGGTAACTATCACGCCCTAATTACTGATTTCAAAATAAGGAAAGCTGCTCAATCCAAGGTGATAGACGGTATCTACGAGACATTTAAATCTTGCGCCTGGAGTTTTGAAGGGTATCAAGATATGTCGATTCAATTTCCATAATTAATTGGGAGGGGAAACTCGGATGGGTGCAAGTAAGGCTACCAAAAGCATCGGTGAGGATTTGTTGGCGGCGTTGACTCAAACTGAAATTGCCTGCCTGCTGAATTCGCTTTTTCAGGGTTTGCCTTCGCAACAGCTAGAAAAGTCTCTCGCTGACCTTTCCCCTGATACCCAACAAACCGTACGACAGATCCTGGCGCCGCCAAAATCAGGCGCTTCAAAGCAAGCCCGTCAAGATATCCCCGTTTCGCTGGCTAAGTTGGCGCAAACCTGGTCAGAGCAATGGCAGGAATGGAATGCGATTGTCTGGGAGGCTTCCGAAGAAGAAGGAAAGTATATCGAGCAAGAACATCACTGGGAACAGCCTTATTTTGACAATTACGCCTTTGCGGAAGACCTGGATAAGGTGGCCGAGAAAATGCGATCGCTCCTACCAGTTGCTTTCGAAAACGGATTCACCCCCAATACTGGATTCGCCCCTGCTCTGCTAGAAGCGGAATCACAGATTGTATGCGGTATCCCGGACTGGATGGAGCTTACAGAAGGCCTTGGTTTGGAAGTTCATGTCACCTACTGTCTGTTGCAATGGGAATGGTTAGCCGCTCAAGCTCAACAGCGGGATGCTTTTCAATTCGCTCAACGGATACGACAGGTAGAATCAGACTTTTCGCAGATAAGCTTGGATGATAATACGCTGATCGATTTCTTGTGCGGCCTGCCGCAGGTGGATCAACGGTGTATTCTGACAGGGCTGACGAATGAAAAGGAAACCCCTCGGTGGAAAAGGGTGTTGGCAAATACCTATTCTCCCTGGCATTTGTTTTACATGGAGGCGATTAACCAGTTTACCCCCGAGCGGTATCTCGATAATCTGCGGGCGACAATCTCCCAAAAGTGGCGGAATGGTCTACCGGTGATCGAAGATTTATTAGCAAACAATAACTATGCAGAAAGTTTAACCGTCATTCAAGAGACCTTGACTGCCCTATTGCAGTCCAAACGAGGCGGCAAGTCCTGGACACCTGAAGCCTCTCTCCTAGTCACCATAGTCGGCAGCTCCTATTATGGTGAAGAATTCATCGACGACGAAAAGACACTGCTCAGTTATTTTCAGCAAACCGCTGAGGGATTGGAGCAAACTGAACGGGTTAACGTACTCAAGATTCAACAAATTGCCTTCGATCATTGCTTTGATTGGCGAACCATGTTCCAGGCGTTTGCCGATATCCCGATTGCTGAGCAGACGCATCAGGCTCTGTTTCAATCCTGGCGCAATCAGATTATTCAACGGGCGACTCCCCATAGTTTGACGCCGTTTAGCTCTCGCCAGTCCTCAGAACCGGGATGGCTCCATTGGCTAATCGAGAGTATTGCCGATGCTCAAAAGGGCGCGCCTTGGTTCCAGCAGCAGATTACTGAATGGATAGGGGACTTATTTGGCGATCGCCGCGATTTGGGGGACGACTATGATCTCTTTCGATTATTGACAAAAGATTTGCAGGTCATACAAGCCGAAAAACGGCTGTCTTATCCTACTTTCTATAAGGTGGTGATTCGGATGAGTGAGTTATCGGCGCCGGATGACGCCTCTCGACAGGCCTATTTACAGGAGTTTGCGCCGGATGACCTATGGCGGCAAGTGATGGATTACTGGAAAACTCATTTGCATCATTTCATCCCCGACCCAAAATCAGCTCACAAATCTGACTACACCCAACATGCACGATGGATGGCGGCGATGAAAGAGTTGGCACCCACTTCTTATCAGACTTTGTTGGCTCAATGGCATACTGATCATGCTCGCCGCAGTAATCTGTGGAAAGCGATGAAGAAAGCAGGTTTATAGGGGATTAACGGACAAATGAGATCCCAGTAAAAGACAAAGCCTCGCCTCGCCCGCTGGCACCATTTATTCGCCCTGTGACATTCTTGGTGTAGTCTTTACGGATGGTTCATAGACTGCTTGTAATCGCTGGAGCGGCCAGTGATAAGCTTATCAGCGGTAAAGATGTCCCTTTGGATTAGGGTGCGATCGCAGGAATTTTGGGTACAACTAAGACCACGAGTCAGTCCTTGAATCAGGACTGGATTTTGGGGAACTTACCCCATCGGTAGAGGTTAGGTAGAAGCTGAATTTTTAAGTGGACTAGACATCTAGTTCAAATTTCTGGAGTATAAATTCATATTATGGCCCAGCACCCTTCGGAACTAAGGTTTCGCTTTCAATACGTCAATCAATCCGGTAAAGTCGTTGGTTGGCGGTCGGTACGGGGATCCCTGACCGAAGAATCGATTCAGCTGAAAGGGGAGATATTGAATTATCAAGCTATCTTACACAGCACTTGCCGCGATCGCCGTCTGATTTTGACCATCAATCCTCAGAAAGTAAGCAGTACAGAGATTGTCAAACATTTGATTAGCGGTAAAGTGCTAGCCCTTGAAATCACCCAAGCGAAAGCCCTTGCTCTAGAGGTGTTTATTAATCGCATCAGTTCGCACTACCTGGCTGAAACGCACCGAGAAGAACTCGAACGGGAAGGCAAAGGCCGAGAATTTCACAGCGTCAGTTGCCCCCATTGTAATGCGACAGTTGACTTATCGCTTTTAAACAAAACTCCGTATGTATATTGCCGGTTTTGTGAAACGATTTTCCAGGAACGTAGAGATTTAATGACAGTGGGTCGAACCTATCGACTGTGCGACGAATGCGGTTGGTTTGATCGGGTTCAAGGCTATACAGAATTTTATTTTTACTTCCTGTTAATCGTCTATGGATTTTCTTGGAAGCGGCGTCACTTGTGCGACAACTGTGTCAATCAAGTTTTTTGGAAAGTGTTAATGGTAAATTTAATTTTTGTCCTAGGCATCTTTCCGGCCTTTTGGATGAAAATCAAATCTTTGATGGGTCGAACCAAAGAGTTAAAAAATCTGGCTAAAGCCAATGCACTTGGGAAACAAGGCAAATGCGACCAGGCCGATAACATTTATGCTGAACTATACGAACATTATCCAAAACATCCGGGCTTGTTGCTGAGCCAAGGCCTGAGCTATTTAAAGGGACAAGATGGACATAAGACCTGGAGTTTACTAGAGGACTCACTTCAAAGTTGTAGCAACTATGCGCCTGCGGTTAGAGTGATGAATCGACTCCAGGACGCCGTCTCAAAATCGCCTCGATCGGAATCTCGATCGTGAAAAAATTCCCGCCTTTGTCGATTGCATTATCGGCCCGCAACGTTTGCCGTTCCTGATTGACAATAAAAAGTGTGACAATCTCGGCTTTAAGCACCTGAGCAATTTTTATAGAGATGACCTGCAGTAGGCTTTCTAATTTATTTTTCAAGACTGGATCATCGACGGTCAGATTTAAATTTAAAAGTTGCTCAAATTCTTGATTTTGCAGATCTAAGAAATCAATAAATTGATCGACAGAGAATGCTTCGATTTTCGCTTCAATAAGCGAGATCTAAGTAGGATTGCATGTAAAGACCGGAGTATATTTAGCAGTATTAAGCAGCTAGAACTACTTTTTCGGAGGTGCATATGGGGATGCGGCTACGGGTCTTTCTCTCTTCAGAAGAAGACCGTACGTTATGGGAGTTGAGACGAGCAACGACCGTTCCCCAACGGGTGAAAGACCGAGCTGAAGTGGTGCGCATGAATGCGCGGGGAGACTATGTTGAAACCATTGCCGCTTACTTTCGGTGGCATGTGGAAACTGTGCGCGATACGCTCAAGCGTTGGAAGACAGGGGGCTTAGGAGGCTTATGGGAGGCTCCTGGACGAGGCGGGAAACGGCGTTGGAAGGAGTCAGATATCGAGCATTTAGAACAGATTTTGATAGACGATGAGCGCACTTACACCAGCCGCCAACTGAGCGATAAGTTACACCAAGAGCGACAAGTCAACTTGAGTCCGGGACACCTAAGGCGGGTGCTCAAAAAAAGGGGATTATCTGGAAACGCACCCGACACAGTCATCGCCAAAACCAGGACCCTGAGCAACGCGCCCTGAAACAAGCCGACCTCGACATGCTGGAGATGGCGGCGGCGGCAGGTGAGATCGACCTGTTCTATACGGATGAAGCCGGCTGTGGTCTCTGGAGTCCAGTCAGTTACAGCTACTATTTCCGGGGACGACAGAAACGGCAAGAGCAGACCAAAAAGCGGGGGAAGCGGGTCAGCATTCTGGGTTTGTGGCGCCCGTTTGTCACCTTTGTGTATGCCCTGGTATTAGGTGGGTTTGTGAGCAAGGATTATATCGCCATGATGGATATTCAAGCCAAAGAGGCGGCGCAAGAATATAAGAAAACGGGACGGATTCGCGTCATTGTGCAAGATAACGGCCCCATTCACAAAAGCAAAGTGGTGCAGCAGAAATGGAGCGAGTGGGAAGCCCAGAGTCTGTATATGTTCTTTCTGCCTGCCTATTGTTCTGAAATGAATCCGATTGAGGGTGAGTGGGCGCATCTCAAGCGGGATGAACTGGCGGGTCAGATGTTTGAGTGTGAATCTGAACTGGCTTACAACGTTGTTGTGGGTCTAGAAGCAAGAGGAGAAAAGCTGGGACACTCAACTCATTTTTTGGATATAAGATCAAATGTCAAGCCTGCTTAATAAAGCTTCTTGCACCTCGAACTTTACATGTCAACCTACTTATACTATTTTTAGCTATAAGCCTATAAGATAAGCGCAGAGAGATTCTTTGGTATACAATCCAAGACTTAAATCCGTGTCCAAATACATATCCACCTAGGCTTCTGCAAAAAACATCTGGCGCAGAGTATCGCTTGCACAAGTTACAATAACTCTTGAAACCTTTATAAAGGTATATTACCTTTCTATATCCTGACTTTGTGAAGTTCAGGTCAATAACAATTATACTAATTGCCTGTTGCTTATCCTGAGATAATTCTTCGCTACACTTCTTGCAATTAGTTATCACTGGCACTTCAATTGTTTTATTGGCTTTTAGAGGAGCTACTCTTACGAATCTCTTGTGATCTTTTTGGTTGTCTTTCTGACGCTTATGTATTCTATCGTTCCCTCTATCTCTAAAAGCAATTTTCTTTCTGTCATAATCGGCATGTGATGATTTTAGGATAAATTCCAGGTGAGAATGAATTTCCTTGCCCACTTCTGTAGATAACTTTCGTTTCTCATCGGCAAACGCAATGCATGAATTCAAACCATCCTGACTAGAAATTTCGTAGATTTTATTTGTCAATAATTTAAGAGCATTACAATCCCCATTGTTGTAAACCAACAAATTTTTCTTATATGTGCTGTGTGGGTTTTCTTCCCATTGATAACGCCATACTAAGCTTTGGAGACCAGACGAATTTGGAGATGCCCACGAAGCACCTATGAGAGTTCCAATTTCTTTTAGCCTATTGGAAAATGTAGGAAAGTAAATCTTTCCGTAAATATATGAGTTGATGTTGATGAGGTGCTTTATAACTTTTTCAATATCTGTCGTATACCTCTTAGCTAGTTTACTGATGGCTTTTATCTCATAGCTTCCGTAATGGTAAATAGATGCTTCTGGATACTCACTGAGTTTGGACAAGAACTGTTTCCAGATCATCTCCTCTTCCTCTGGGGTATCTGCCCAAAAGGAATACTGGATACATTTTTCTCCCTCACAAACCAACAGCCCTATTAAGTAATAAAATTGCTGATCGGGAATTCCCTCAATATCTAAAAATAGTTCCATTGATTGCCGAGTTAGCTCCGGCATCTCCTGGATGTAGATCTTGTTTTCCCGAATCGCCAGGGCTTGTAACTCTAGACTATGTTTTATAGGTTCTGGATTCTTCCGCTTTTTTCGCTTACGGCGGGGCTTGAATAAGTAAGATAGTTGTTGAACTGTGAAAATGCCACGCTTATTATATTTTTGGATCGCCTTAGGCGTCATTCGATCCAACAAACTCAGATTGTTTTCCTTCTCAGCCTGTTGCCGACAAATCTGCTGAAACTGACAAGATGGGCAATTGGGGTTCAGAATTAGAGGGGGAGGATCTATTGGTGGTTTATTGCACCAGTTTTGCAGCATTTTCAATGATGGCTTGATACTCTTATAGCCACTTTCCAAGTGAACTCGATGAGCTTTTCCATCCATGCTCACAATTTGTCCCACAGCGGGTAGCTGCTTCTGAATTTGCCCTAGAACTGACCCAACGAATAGTAGTTCCGTTTTTTGCTCAGGGGTAACGCTGTAAGTACCTGTAACAATCGTTGGATTGTAGCTTGTCCGACGATATGCTGAATTAGTATCCGCCTTATTCAAAACGGTGCAATAAGCTTCTAACTGCTCTGACCTAAGTTTTGCTTCAACTAGAAGTTCATGCTTCTTGAAAGCTTTTATGTCATACATCCTAGCTTCAGGATAGGATTGTAGGAACTTTTCCAGATATTGGGCTCGATTATTTTGCCGACGTTCTTCCAGAATTAGCGAATAGTCATGAAGTTTCCCCCTATCCTCAGAGAACAAAAGCAGGAAAGCTTTGCGGGGACATTGAGAATAGGCGACAAAGATCTCAGACGTAATGATTGGAATAGCGCTCAAGGCGATCTCTAAGTTTTGTCCTGGATAGGCGTAACTATAATGCTTGGTGCTATACAACTAGATATTTCTAAGGCTTCTTTTCATGAAGAGCTAAACCTAGTTCATGTTGAGATCTGTATTGTCCCTCACCCCCTGCTTCTGGAGGGCGGGAGCAGAGAAAGCGTTCAGCGGCTAAGCCTTAATGACGAGTGTAGGAGTTTATAAAGTGAGTTTGGAATTTGCCGACCACTGCGGCAATAGCTGCAGCTGACAGAGAAGCCGACAAAGCCACAATTTCCGTTATTGAGCCATCCGTGACTATCGCTACGGCCGCCAGCCCAATTGCCGTCGCCGCCAAGGTTTGTTTGAGTCGAATTGTCGACCGATAGGCGCGGCTGCAGGAACTACAAATTTGTGTGTGCCGAGAGAATCGATCTAGAAGCGTTTGACAATGATTGGATTCCTCATTCACTTGAGTGCGCACCGAACTGGAATAGCCCTCGTAGAAAGGCAAAGAAGACCCGAATTTATCCAGCCACTTGCGGTATTCAATCACAAAAATATCGGAGGTTTTCAGCGGTAAATACAATTGTTCAAGGCTTTGCCCAAGCTGCTCGATTTGCGCCTGTTGTCCTACGATCAGAGGCAAATCTTGCTCTAATATTTTGTTTGTATTTAAGTGATCGAGCCACCGAGGTTTCAGCCTTAATCCCCAGCGCATGAAATTACGATAACCTCTGGAGAAAATACGGCATCGCCCCTTACCGAGAGGGAGGGTATACAGAGCCAGCCCAAACGTCCAACCTCGGTCTCCTAAGCTAGCTGTGTGAAGAACCAGGTTAGGGGCGAACCAAGCAACATCCCTCCATGTTCCATTAGGTTTGTTTGCTCCCCGCCATCTGCCTCGAATACCTTGAACAGAGTTCTCAATCACTTCCATTTCCAGGGGTTGGGCATTTTTGCGATCACCGCCGCCCTTTACACCATGATGACTGATAGAAACATGAGCAGGATCCATGACGTTTTCTACCAGATAGGTTTGGTCATAAGGGAGATCCACTACGCAGTCAGAGTGTACGAATCCGGGTTTGTTTAAATCCGGTAACGTGGGGATGCTATCCAGATCAGCAGCTTCAGCTTCTCCCAGCCACACCCAGACCAGACCTTGGTTTTGCGCAACGACAAAGGACGGCGCACAAGCATTTGTCGGAAGCTTGGCAGAGGCTTCTAACTGAGGAATGTGCACACATTGACCATCTGCGCCGAATTGCCAGCCGTGGTATAAGCACTCGATGGCCCCGTCGATAATTTGTCCATCCGAGAGGCGAGCAGCCCGATGGGGGCAGCGGTCTGATAAACAAGCTAGCTTCTCATCCTGGCTTCTGAACAGGACAAAGGGCTCATCATACACAGAAAAGCCATAGGGTTGGTCTTCTGGCAAGTCTTGCAGAAAAGCGACAGGATACCAGCAGTGTCTCCAGTTAAACGCTTGCTCAACCAATGGCGTTGTTAAGACGGCGGTTGACGGGGCTGTCTCTGGGGTCAGGTTACTGAGTGTCATCTGGAAAACTCTCTAGATACGACTGCTCTCAAACAATTCTCACCCTTCGACACTGTTTTCTCCAAGTCTAGGTTTAACAGAATACCTCCCGTTCAGTAGTCACGAAGTTTATCCTGAGGTAAGGAATTCAGTTTGGGGGGGATATGGCTAGCGATCGCTTGATCAAAATCGCTGTAGTGGGAGATGTTCACGATCAATGGGAGCCAGAAGATGCCCTAGCGCTAAAACATCTGAAGGTTGATCTAGTCTTGTTTGTGGGAGATTTTGGTAACGAGGCGGTTGACATTGTGCGTGAAATTGCCGCCCTGGATATTCCCAAAGCAGTTATCTTGGGCAATCATGATGC
>JASJDH010000053.1 GCA_030065175.1 Leptolyngbyaceae cyanobacterium MO_188.B28 | reverse complement strand
GCTGTAGGGGCGAAGCATTTGGAGCGAAATTGACAGAAGTGCCTGAAGACTTACAGCCAAATGCTTCGCCCCTACCAATCCTCGACAGGACTGTTCAAGCACTATCCGATTAGTAAGCCATGCGGAATTATCCAACTGCAAATACCTCAGGGTATTTAGGCGGATCGAGTAACTTTTCACAACCCGTTTCGAGATCTGTGTAAACCACAGCCCCTTGCAAATGAGAGTTAGAAGGGGGCGGGCAAACCTTCACAATGGACATAGATCCCTGATTACACGCAACCTCATAGAACAAGCAGTCGACCTCAAAGTCCCTCTCCCAAGTTTGGGAGAGGGATTTAGGGTGAGGGCCGATGACATTTAGCGGCCCTTCTAAAAAAACTGCCAAAAAATTACGCAAACCACTGGCGATCCAAAAATATTTTTGGTTAAAATAACCATAACTACAAATCGGGGTTATTGAAATGGAAGATCCCTCTCTATCGATTACTCAAGAGGACTACAGTCTCCTCACCGACCTATATGAACTCACCATGGCGGCCTGCTACGTGGGCGAAGGGTTAGACCAACGCCAGGCCAGTTTTGAACTATTTGTCCGCCGCCTTCCCCAAGGATTTAGCTACCTGGTGGCGATGGGGTTAGCCCAAGCGATTGACTATCTACAAAACTTTCGGTTCAGTCAGGCTCAACTTGAGACGCTACAAGCATCCGGAATTTTTAAGCACGCCCCTGAGCGATTTTGGTCATTGTTGGCTGAAGCCCGCTTTAGCGGTGATGTTTGGGCGGTTCCTGAGGGTTCCGTCGTCTTCGCGAACGAACCCATGCTGCGGGTAGAAGCCCCCCTATGGCAAGCCCAAATTTTGGAGACCTATCTGCTCAATACCCTCAATTATCAGACGCTGATCGCGACCCGGTCAGCCCGCATTCGAGATGTGGCGGGCGCTTCAGCCAAGATTCTAGAGTTTGGATCGCGGCGGGCCTTTAGCCCCCAAGCCTCTCTCTGGGCGGCGAGGGCGGCCCTGGCGGCGGGATTGGACTCCACCTCGAATGTACTGGCGGCTTTTAAGCTGGGACGTCAGCCAACGGGCACAATGGCTCATTCTTTGGTGATGGCGCTATCGGCCACAGAAGGGACCGAAGGGAAAGCGTTCGCCGCCTTTCATCGCTATTTTCCCGGAGCTCCTTTACTGATTGATACGTTTGACACAGTGAATGCTGCTCAGTATCTGGCTGAGAAGGTGAATGCGGGAGAAATGGAATTGGCCGGGGTGCGGCTAGATTCAGGAGATATCGCGACCCTCTCAAAAGCAGTGCGATCGCTCCTGCCGACCGTCTCCATCTTCGCCAGCGGCGATCTGGACGAATGGGAAATTGCCCGTCTGAAGCAAGCCGACGCCTGCATCGACGGCTACGGCGTCGGCACTCGTCTGGTGACCGGAACCCCCGTCAACGGCGTATACAAACTGGTGGACATCGACGGTATTCCCGTAATGAAAGAATCCAGCGGTAAGATGACCTATCCAGGCCGCAAGCAAATTTTTCGGCGATTCCATCAGGGGAAAATAGTGGGCGACCGCCTCGGTCTGATCACTGAATCCCCCGCTGATAATGACGGAGAGTCAGAAATTCCTTTGCTCCAGCAAGTGATGCATCAGGGTAACCGGCTACACCAGGATGAATCCCTCGAACAAATCGCTCAGCGGACAGCCGCTTCCATCGCGAGTTTGCCCGACTCAGCGCGATCGCTCGATCAACCCGCCCCCCTACAACCCGAAATTTCAGCAGCGCTCCAATCCCTCACCGATCAAACCCGACGACGCCATCCTGTCGCTGTCGCCAGATAGTCAATCATCATTCGCCAGCACCCCTATGATCAGAATCGCTCTATTTGGAACCAGCGCCGATCCTCCTCACCAGGGACATCAGGCGATTATGCGTTGGTTGTCCCAAACCTTCGATTACGTAGCCGTATGGGCGGCAGACAATCCCTTTAAGACCCATCAAACCCCTCTGGTCAACCGAACCGCTATGCTAGGACTGCTGATCGACGAAATTCAGCCCCATCCGCGGAACATTCAACTCCATCTAGAACTCAGTCACCCCCGGAGCATTTTTACTATTGAGCTGGCTCGTCAGCGCTGGCCTGACGCAGCGTTTACGCTAGTAGTTGGGGCTGACATTGTTCATCAACTCCCCCACTGGTATCGATCCCAGGATATTTTCAAACAGGTGCAAATTTTAGTCTTTCCCAGACCTGGCTATCCCCTAGATGAGGATGGTTTGATGGAATTAAGACAACAGGGCGCCAATGTCGAAATCGCCAACATGCCTCAGATGTACGATGTTTCCTCTACGGAATATCGGACATCTGAGGAAATCAGCGGATTACCCCCTGCCATCCAAGCCTATATTGACCAAAACAACCTGTACTCATGCCAGGAAAACTCCAGAGAAAAGCTGTCGACCCATTAGTTTCCCCTCCCCTTGCCGACTTTAAAGTTGGCGTTGATAACGTTATCTTCTCCGTCGATACGGACCAAAACCGGTTGCTGGTGCTTTTGGTCATGCGCCATGACGACCCCTATCTTGGCTACTGGAGTTTTCCCGGAACTCTAGTGCGTCAAGGAGAATCCCTAGAAGACGCCGCTGATCGCGTCTTATCGGAAAAAATCCGAGTCAAAAACCTCTACCTCGAGCAGCTCTATACCTTTGGCGGCCCCAATCGAGATCCGAGGGAATCCGGCGCTTCCTATGGCGTCCGATACCTATCTGTCAGCTACTTTGCGTTAGTGCGCTTTGCAGAAGCTGAACTGATTGCAGATGGTGTTAGCGGCATTGCTTGGTACCCCGTCAACCGGGCGCCCAACCTTGCGTTCGATCACAACCAGATCCTCAACTACGGCTATCAACGCCTCCGCAACAAGCTGGAGTATAGCCCCATCGCCTTTGATGTCTTACCCGAAGTCTTTACCTTGGGGGATCTCTATCAACTGTACGTCACTGTCCTTGGGGAGGATTTCTCAGACTATTCCAACTTCCGAGCCCGTCTGCTCAAACTGGGTTTTCTCCAAGATACTGGCGACAAAACCTCTCGAGGCGCCGGTCGTCCCGCCAGCCTCTATCGCTTTGACGCTGAAGCATTTGAAAAACTGAAGGATAAGCCGATGGTATTTATTTAGGGGGTGGTCATTGGTTATTGGTTATTGGTCATTAGTCATTGGTCATTGGTCATTGGTCATTGGTTAGGGAGTTGCAGATCAATGACGTCTCATCCACCCATCCACCCATCCACCCATCCACCCATCCACCCATCCACTGGGATTCTATGTTGACGCAACTCCCTTAGCTAATTTCTCTACTTCAACACTTGCTCTAAAAGTCCTTTAACGCCGTCTCCACCCTGGCTCTGAACGTAGGTAAGAACGATGGGTAGAAATTGTCCAATCATGTCGCTGCTGAGGTCGAGCTTTGAAAAACCGCCCGCCAGACTGAGCAGACTGCCGAGTCCGGACGCCTTTTCCCCTAAAGCCGCGGTTGCAAGACCGCCTAAGGCCCCCATCATACCGCCACCGCTCTCTTCAGCTGGGGCTGCTTGCAGCAAGCTGCTCATACCCGGTACGCAGTCCGCAACTTGAGCGAATTCACTGTCCCCCAACTTATCTTTCGCCAATTGGAACAGTAGTCCCG
The DNA here is from genome assembly GCA_030065175.1 of Leptolyngbyaceae cyanobacterium MO_188.B28. Classification (GTDB taxonomy): domain Bacteria; phylum Cyanobacteriota; class Cyanobacteriia; order Phormidesmidales; family Phormidesmidaceae; genus JAKSDM01. The sequence goes on along the minus strand of JASJDH010000053.1, from coordinate 22,469 downwards.
CCCCGCCTTTAGCCTGCTCTTCTTGAACGCCAAGGGAGCCCACTAATTGTTCAATAAGTTCCATACTGTTTTCCCTAATGAATTAAGTTGACTTCTGAGCACGCACCCCTGAAACAGAAGTGAGCGCATCACCCATTCACCATTCCCCATTATCGGCTAAGAATAAACACCTACTCTTCCCTTCCTAAACTGTAATGAAAATTGGAATTGCTCAACTCAACCCGACCATCGGCGACCTCACCGGGAATGCTCAACAGATTCTTGAGGCGGCGAATCAGGCGGCGAATCAGGGGGTAAGACTGTTACTGACGCCAGAACTTTCCCTATGCGGTTATCCTCCCCGGGATCTGCTGATGCGGCCCAGCTTTACGGAAGCGATGGCCTTAACCCTCGCCCAGTTAGCCCAAGATTTACCGTCCCAATTAGCGGCCCTGGTGGGGATGACGGAACCCAACCAGCGATCGCCCCAAAAAGGCGGCAAACCCTTATTCAATAGCATGGCGTTGCTAGAGGGCGGACAGGTGCGCCGGATTTTCCATAAACGCCTCTTGCCCACCTACGATGTTTTCGATGACGACCGATATTTTGAACCTGGGAACCAGATTAACCACTTTGAGTTAGAGGGGATTCGCATTGGCGTCACAATCTGTGAAGACCTATGGAATGATGAGGAATTCTGGCGGGGAAAGCGGATCTATGACGATGATCCGACCGCGGATCTGGTGCGCCAAGGTGTGGACTTGGTGGTCAATCTCTCTGGGTCGCCCTACACCTTAGGCAAACAGCGTTTCCGAGAAGACCTGCTGCATCACAGTGCTGCGCGCCACCAACGCCCGATCATTTACGCCAATCAAGTCGGCGCCAATGACGACCTGATTTTTGACGGCGCCAGCGTCGCCTTCAATCGGCGGGGAGAGTTGGTGAGTCGAGCCCTCGCGTTTCAATCCGATTTGACCATTGTGGATTTTGATCCAACTCAGCGGGATCTTTTGCCGAGTCACATCACCCCTCTAACGGACAGTGAAGATGAAGAAATCTGGTCAGCCTTAGTGATGGGCGTGCGGGACTATGCCCGAAAATGCGGCTTTTCCAAAGCCGTCATCGGCCTCAGCGGCGGCGTGGATTCCGCTTTGGTGGCTGCGATCGCAGCCCGCGCCCTAGGCCCTAATAATGTCCTCGGCGTCCTTATGCCTTCCCCCTTCAGCTCCGACCATTCCGTCAAAGACGCCCTAGCGCTCGCCCAAAACTTGGGCATCCGCACCGAAACCCTCCCCATCGGCGCCCTGATGAAGGGCTACGACCAAACCTTCGAAACCCTCTTCGCCGGAACCGACTTCGGCGTCGCCGAAGAAAACATCCAATCCCGCATTCGCGGAAACCTGCTGATGGCCATCTCCAACAAATTTGGCTGCCTCCTCCTCTCCACCGGCAACAAATCCGAGATGGCAGTCGGCTACTGCACCCTCTACGGCGACATGAACGGCGGCCTAGCCGTCATCGCCGACGTCCCCAAGACGCGGGTTTACTCCATTTGTCGGTGGCTAAATCACTCCCATCCACCCATCCACCCATCCACCCATCCACCCATCCTCCACCCATCCACCCCGAAAGAAATCATCCCCGCCTCCATCCTCACCAAACCCCCCAGCGCCGAACTCAAACCGGACCAAGTCGACCAAGACTCCCTGCCGCCCTATGAAATTCTGGATGACATCTTGTTTCGATTGATTCAGCGCCATGAATCAGCGGCGCAAATTGTGGCGGCGGGCCACGATCCGCAGGTGGTGGACAAGGTGATCCGCTTAGTCACTCGGGCGGAATTTAAGCGCCGTCAGGCGCCGCCGGTGCTGAAAATAACCGATCGCGCATTTGGTACGGGTTGGCGAATGCCGATCGCCAGTCGCTGGTCCTTGAATTTACCAATCAGCCAGACTGCTACAACTTAAACTCTTCTGGATTTGCCTTTAGCACATACAAATCGTCATATTGCATGACTTCCCCTTTGACGTTCACTGGCGAGCCGACCTTTGGCAAAATTTGGTTGTTGATGGCTTGTCCGTCACGACCGACCAGAGCAAAGTACATCCGGTCGCCTGCAGTATTCTGTACAACCAGCGAGGCGGGCACGCCGCCGCTGATGCAACGGATGGCGCAGTTACGGTGCGTGGCGGATTCACCGGGTTTCATGACGCCCAAATAGCATTTGCTATCTTCAATTTGTCCCGATAGGTCAAATTCGCCCAGTGATTTTCCTTCAGGCGGCGCCATTGGCGCATTTGCTGGCAGATCAGCCGCGGTGGCTCCAGCGGAGGCAAGTAAGGTGTAATGATCGCGATAAACCGGCAATCCTTTTAGGTTCACCCACTGTCCAGATAACTCCTTCAGCGCCTTGGGATCGAAGGCGGCTTTGTTGAAGGCGGAAAGCAGATAACGAGAATAAGCTCCTCCCTCTCGGGTGTTTCCTTGGCGGGGGACGGCTAGATGCGGAACCGGCTGGGCCATCAAAACCCCTTGGAAGTCTTGAGTTCTATCCAGTGCGCCGGGACTGTATTGATTGTGAACACTGGGCAGCCAAAAACCTAGGATCCCCACCAGTGCGATTAAACCTGGAACCAACACCAAGAGAAAATTACGGATGCCAGGGGGGATTTTTTGGGCGTAGCCAATGTAAAACTCGTCTTTGGGTTTGGAGTTTGGATCTGTGGTCATGCGATTTCCCCTAGGCAATAACAGCAGGTTCAACAGGTGTTCCCGGACGGTTGGGAATGGGGTTAATGAAGATGCGATCGCCCTCTAGTTTGACCGCGAAGGTGGGAATTTTCTCGATAAAGGGCGGGGGCGAAGCGCCATCTTCGGGCCGATACTGATAGCCATGCCAGGGGCAGGTGATGCAGCCATCAATAATTTGACCTTCTCCCAGCGGTCCATTTTGGTGCTGACATACGTTTGAGACGGCGGAGACCTTCCCGTCGTACTTGAAAATGGCCACCCGCTCACCACTCAGACAAACGATTTTGGCCTGATTATTGGGGATTTCATCCACAAGGCCCACTTCAACAAATTCCGCCTGGTCTGGAATTGCGATCGCTTGATCCTGCTTGGCCTCTTTCAAGGCTGAAAGTACGTGAATCGCCACGATCCACACCATTCCCACAGCCACCACCAGAATCAAGGCTAGATGGCGGTTAGTTTGCAACGCCCCCAACACCACATGTCCCACCAACAGAGCGTAGGCGGCGTAGACTAGCATGTGCAGTCCTTTCCAAATAGGCGCTGTCAAATTGGCCAGCCAAAAATCGTGGCTAGTCACCGCCATCAACATCAATATGCACAGCGCCGCAAAACCCAAAATTTCAAACGGAAACCGGAAGACCGTGAAGAAGCTAACATTACTGACCAACAAACTAACCAACGGGACTTCGATATTGCCAAAATCGTGATACCATCCCGTCGCCAGATGGGCGTGCCACAAAGCCAGGGTGAACATGGTCACCCCCATATGCCGCCGATTGTAGAGTAGGGGCAAAAACTTGCGGTTGAGTCGACTCAAAGGCCCAATGGATAAGATCACATGCAGCAGAATAAAGCCCGCTGAGCCAAACGCCCGAATGCGAATTCCCCGAACATCGAGATTACTGACGCCTAGGCTCCCCCCTATACTGTCTGCAAAATGCATAAACAATAGGAGATACAAAACCACCGAGCCGACTAGGACAACGTCATATATTACCTTTTGTCGGTTCCATAGAACCGGTTCATAATTAACACTCACAACTGAATCCTCAAACAGGGTCCAAACGGTTAACTAACGGTATGCAGCCATCTTCATCCGCCGGTCATCTTGGCGGGAAAAGGAAAAGTCGATTTCACTTTTTGGCCGATTGGGGTGTAGAGAATGAGGTGGCCAGCTTGCCCCTTCACCTGTTGGGGCAGTGGATAAGCCCGACGCGAAGTCCCCGACAATCCCCCCAGTAAAACCGCGTCTTCCGCTAAGGTTTCTGGCGTTTGTTCACCCTTCTGCCAATAAATTAGGGGATCCGGCAACTTAATCGACCCAGCCGGTTGCAAAGTCAACCATAGCTGACCATTGTTATCAAACGTGGATGCTTGCAGTTGAACATCCGGCGCTTTCAGTTGTTTGCTAGCGATCGCATTCCCCGTTACCTCTGCACTCGCCGAAGCCGCCCCCGAAGATGCAAATAACGCCGCCGTCGGCTCGCCCACAGTAGACACCTGGGGTTGAAAACACACCCCTATAAAAAACACAATTGGTAATAAACAAGCCAATACAATCGAACTATAAAAATGCGCTCTTCGCCGTGCAAGAATCGCAAGAACCATGGTTCCGTCTCCTTAAGAATGTAGTTTCGCCAACCGGCGGTGGGCATTTTGTTCTTCAGGGAGGTGTTTGCCTCGCACCCATCGGACAGCGAACAATGGCCAAAAAATAGATAAACCCGGTATCAATAAAACTCGGAAACTGACGGAACGGCCGACAATCCAGAGTCCAGCTAAAAGCAGCAATATCCCCTGAAGGAGAGACGGCTCCGTTGGGGACCAAACCGGGGCCCAAATTTTTAGGCTGTGGGGATTGCTCACCACTTTATCAAAGGGATAATTTAGGCAGACCAATACCAGCCAAATCGCTGCAGCAATCTTTAAAACACTCTGGATCAGTTTGCCGGGGGACCGTATGATTTCTCCGAAATGGGTAACGGCGTGCAAGAGGTCGGGAATGCCCCAACGCGCCCCTTCATCTAGCCGCTGAACACCAAACAAGAGAAAAATAACGGCGAAAATAACGCCAGCTATCAGATATGCGCGGGCTAGGTTAATTAGCCATTCAACGATCGCGATCGCAGTTTCGTTCATGGGGTATATTACCTCCTGTAATCATCACAATCAGGGGTAGCCAGGCCGTCAACTTCTTGATCACCGTCAAAATTAAACCAATAACAATAAGATGTCTTGATTTCGCTCAACGGGTGATTTCTAGACCATACTTGTCGCCTAGAAGAATGGGCCAGAATTTTGATAAAGGACCATTAGCGTAACCCTGGAGTGCAACTATATAGGAAGGTACATCAGCATCGTGAATAATTGCTTAGATGCCCATAAAGCTTTTCTAAAAGTTACAGAAACATATATGTCTTGTAACTAAATACTTGATTAAAACGGAGTCGCCGCAGGCCGGAGTATGAAATACACAGAGATTTCTGAATTTTGAATTTTGAATTTTGGATTCTGATTTTTTACGTCTGGTTCTTAACTATTAACTTCTGACTTCTAAAGTCTAACTTCTGATTTTTAACGCCTAACTTCTGAGTCTTAACGTCTAATATCTAACTTCTAAAGTTTTGATTTCTGACTTCTGACTTCTGACTTCTTTCTTAATTCCATCCGTATTGCACTATGAATTCTCCCAACGTCTTATTTATTAACTGCACGCTAAAACAATCTCCAGAGGTTAGCAATACCGAAGCGCTTTGGTCTAAAGTTGCAGCACTATTTCGACAGCGGAACTGTCAAACTGAGCAATTGCGACTGGTGGATTTTAATAGTCTGCCGGGGATTGATTTAGATCAGGGGCCGGGAGATGAGTTTCCTCGGGTGTTTGAGCGTATTGCGGCGGCGGATATCTTGGTGGTGGGAACGCCGGTGTTTGGAGGAATGCGTTCGTCGATCTGCCAGAAGTTGGTGGAACGGCTGCAGGGGACGCTGGGTGCGCGGCTGGATCCGGCGACGGGGCAATATCCCCTCTATAACAAGGTATTTGGCCTGGTATTGGTGGGGGATGCAGCAGGGGGAAATCACTGCGCGGCCTACACCTGCTATGACTTCGGTCGGTTTGGTTGCATTAATCCGCCCAATAATACGGTGTGCTGGGTGCAGGGCATCGATGGGGAGGCGGCGTATATCGAAGCGGAGGGCAAGCATTCGACTACGGTGAATCGGGAGGCCCGGTTACTGGTGGAGAATTCTGTGGCGATCGCTAACTTACTCCGTCAGCAGCCGCTGAAGACGAATTTGAGGGAGGCGGCGCAGGCGGCAAGCGCGATCGCTAAAGCGGCGGAGGTGAACACAGCCACTCTGATGACCGCCAAGGCGATTCGAACGGAGGAGCCCCCAAGTGAACAAGCCCCAAGTGAACAAGCCCCAGGTGAAAAGGCTTCAACTATCGACGGGATTGATTATCGCCATATCACCAAGCGCATTTGGACCGTTATGCAAGAAGGCAGGCGACGGGGATTTGAACTCAAAGTGCTGAGTCTAGAGGACAAAATATTCCAGGCTAGCCGAGACGGTAAGGGGTTCATCTATAAGATCTATCCCGGCCATTTCTCTTTTCGCATACAGTATGCAGACTATGACTATGAGCAGTCTAAAACGCGCAAGCTGGAAATGATGGTCCAAAACGGGCTATCGGTCCCCATTTCCTACGGCCGGTTTAAGACCTTTGCGGACATTCCCCTGGCGCAACTCAAGTTGCCGATTGTGGCGAAGCCTGATTCTGGCTCCCTCAGCCAAAATGTTTTCCCTAATTTGCAGACTGTGGAGCAGCTGGAGCAGGCGGCCATCACCATCGCCAACAGCGGCGAATTGATCAAGGTGGAGTCCCACGTTGCTGGGAAAGATTATCGGGTGTTGATTCTGGCGAATCAGTATGCGGGCTGTGTGGAACGGCGACCGGCGAATGTGGTTGGCGATGGACAACACACGATTCTGGAGTTGTTCCACCAGCGAAATCAAGAACCGGGACGGCGCGATCGCTACGAGGCCCACACGACGATCCACCAATTGGTGTTTGATCAAACCAGTCGACGGCTATTGCATGAGGCGGGGTATATGCTGGATACGGTCTTAGCAGCGGGGGAGATCTTTTATCTGCAGAAGAAAATCACGGCTTCGACTGGGTCCGACTATGTGGACTACACGAAACAGTTGCACCCCAGCATTATTCAAAGCTGTATTGACTTCTCTCGTCACTTCTCCACGCTTACGTTGGGGTTTGACTTAATTACGACGGATATTACGAAGCCCCTGGATGAAACGGGCGGGGCGTTCAATGAGTACAATTTTCTGCCCTATGTGGATTTGCATGAGAATTGTAATGTGGGCGAAAAACGTCCGGTCTGCCGTCTAATCTGGGACTACATTGAGGATCATGCAGAAAGGATTGTGACGTCAGAGTTTAAGCCATTTTGAAATTAAGTAGGAAAGGGAGTTTAACAGTTTTCACGCGTCAGCCTGGATGATTTTGTCGTAATGCCCAACCCTATGCACGGCATCGTCACGATCACCGATACCCCCCGTAGGGTCAAAGCATTTGGCGGTCACTCTTCGGACAGCTCCGCCAATTCCACTCCAAATGCTTCGCCCTTGCAACATGCCGACAGACCAAAACCAGAACCCAACAACAATACACAACCAGAATCCGACGTTGGCGCCTACCCAAAACGCAAGAAAGGAACACAATCCTGTTCCATCGGCGCAATTATTCAAAATTTTAAATCTGTGACAGTCCGCCGTTTCAATGCGATGCAGCGCACACGGGGGGTTAAATTGTGGCAACGAGGGTACTACGATCTCATAATCCGTGACGAAGAAGCGTTGCAACGTGTTCGTCAATATATTCAAAACAATCCCAAGGCTTGGGAATTGGACCGGATAAATCCAGCGAATCTGACGAATTGATACAGGATGTTTCAAGGGGAAGGATTGATTGGTTGGGGGGGGATTTCGTCCGTGGGGGCGAAGCATTTGGAGCGAAGTTGACGGAAGAAGCCGATGGTTTACAGCCAAATGCTTTGCCCGTACAGGGGGAATTTGCCGGATGTGATGTTGATCGCGGGGGAACCTGTTTTTTATGAGGGACGGACAGATACGGTGACGAATCTTCTTGTGATTGTGGAGGTTCTTTCGAAGAGTACGCGAAATTATGATCAGGGGGATAAGTTCGATTGCTATCGTACGACTCCTGGGTTTCAGGAATATGTGTTGGTGGATCAGTATCAGGTGTATGTGAAGCAGTTTGTTAAAACACCTGAGGGGTTTTGGTTGTTGAAGGAGTATGGGAGAGGGCAAAGAAGCTGGTGTTGTCTTCGATTGAGTTTGAGGTTGCTTTGGATGAGATTTATGAGGGAATTCAGCTGGGTGAGACATGACATAAGCTGCTTTTGCAAATGAAGTATTACCCTCCCGCATCCTGTCTCTTGTCTCCTAATTCCCAGCTCCCGCCTTACAAACCTCCAATCGTTCTTCTGGATAGTTGGTAAAGTAGCTTTCTAACCAATTACACCCCCAAGCCAGGAGATCGTCTAAGCCATTATCAACCCGCCATAGACGATATGATATATCGTCTAACTTGGTCAGCAACAGACTTTCATCATTACTGAGAACAGGGTCAGAACCTGGAAATTCTGCAAGCAATGATCCTGTGTGAGTATCGTATATTTGACTAATTCCCTCCTCCAAAGAAATCAATAACCAATCACCATCAGGACTGAAGCTGGCGGAGCGTCCCTCTAGCTGCTGAATCAGGGTTCCTGAGCGGTCATACAGTCGCACAGGCTCATCAGATGAGTAAGAATACGTGACGAGATATTGACTATCGGGACTGAAGCTGGCGGAGGTCCCCTCTAGCTGCTGAATCAGATTGCCAGAGAGGTCATACAGTAAAGATTCATCATTTGAGGAACGAGGCGTGACGAGATATTGATTATCGGGACTGAAGCTGGCGTAGCGTCCTTCTAGACGATGAATCAGATTGCCAGAGAGGTCATACAGGCGCATCGGCTCATCAGAAACGTAATCATAAGGAAACGTGACGAGATATTGACCATCGGGACTGAAGCTGGCGGAGGCCCCCTCTAGCTGATGAATCAGATTGCCAGAGAGGTCATACAGGCGCACAGGCTCATCATTTGAGAAATGAGACGTGACGAGATATTGACCATCGGGACTGCATATAGATCTGAAATTGGTGCCTAGTACTACAACGAGACTTCTATTTTTTAGACTAGAACTAAGCGAATGAAGTCAGAGGTCATCAAGTGCAGGGTATAGAAACGGTTCCGGAGATGCAGTTGAGTGCTCAGGAGATCAGTCAACTGGTTACAGAATTAGAAGAATACCATGCCATATACAGTCCGTTGTTTCAGCGACGAGAGCAGCGGGAATGGTCATCTTTATATCTACAAGGATTGCTGCTGGAAATACCGCGCAAATCGATAGAACCGATGGTGTTAGCTCTACGAGGGGCTAATGGCGCCGATGTCCGAGCGATGCAACAGTTTATTGGAGAAGGCCGTTGGGAAGACGAGCGGATTCTAAAACAGCATTGGATAGAAGTGGATAAGAGCTTAGGAGAAGCGGATGGCGTGTTGACTCTCGACGGCAGTGACTTTGCCAAACAAGGCCAAGAGTCTGTTGGCGTCCAACGACAATATTGCGGTGAGTTAGGGAAACGAGCCAACTGTCAGGCCGGTGTGTTTCTGGGGTATGCCAGTGGCAAAGGCTATACTTTACTGGATCGACGGTTATATCTGCCGAAAGATTGGGTTGAGGCGGCGGAGTTTGCCGAACGACGACAGAAATGTGGGGTTCCCGAAGACATTACTTTTAAGACTAAACAGGAGTTGAGTTGGGAGATGATTCAATCTCAGGCAAAGGCAAAGGCATTGCGCTACCAGTGGCTAACCTGTGACGAAGCCTTTGGACGAGATACTCGCTTACTCGACCGGCGTTGGTAAATCGAAAGATGGATTGAGTTGATGCATCCGGCTAAAATCTTGATCGATTGTAAAAGAATTAGTCAGGAGAGCATCAGCCTATGCAATGTCCGGAATGCGGCAGTCAGCACATCCGCAAGAATGGTCATCGCGGCGACAAGCAAAATTACCTCTGTGCGAGCTGTGGTCGCCAGTTCATTGATCGTTATGATTCCCATGGATACAGTGATGATGTAAAACGACTGTGCATCCGAATGTATGTCAACGGCATGGGCTTTCGGGGTATGAGCCGAGTCACTGGGATTGCCCACACCACCCTAATCAATTGGGTGAAGCAGGTGGGGGCTTGTTTGCCCGACGCCTACGACCCAGAGGAGATTCCTCAAGTTGGCGAACTCGATGAGTTGGAAACCTTTGTGGGGCGGAAGCAAAACAAGGTTTGGATTTGGACAGCAGTTGACCATTTTCGCGCTGGCATTTTGGGGTGGGTTATCGGCGACCACAGCGCTGAAACCTTTAAAATTCTATGGCTGATGATTGAGTTTTGGCGGTGCTATTTCTGGATCAGTGATGGGAATCCGGTCTATCCGAAGTTTATTCCAGACGGCGATCAGATTGTGAGCAAGACCTATATGACTCGGGTGGAAGGGGAAAACACTCGACTCCGCCACTACTTGGCTAGGCTTCACCGTAAAACGTTGTGTTATTCCAAATCGCTGGAGATGCTAAAGCATTCCGTGCGGCTATTGATTCATTATCTGAAGTTTGGGGATGTGCCTGTTCCCGCCTAATTCATCTTTTCATTTACCAACGCCGCAAAATAAGTATCCATTATGTCAAGTCTGTTTCATCCCCTCTGCGGCGCCGATCTCCGCACCTTATCGCAGTTGTTTACAACCAATGGGTTCGTCTCCCCGAATCAATTGCCGCAGGCCAGTATAGCCCTGGCCTTTAGCCTGTTGCGCTGGCCGTTCTCGACATCCGAGCGAGCGATGATGGGCCTCTCCCGTAGACGTCAAGCGCCAATGAAGCCGCCAGTATTTATCGTCGGCTATTGGCGCTCGGGCACCACCCATCTCCACAACCTACTGAGTCAGGTTGATGAGTTTGGCTACATTTCGCCGCTGGCGACTGGATTACCCTGGGATATTCTGGGCATTGTGCGGACGTTTGAACCGCTGTTGGAACTAGCGTTACCCAGCGATCGCTACGTCGACAATGTGGCGGTGAAACCCAATTCCCCCCAAGAAGATTCCATTGCCCTAGCCAGCATGGCGTCGGTTTCCTACTATCACGGTCTGTATTTTCCCAAACACTTCAAGCGCCACTTCAACCGGGGCGTCTTTTTTGACGGCTGCGACGCCAGCGAGATTGACCAATGGCGTCGTCGGCTGGTTCATCTGTTGGAAAAGGTGTCCATCCATCAGGACGGCAAACAACTGCTGATCAAAAATCCGGTGTATACCGCCCACATCAGCAAATTACGAGCGATCTGGCCAGAGGCTAAGTTCATCCATATCTATCGCAATCCCTATGTGGTGTTTCCATCCACCCGCCACTTTTTCACCCGACTGTTGCCCGAACTCACCCTGCAGACCTACGACCCCGAACAATTTGATGCATTGGTCAGCGAATTAATTCTGGACAGCTATCCCCCAATGATGAATGCGTTGCGATCGGACAGCGCCAATTTGCCTGCCGATAGCTTTGTAGAGGTCCGCTTTGAAGATCTGGAAACCAATCCACTGGCGGAGCTGGAGAAGATTTACCAGGCCATTGGACTGCCGGGGTTTGCCCAAGCCCGCCCCAATTTCGAAACCTATCTGGCCAGCATTCAAGGCTATCGCAAAAATCGTTATTCGTTCGATCCTGAGACGATTCAATCGGTTGAAGCTCATTGGGCTGCCTTGATTAAACGATGGGGGTATACACCGCCGAGTCCCCCGAATTGATTTTCAGGTTGATGATCAGGCTAATAAAATTACCATGGTTTCGTAATGCAACCATAATGAAACTATGGCCTCAATTACTGTTAAAAATATCCCAGATGACCTTTACGAAAAACTGAGGGAAGCCGCAACCCTCAATCATCGCAGTGTGAATAGTGAAATCATTGTTTGTCTAGAACGCGTTTTAGCGCCTTATCGACTGAAGGGTTGGGTTTAACGCAGAGGCAATGGAATTTTTAAGAACTCCATTGCACTAAAGGAGGATGTACCGTTTCAGATTGTCAATCACGGCAAAGAAGAACTGGGAGGCTTTATTGATAATGTCTTTGCGGCTGTCCCCGATCTCAATATTAGAGTAACAAGCCGATTCGTATGGGGTCCCAGGGCAGTCATGGAGTGGAATACATCTTACTCATCAGTGCTTACCTCGGCGTAAACTCTGCCTTTCCAAGCCCCTCCTTGACCTCGCCAGTGACGCAGGGCCGAATCTAAAGTCATTAGGGTGTAGAGAAACGAGATCGCAGGCAAACAAAACGCCAGCAGCGGCGAACATCGATAGAGCCTCAGCGTCGGCCAATACGCCAGCGCCATCAACAACCAACCCGCCAACCCCGCGATCGCCACCCCCCAATCACCCGCAATCACGCCCCAAACCGCCCCCACCGGAGACACCAGATAAACCAACCCCATCCCCAATACCGTTCCCAACAACAACAGCGGTGAATATCCCAACTGGGTATACGCCGTCCGCGCCACCATATCCCAGATGGTTTGCAACGACGGATAGGGGCGGAGACTGCGGGTGGATTGGGTGAGGCCGAGCCAGATTTTGCCAGAGGGTGGATGGGTGGATGGGTGGATGGGTGGATGGGTGGATTTAACGGCAGCGGCGAGGGAGCAGTCGTCGATCAATGCATTGCGGAGAACTTGGATGCCGCCGATGCGGTCTAAGGCTTGGCGACGGATGAGGATGCAGCCGCCGGCGGCTGCGGCGGTTTTCTTGGCGGGATTGTTGACCCAGGGGAAGGGATAGAGGAGTTGGAAGAAGAAGACAAAGGCCGGAATTAAGAGTTTTTCCCAGAATGACTGACATCGTAACAGCACCATCAATGAGGCTAAATCCAGGTGGTTCTGTTCTGCTTTGTCGGCCAGTTGCTGCAAATTAGTTGGGGAATGCTCAATATCTGCATCCGTGAACAAGAAATAATCAGGCGGCGATGGGCGTTGCTGCGCGTGTCGGACCCCTTGTTCCATGGCCCAGAGCTTGCCTGTCCAGCCCGCTGGCAAGGGTTGTCCCGAAATCACCGTCAGTCGATCCGCCTGACCTACCATCTCAGCCGCTTGTTGAGCCGCCTCACCGGTTCCATCCGTGCTCTGATCATCCACCAGAATGATTGAAAATTGACCGGGGTAGGTTTGGCGGAGGAGCGATCGCACGGTAATCGGCAGCAGGTCGGCTTCGTTGCGAGCGGGAATGATGGCGCAGATGGAGCGTGGATGGGTGGATGGGTGGATGGGTGGATGGGTGAAGTCCTCTCTAGTTGATTTGTTTTCTGGGAGCTGATCTCCCGCTTCAAGTCGTTGATCGGCTCGCCAAAACTGGCCCCAAAAAACAATGAGTCCCACCCAAATCAATAAGGATAGAACGGTCAATCCTAATCCAATTCCAGCCAATCCCATACGTTAGTTCCCCCTCAACACATTGGCATAAACTCAGCATTCTATTATGCTGCTTCAAATAGAATATTGCTGATTGTGAAGGGGTGAGTATGCAAACGCAAGAGCGGCTGACGGCATCCAAGGTCAATAAATTCCAGCTCGATAATGCGATCGCGGCCAGTCAGAATTATCTACTCTCGATTCAGAACCCAGAGGGGTATTGGTGGGCGGAGTTAGAATCCAACGTCACCATTACAGCGGAAATCATCCTGCTTCACAAAATTTGGGGAACTGACAAGGCCAGACCGCTGCATAAGGCGGAAGCATATCTCCGGGCGCAGCAGCGGGAGCATGGCGGATGGGAGCTGTATTATGGCGATGGCGGAGAACTCAGCACTACGGTCGAAGCCTATGCAGCCCTGAGGGTATTGGGTGTTCCCTCCACAGATCCCGCCTTGGTTAAAGCTCGGGAATTTATTCTCAACCGGGGCGGCGTCAGTCGAACCCGCATCTTCACTAAGCTCCACCTCGCCTTAATTGGCTGTTATGACTGGCGCGGCATTCCCTCCATCCCACCTTGGGTGATGTTTCTAGCGCCTCCCTTCCCAATTTCTATCTATGAAATGTCAAGCTGGGCTCGCGGCAGTACAGTGCCGCTGCTGATTGTCTTTGATCGCAAACCCATCTTCAAGATCGATCCCGCCATCACCCTTGACGAACTGTATGCCGAGGGCATCGAGAATGCTCGGTTTGAACTCCCCCGAAACCATGACTGGTCGGATCTGTTTGTTTATCTCGATAAAGCATTCAAGTTGGCTGAACGCCTTAACGTAGTCCCCTTCCGCCAAGCCGGGATCAATGCCGCTGAGCGATGGGTGCTAGAGCGTCAAGAGGCGACTGGAGACTGGGGCGGCATCATTCCCGCCATGCTCAATTCACTCCTGGCCCTACGTTGCTTGGATTATGATGTTGCGGATCCGATCGTCGAGCGAGGATTAAACGCAATTGACAATTTTGCCCTCGAAACCGAAGACTTTTATCGGATACAGGCCTGTGTCTCTCCAGTTTGGGATACGGGGTTAGCAATGCGGGCTCTGGTCGCCTCAGGCCTCGCCCCCAATCATCCCGCTCTAGTCCAAAGCGGTGAGTGGCTCCTGGATAAACAAATTCTCGATTACGGCGATTGGGCCGTCAAAAATCGGCAAGGCAAACCCGGCGCCTGGGCCTTTGAGTTTGATAATCGCTTCTATCCGGATGTAGACGATACCGCTGTTATCGTCATGGCCTTGAACGCTGTGCAGTTGCCCAACGAGCGGTTGAAGCAAATTGCGATCGCCAGGGCCGTCGATTGGATCGCCACTATGCAATGCAAACCTGGAGGCTGGGCCGCCTTCGACCTCAATAATGATCAAGACTGGCTCAACGCCATTCCCTACGGCGATCTCAAAGCCATGATCGACCCCAATACCGCCGACGTCACCGCCCGAGTGTTAGAAATGCTAGGGCAGTTGAATAAACAACTGGGGGATTGGAAGAAAGGAAAAGATGGAGGAGATGGGGGAGATGGGGGAGGTAAAATCCAAAATCCAAAATTCAAAATTCAAAAGTCTCTATCTCCTCGCCGCATCAACCGCGCCCTCACCTATCTCACCCGCGAACAAGAACCCGAGGGCTGCTGGTTTGGTCGATGGGGCGTCAACTACATCTATGGAACCAGCGGCGTATTGTCGGCCCTGGCTTTAGTCGCCCCTCAAAAGTATCGGCCTCAGATTGAACGGGGCGCGGCTTGGTTGGTCAGTTGTCAAAATCCCGATGGAGGTTGGGGGGAGACCTGCCGCAGTTATGACGATCCCCGTCTTAAAGGGCAAGGGCCAAGCACCGCATCCCAAACGGCTTGGGCGCTTCTCGGGCTACTGGATGCTGGGGAAGTGACAGGCAATTGGGCCAGCGCCGCAATTGAGTCTAGCGTCCAATACCTTTTAAAAACCCAAAACTCACATGGAACTTGGGATGAAGCAGAATTCACCGGCACGGGTTTCCCCGGACATTTCTACATCAACTATCATCTCTATCGGCAACACTTCCCTTTGATGGCTCTGGGGCGCTATCGCCAATATGTTCAGGGGCGGAACGCCTAAACTATCCTCCAGGGAGGGCGGCCTCCCTGGAGGATAGCCAGGGAAAACAGCCCATTCATCCATGAATTTTAAAAAATTTTTCCCTGACAGAAAAATAGGGGGTAGGGGTTAGAATCCAGTATTGGACTGACTTCTAACTTCTGTACTGTTTTATCGCCATTTTTTTCAGTTTAATTTTCACGCGCCTAAAATCTTTTTCTCTCCATTTCCGTCATCTATAGGGTGAGAAATCCTACGGTGAGAAGTGCATCGGCAGAGATAGCGCGTAGTCAACTCTGATTGATAACAAAATGCGACGAATGAACAATAGAATCACCGGTCATGAATCGCATAATAAGGTATAGGAGAATCTTTCAAAAAAAGCCATCGCGGTAGCCTTGTTCAAGAAGTTCATGTAGACTCTGGCTGAAATCAAATAATTATTAAATTATCTAAACCTGCCCCAATGCCTTCCAACTTTTATCACCTAATAGCATTTGCGATTTCTGCCGTCATTGTCCTGATTACAACGCCGATTGTTAGGACCATCGGCCTCAAAAGCGGCTTGGTGGATATGCCCGGTGGGCGGAAAGTTCATAAACGACCGATGGTGCGACTGGGGGGTGTTTCCCTCTATATCGGCACATTGGTTGCATTGTTAGTGGTTTGGGGAATCGGCGGCTTTGTCGACGTCACCGGTCAACCCCTAAGCCCCGATAAAGAGTATGGCATCTGGGGCGTGACCGTTGGCGGCTTAGCCTTCTTCTTGATTGGCTTGATGGACGATCTGTTCAATTTGTCGCCATTTTCCCGGTTGTTTATGCAGGCAATTGTGGCGGCGTTGGCTTGGAATGTTGGGGTCAGTATCGATTTTTTAACGATCCCCTTTTGGGGTTTGGTGCTCCTGCCAACCTGGTTGAGTCTGCCGGTGACGATCCTTTGGTTGGTTGGCATGGCCAACGCTATTAATTGGATAGATGGGCTAGATGGTTTAGCGGCGGGGGTGTCCGGCATTGCTGCGGTAATTATGCTGGTGGTTAGCCTGTTTATGTCTCAGCCCGCCGCTGCGCTTGTCGCTGCGGCGTTAGCTGGGGCGGCCTTGGGGTTTCTACGCTACAACTTCAATCCAGCTCAAATCTTCTTAGGTGACGGCGGCGCTTACTTTATGGGCTTTACCCTGGCGGGCGTTGGGGTGGTAGGTCTGGTTAAAAGCGTCACCACAGCGGCTGTCTTTTTGCCTTACTTGATCCTGGCGGTTCCAATTCTGGATATGTCAGCCGTTATTTTTGGCCGCCTCCGCTCCGGGTCCTCTCCGTTTATGGCCGACAAACGCCATCTACATCATCGGTTGCTGAATGCTGGATTATCCCATCGACTGACGGTGTTGTTTATCTATGCGTTGACGTTGTGGGTAGGCAGTTTGGCGCTAGCTTTTTCGGGCATTCCAAGCGGTGTTGGATATGCGATCGCCGCCACGATATTACTCAGTTACACCGGGTGGAAGGTCAAAGAACGATCTCGCATTAAATCTTGAAATCTTGAGGCAAATCATCCCCCACAGCCGCCTCCCCCGCCACAGCCGCCTCCCCCGCAGCCGCCACAACCACTCCCAATAAAAGACCCTATAGTATACGCTGCAGGCGCTAGCGTATTGCCTAAATCAGCAAGAGAACTCCCAGTCAAAACACTACTGCCAAAGAGGGCAAAAACCAGAGCGAACTGTGAAGAGTATGAGGTTACGTCAGCTTTAAAGGCTTTATGGTCTGAGCGAAGGCTATTCAGCAATCGATCGCCTAATCGGCTACGATATAGCGGCTTTTCCTTCGATAAAAAATAGCCTAACCAAGCAATTCCAACACATAGCATGATCAGATAGCCAACAGGCCTCTGCAGGGAGATCCCCATTATAAGTCGAATGATCCCCAGTGGTAGGACTGCACAAGCAACCACCGCGGGATAGTATCGAAAAACCTTAGCCTGCTCATCGGTCAAGAGTAGGCCATAGTTTTGCAGAGAGTCTGGGATGGGGTCGACTGCCGATAAAGCCGATAGACGAACCCATCCAATCCGGCCATCACTTTTAACCGCTTGTTGGATAGCCTGTTCCACAGGATGGCTATCTTGAGGTAACTCATCCACCAAAGTTAACGTTTGACTGTCAGGTAATACAGTTAAATGTCCACTCTGAACAAGGCTAGCAATTGCAGTGTTGACTACCCGATATCGACCATTGCTCAAGTAAGCCGTTTCGTAAGCATCTAGCTGAGGTGACGAGTTTATACGGGTAGGTTGCCACAGACTCCAGCGCCAATACAAGGCGAGCGCAGCGGCAATACCTGAAAACATTACATAAAATTTTAGAAACTCAGGCCCTGTGAAACTAAACGGATTCCATATCTCTATGGGTCTTAACAACTCCGGAATTAATAGTTCACAAACCGTGAATAACAGTACTAAAAACAGCGACAAAGCAGCAGCTATTGGTTGATCTAGACGAATTTTCGGCAGAATCCAGGACTGCTGAGTATTGACACGTACAAAATGAACATTGCGATCAAACCGGACATTGGGCGCTGGCCATATATCTTTGGGCGGGGCGTAGTCAAAAAAGGCTTCATAACTAGCCAATGTTTTGCAATACCAATCTTTAAATTTTTCGTCCTCGTCCTGCTCTCCCTGAGCAGGTTCATGATGCAAGGATTTCTGCAAAACTGTTCGGCAAAACTCATCCCAGTAGGAGTGGGTGTAAACCAGATGGAGATGCCAAGCTTGGTCCACCTGATCAGACGGGGTGACTGGGTGCCCCGCTACAACGGCTAAGAAGGCAAACTTCTTGTACTCCTCAATTACTCGCTGAGTATACTCAACAGTCCACGCATTCTCGTGAGCCAGCCGCTGACTATAGGGCAAATCGCCGCCAGGTTTATCGATGGAAAAACTCTGAATCCGATGGTATAGATCTGCTTGTTCAGCATTCATCAGTTGTTTCTCCAGGTGAGTCACACGATTACAGATTAACTCAGACTTCTGACTCCTTAGAGCACCAATTCAATTAAAATGGTTGACAAAGTAGACCCAACAACAGGCGCGATACCGCCATCTAAATAAGCAAGAATAATGCCTAGAAATTGGTTTTGACCAGAAGGTTTATCCGTGATGCTTAGCCTGTTATCCAAGCAATTCTGTTAATGCCTACTACTGAATTAATGCCCTAGGCTACATTAATTTGATAGATATACATCAAACCAACCTGCATCACGCCAGGTTTTGGATGCAAAAGTATTGCCTAAGTCAGCTAGGGGACTCCAGGTCAGCATACCATTGCCAAAAAGGGCAAAAGCCAGAGCAAACTTGGAAGGATGTGAGGTCGCATCTACGGGAGTTATTTTTCTGAGGGCGGCATGGTCTGAACGCAGTCTATTCAGCAAGCAATCGCCTAATCGACTGCGATATAGCATTTTTTCCTTGTAGAAAAGGTAGCTTATTCATACGACTAGACTACATACCATGATCAAATAGATAACCACCTGCTGCGGGGAGATCCCAAGCAAAAATTTTGTAATGCCCAATAGTAAGACTGCAAAAACAATCACCGTGGGACAATATCGAAAAATCTGAATCTGGTTATCGGTCAAGAGCAGTCCAAGATCACGCAGAGATTGGGAGATGGGCTCTACCGCCGTTAAAACCGATAGACGAACCGATAAAATCCGACCATCTATCTCAATAGCTTGCATGATAGTGCGTTCCAGCGTGTAACTATCTTCAGGTAATTCATTTGCAAATACTAATGTTTGAATTTTGGGCAATAGGGTTAAGTGTCCGCGTTGGATCAGGCTCACAATTGCTGTGTTGATTGCTCGATAATTCCCCTCTGCTAAATAGGCCGTCTCATATACATTCAATTGGGGCAATTCTTCAAGGGAGATATCGACTGGTTGTTGTAGCCGCAAGCGCAAATAGTAAGCAAGTCCGGTGCTAATCCCCACCAAAATTAGATAGAACCTCAGAAATTCAGGACCTTTGAAATTGAGTGGATTCCAGACATCGACGGTTAGCGGCGCACAAGCCGTCAAGCTTAAACCCAGGGCGATGATTAAAATAGCACCCATTCGCAAGTCTAGGCGAAGTTTAGCCTGAATCCACGATTGCTGGGTGTTGACTCGGACAAACTGACAATCGCGAGTGAACGGAATTTCAGCTCCAGACCAAATATCCTTAGGCGGCGCATGTTGTTCAGTATCCATCTGCTGATTCTCCAGGCGATCCGAACAATTCCAGGTTAACCCAGACTCACAGTCTCTAAGCGCTTGGAAGAGAAATGGGTAGTGGTGGGAGAGGCGGAGGAAGCGTCTCCAAAAAAAGGAGCGCACGACTGTGCGCTCCTCCCACAAGAAGAGACGAGATCTCGTCTCTCTTAGCTAAATTGAGTAGCTGTAGCATCCCGACTGATGGCGATGCCATTGGTCCTTGCGAGCCCCCTCCGCCAAAATATTTGAAATGCGGTTGCGGGCTCCTTTGCGATCGCTCAACGGAATCGTCTTCACTACAATAGCGTCCACCACTTCTGCAATCTCAAATATCTTCTTGGGTTGGGCTTGCAAAATTTCAGACACAATAGTCGGCAACGGTGTCTGGCCATGCTCATCGCGCATATACTTCTGCCACCCCCGCCGAGTTGACTTCGGGGGAGCGACTGACTTACGAGATGGGGTTGGTTTGGCTTTTACCACCTTTGCCTTTGGCTTTGATCCCGCCTTGACCGACGTCTTTGGGGATGGGGCAACCACTTTTTCAGCGCTTGGGGTAGGCGCCGCCACGACAGACTTGTCAGCTATTGTTGTCTTCTCTGGATCAAATATCTCCAGTACCGATTGGAGACTGGCGCGCTGGGCTTGAATAGCGTTTAACTGAGCGCTCAGCTGAGCTTCTTGCGCCTCCAAGTCAGAATCAGCCGCCAAGAGTTTTTCGAGGACCGGATCAGACATTTTGTCACCTACCGTGAAAAGCTTTAAAGAGTACAAACGTTACTGACAGAAAAGCCTAGCAGTGATTTTTAAAAAGAGACGATTTTCACTATGAGAACTCGTGAAAATCTTTCCGTCCCTACCCCTATTTTATTAAGTTTTGGATATTTAGACAGCGCATGGGGCTGGTCCACGGCGCAATCAACCAAAATTTATCCGCCATCCCGCTCTATTAATTTTTTGTCAAGGCCAATCCCAAACCAGCGCTGACTACTAGATGCAGAGCAGCGCTGGCAATCCGATAAAACCCCGGTAAATCCTATTTGAAAGAATCTGGAGGCGGCGCTGGCGGCAAAATTAAGCCTAGCCATTGTTGTTGTTCGATGTGAGCTAAAGAAGTCAATCATCAGAGTGGAGTAAGATCTCTTTCCATCAGCTTCTCATTAGGACTTTGTCGCAATGATTTGGAATACCTGATGATTAGGGGCGACCTCTGTATTCTCACATAACTGGCTGGTGGAGTGCGTCTTACGGCTAACATCTGTGCCAGATAGAGGGTCAAGGGGGCTATTGAAAGCTATTGAAGATATAAAAGGGGGCGTTAAGGAGAACAAGAAAATTGTGATGAGGGCTGGAGTCGCGAGTAGATAAAAAGGGACTAAGCAGCGTAATCGAACATCGTGTCAAGGTAGATGCGAGAGGCGGCGCGATCGCTCTGACCATTTTGGAGCAGAAATAACGACAGCGCAGCGCAGAACACCCGATCTTGGTCCCACATGGAATGGGATTCCAAAAAGCGTTTTATGGACTCATGGAGTTCTTCAGGTATCTCGGCCAGAATGCTAACGGTTGTTGTATTCATCTGGAACCTCTCATCATTTTGAAATGGGTAAGGAGCCTTTAAGCTCCTACTTAATTTCGGGCTTATCCCAAACAAACAGCCAAAAGAAAGCCCCCCTGAAATGCCTATCCGCAGCCTTCCCAATCGGGAATTGAACAGTCTCAAATCAGAGTGCTTCTATCAGCAGGTCGAATTATTGTGGGTCAAGCCGCTGGGGATGTCAATGCGACGTCGTGACGCAAGTCACTTGACATCCCTCTCAGCTTCACGAGGGAATCGGGGTTGTAGCTCTCGATCGTTACACAACTTTACCATCAGGGGCCTTTTTTCAAGTGAATCAGTCTCAATCCCCAAAATCCCAAGAAATTGGCAAAGTCCTCGAGTTATCGTTTGAACCTGGGGAAAATCCCCGCCGCTTTGTGGAAAAGTATGGCTAACTCTGTGGAAAACCTGTGGATAAGTTTAGGAAAACTCGAATCAAAAATAAGAAATATTAAACCTGGAAAAAAGTCTACGGATTAGACAAATTGCTTTGTAAGCAGGAATACATCGAGTTGGACAATATCTCCTAAGAGCCAACTAGCATAAGCGATTCCTCCATTTAACCTCTAAATTCATATTCGTTAGCATATAGATTCGTTAGTACATAGAAATTACTGAGCAGAGGCATTCAGGACGGCCAGCAATCAGCCAATATCCGTCAAATTGTCATTGAATTCTATAAGCCTGATTTCTGTCGCCGCAAAACTCGATTACTAGCCAGCCACTTTCCAATCGTGAACTTTAGCAAATTGACGAAACCAATCCACAGTTTCTAGGGCGTGTTGACTCCGCCACCGCAAGCCAATGGTCCGGCTTAAACTCAAGTCAGTTATTGGTACATACGTGATATTTCTCAGATCAGTCCAAATCGGCATAATGCTCATACCCATTCCTGCTTGAATGAGTGAGATTACCCACTCTTCATTATTAGAAGAATAAATAATTTGAGGTTTGACGCATGCAGATTTGAATATTTTGGGGTGAGCTCGCCAAAATTCACAGGTAAGCCGCTCTATGTAGGGCTGTCCATCTAAATCCGCTAGACAAACACTCTTAAACTGCGCCATGGCATGATCATGGGGAACAGCTAAAGAGAAAGGCTGGTGAAATAGACCCGTCCGGAAATTTGGAAGCCTTGCACAGTATGGGCTTCAGGGAATCAG
>JASJDH010000619.1 GCA_030065175.1 Leptolyngbyaceae cyanobacterium MO_188.B28 | reverse complement strand
GGCTGATCGCCCAATCTGGATTTGATGTCTTTGCGGTCCTGTTCAAACCGCCGCTTGAGGTTATCGGCCCAGTCGCCATATTGGGCTTTCCAGGCTTTGATTTGATCCAGTGTATGGGTTTTGTGGCTGGGGACTTCGAACAAGTAGCGATACTCGCTGCGGTCTTTGGCGACAAGCTGCATGGTTCGCCACCGCGGGTTGACAATTTCTCGGGCGACGACGCTGATGCTGGAGGCATCATCCGGCAGGGGGAATAGACGGTAGAGATTAGGGTCCTTGTAAACATCAAAGAAATGGCAAGGATGGTGTTTACCCCACTGTTTGGCGTCGGTGAGTAAGCGATCGCCCTCGATTTCGGGCACATCGGAGAAGCGCTCAGCGCTCTTTTGATAATCCACTTCCACCTGCAGAGCGGTGAAGAGCCGATCCAATAATTTCGTCTTGAGCCGTTGAAAGAGCCCCGCTTCTTCTGCTTTGATTGGCTGACTCGCTTGTATCCGGCCGATCTGAGCGGCGATTCGGCCCACAGAGTTACGACTGCTGTCAAAGGCGATCTGGGCGTTTTGCAAGGGGCCTTGATAGCGCCGCTGGCCATTGCCATTACACACCTCACGGTAGGCCAGTTTGGGCCGTTGTTTGACGGGTTTGAATCGACCCGGCTCACCCGCTCTCAAGGTTTCTTTGGCGATATGGGGCAGTTGGGCGGCGGGCGTGACCACCAGCTGATCGCCGTCAAAATCGCCCTGGTGATAGGTTTTACAATCTTCGGGGCGAATCCAGACAACGCCTCGGGTGCGGCTGAGGGTCGGGTGATGGACGTTTATATAGCGACGAATGTTATCGCTATTGACGATAGGATAGCGGGTGAGAATCACCTCGCCTTCTGGCAGATGAGGGACACAGACCTGTCCTCGCTTAAGACCGCCCTGGTGTTCATCCGGCGCGGGCATCGCCATCCCTGAGCTATGTTTGAGGCCGGTTCTGACGGCAGCGTTGACAAATTCATTGCGGGTTTGGCGGGCGATGAAGTCAACCACTTTGGGGTGATAGAGCAGTTGTCCGTATTTATCCGCCCGCGAGATCGAGATCATCCTGGGTTCGGTTGAAGAATGGGTTGACTCATCAAGCAGGCTTTCGTCGTCAAGGGCGCGATGCTGTTGCTGATCGCTCCGTTCAACCAGATGGTTTAGCAGCGCTAAGGGACGTTTCATCAAGCCGGTGAGTTCATTTAGGCTCTGTCGAGTGGGGTGACCACAGTCGGCCAGAACGGCTTGTTCGGAATACCACAAGTTGAATTGCCAGCTATTTTGATAGGGCCTGACCTGGGCGTTGGAGCGATTCCCCATGGCGGCTTTGGGTAAGAAGTAATCTCCACAGGGAAGGAGTTGGTCCAGTTGCGCTTTATTCACCCCTTTGATTGAGGAACGGTCCAGGATCAGGTCATAGCCCTGGTCGTCAGTGAGTTGTTTATCCGCCAGCAAAGTGCCTTTGGCCAGGAAGTCAAGCTGAGGGGATTGTTCACTCCCTTGCGACCAGAGGGCGCGATACCCCAGGCGGAATTGAAACGGTCGGCCTCGCCGTCCCCCCAGTTCCTTGATCCGGTGAGGCGAGATTTTACCGTGGCAGTCGCCGGTTCTAAACTGGGCGTATTGGGGATCTTTAAAATCAACCAATTTGACCTTGAGATTTTCGAGGCGGTGAGACCCGTCATAACATTCTGAGGTGAGTAGCGATCCGTATCGAAAGGCGGTATCTGGTTCAGTTTTAAACAGTCGGCGAATTTGTTGGGCCAGAGGTTTATCGGCAAAGTAATAGTTATCGCCGGAGCTGAAGATCAACCAGCGCTCTACGCCATCTTTGAAGCGTTGATTTTTAAGCTGTTGGGCCGGTTGATTGCGCGCGGCGGCTTCCTCATCGGATTGTTGGGCGCTTTTGACTTTGACCAACAGCAGTCCGATTAATTCCTGGGGCGAGAACAGTTGTTGCAATAGGGTGTTTCGCAGAATTTCATCGGTTGAGCGGAACTGCTTAGTTTCAGCTTCGTAAACTGGCGTTTTGAGCCCGGCCCGTCCTTGTTCATCCTTGCCAACAGTGGTTTTGACCATAAGACGTCGTTGATATCGCTGCATCTTCTTCACCTACGTTGATTGCCCTGAGCGAAATTGCCATCCCCCAAACCGTAGATTTTTGGGGAGGATTTCCAGACGGCAGCGGGTACGCTGCAGGGGCAGGCAGGTAGAGATGATTGGGGGGCAAGATTAAAGCGTTGAAAAAAGTGAGCTGAGCCTGAAAATCTACAGATCGGTAGATGGCAATTCATCAAAAATGTGCTAACCATTAATGACCAGCAGGAATGACTCCAAAAATTTCTCATTGGCGAAAAAAACTGGTTACTGGGTTCGGTCAATGAAAAAAGTGAGCCGAGCCTAAAAATATACAGATCGGTAGATGGCAGTTCACCAAAAATGTGCTGGCCATGAACACCCAGCAGAAATTGCGGCCAAAATCTCTATGGGCGAAAAAAAAGAACTGGCTACCGGGTTTAGTCAATGTTGATTTTCGAGGTCAGTGGGGTGGGGAGATCAATTAATTGGAATTGCAAGGAGTCAGTGGTGACACTCGCCCAATCAATAAGTACAATTGTCCTATTCGGCTTGAATTTGATAGCCAGAGGGTTGCTTATGCAAACCTGGCGCAGTTGAATAACAAACTGATTTGGGACGGAATCGCTAGCCTGCAGATGGCATTTCATCCCTCTATTGATACGAGGATGACGTTCAATCTACTCAACCTAATCTGAGGGATAATACAATTCCAACATCACCATAAATAGCTATTAGCCTTTGCAGAAAGAATACAGCTAGAGATAAGCTCAAGCTGGAATCATCCAACCCAACCTCAAATAATAGAGGCGACGCGATCTCAACCATGACCACCCACCAACCCAGTAACCAAGACCTAATCCGGGCAATCCTGGAAATTCAGCAGGACACGGCTGTAAAGATGGCGGAATCAGGTCGACGCCTGGATATTCTGGGCGCTAAGTTAGATCAGGAACGAGAAGAGCGTTTAGCTCAAGCTGAACAAGTGCAAATTGAACGCTTAGCCATGGCCGAGCGGTTAGAGCAGGATCGCCAAGCTTGGCGTAGCGGCTTTGAGGATACCATTAATTTGGTCAGCCAAGGCATCACTCAGCTTGGAAACAAAATTGATGCCTTGGGAGATAAAATTGATACATTAGGGAACAAAATTGAACGCTTGATTCAGGCTGTTATTGGTTATCAGGGAAATGGGCAATAGACGCTTGGCTGATATATCCCCTCCCCAGCAACTAGTCAGCGAGTATAAATACTTGTTATTTTCATGTTCACTCAAAATGATTTAGACATCCAAATAGTCTAAGCCACGACAACTGTGCACCCAATTGAATAGGCTGTTACTATCCCTCTATACTCGCTAAGATTGATAGCCATGAACCTCCTAGAACTCAAACAAAGGGTTTATGACGACTGGCGCCGCCGCTGCTGGTATAACGGGGCTGTCATTCAGTCAGAGTTATTTAAGCCTGAAATTCGACAATACGGTGACTTACGCCGCAAAGTAACTTGGGAGAAAGCCTTAGCTAGGTTTCATGCACTCAATCTATGGGATGGCTGCCTGGATGCTTACACCTTGATCACTGAGCACTTCAATTTTCAGCCAGAGCGCTGGGACTATGAATATCGATTTGAAATCCTAGATGAATTTCTAGCATTACCGGGGGGATTAGAAGCCTTTCAAACTGGGCTAGAACAGCTTTTTGGCGATGAGTTTAAGACAACCACTCAGGAAAAGGAGGGCGCCTATGGGCTTCTTGCAATGGTTGAGGCGCAATCCCGAGGAACCGGAGGAAGAACAGCTATCACTGTTGAAAGGGGACCCGTCCTCAAAGATAACCAGTCGGCAGCGGGTTGATGGAGCGATCGTTAATCGGGACTTTCGCAAAGCCATTCAGGACAAAGGCGGGGATTCCCAAGCTCAGGTGGATAGTTCAGTGGCCATGAGTCAGGAGTTATTCGACATGAATCCTCGTCAGCTTTATCAGGAGACTGGAGGTAAGCCCTACAATCGCTCAACCTTACCTAAAGAAGCTCAGAAGGCTTACATCGTTGGTGAAACAGCAGCCACCCATGACCTGAACGAAAAGGAAATTGAAGCTAGATCGCAGCGGCGAGTCAACAACGAAATTACTGACACCGTCAGGGAATCCGGCAAAAAGGCTAGAAAGCTTTTCCCATGGTAGGCACAGTAACTCCTCACTTCACAATGCGGAAATCATAGTCGATGAACTGGGAGCCATCGCTGGACCAGAGGATGATCAACCCATTATTGGGATCCCATTCAAAGGGATGAAGCGTGCGCCTCGCCTCTACCAGACCGCCTTCAATCACTATCCGGGTAGAGGGCAGCTCACAATATACCGGGAGCGGCTGGCCGAACACAGCGCCGGAGGACATTTCGATAATCTGACTGAGCTGGGGGCGACTGAGCGTGACATTAGAATCGATGGCGCCGACACAATCCAAGTCATCGTTATATTGGGCATAGGTGGGAGAGCAGGCGCTCAAGTAAATCTGCATACTCAACCAGATTAGCCCCAGGGCGATCGCACACTGCCGAAGCATTATGGGTCTCCTCCTAATTTGCTGGACATTAGACATGGCAGATGATCGGACGGCGGATCGCCAATTACTGACAAGCGGATTGAGCCAGGGCGGCTTGGATCTCGGCGGGTGTAGAATAGCAGGATCTCAAGACGCCGGTCTGCTGGTCAAAGAACACCGCCAGTCGGTTGAGTTTTCCCAGCAGCAGGTCTTTGAGCAAATCCGCCATCGCCGTAGCAGACCAGGCGTTGATGGTAATGGACTGAGTGTTCATCACCGCCAGTTCAGCGCAACTTATTGAGGGCGTCGGTTGGGGCGCTTGAGGCGGCGGTTGGAGGAGGTCGGGGGCTTGCAGGCTGGGAGCAGGCAAGCGAGCGAATCCCAAATCGCTTGCAGTATAGGCGGCTGGGTCAGTCGAGAGGCTGGAGCCGATCAACACTTGCCCGTAGGTTGCTTCATTCCCCGCGTCAATCCACCAACAGGCGGGCAGGGAGTAGAACGAATTGGAGGGAAGGGCTTGTTGAATGCTGCAGCGGGCGTGAAAATTATCGACACAGCCTAATAGGACAGTCAGATTGCGATTGCCGTAGGGATGATGGATCCAGGCGGGATCGAACGGTTTGGCGAGGGCGGTGAGTTGGATATTAGGTCGCCGCCAGGCCAGAGCGTAACGCAACGCCAGCGCTTCTGCTTTGTTCAGCCGATAGTCGGCTTCAATATCTGAGAAGCACTGTCGAGCCGTGTTTTGAGGTTCTACCGTATCAGGATCAACCAAATAGAGATGGATAGAAACGCATCGTTCGCTGATGGCGGCGGCGATGCGATAGACCAACTGGGCCAGGAACGAGAGAGCATCTCAGTTTGGTAAGACTCATTTGGAGAATTGACCATTAAGGTAGGCAGAACGTTGCTTCAG
>JASJDH010000052.1 GCA_030065175.1 Leptolyngbyaceae cyanobacterium MO_188.B28 | reverse complement strand
TCTCTACATGGCAATGCTTAATGAGAATGTTCTCATTTGCATCAGACCAAAATCACTCTAAAGCCCCCTTCTAAGGGCTGAAACGACGTAAACTCGTTGAAATTAAAGTTGCACATCGCGTTAATAGTATAATTGTACCTTTGGCCTTGAAAGGGGCTACCCAATGGCAAATCCGGTGAATTGGCGCTTGAAGGGGGAATGGAAGGCAAGAACGATGTCGTGTTTAGGGACGCCGCGATCGCACAATTCAAGCGCTATGCCGCCTTCTGTCCCGTCATGCTGAATCCAGATTTTGCCGTCTTTGATATTCAGGTGCAATATGCAACCTTAGACGCGGCGTTTGTTTGACCAACCGACATGGACGACTTGGTAGCGATCGCGCTCCACATCGAAAATCAACTCGGCTTCCAGGTCCGGATTATTGAAATCAATTTTGCTATAGTCGGCCCACAATTCTTGAACCAGTTGGCGGTAGTGGTATACGTCTGCCACGCTCAACTAACAGGCGAGGCAGTTCCAACCTGAAAAACTCTCGTTCGGCGTCTATTGGAATCGCTAAAGTACATATCCACTCCCCCAAAGCTAAGAAAGAGCGGATCATGGGTAATGGTCCAACCGTCTTTTACGAGGGCGTATTTCACTGCGTTGTGGAAAATATCTTTTGCAGCCATAAAAAAATTAGTTTTCGACTGCCCCTAATGCTTTCAGCGTCAATTTCTCTGATTCAGTTAACCCTTTTACTGCAGTGATATTTGCCCCTGCATAGGGCTTATTAATCAGCGTTTTGAGGCATTGTCCCGTTCGAAAGTCCCATATTCGAATCGTTTCATCGTAACTCCCCCTAATTATCCATTGCTGGTTGGGGTGAAATTGAATTGCCCGAATTCTACTCTGATGACCTTTCAAGGTTTTTAAACATGCTCCCGTTTGAACATTCCACAAGCGAATTTCAGCATCATCCCCAGCACTGGCTAGAAGAGTACTATCCGGACTTGCGGCAATCGACCTCACTCTCCCAGTATGGCCTTGCAGGTTCAAGCATAAATCTCCCGTGCTAGGGTTCCATATCTTGACCGTATGATCAAAAGCGCCGCTAGCGATCCATTGCTCATTGGGGGCGACTGCCAGCCCCCAAACTAGCCCTGTATGACCGATTAAGGTCCGTAAATGCTCTCCTGTCTGACTCTGCCAAAGCTGGATATTATCTTCTTCACTGGTAAGCAGTACGGTATGGCCGCAAACAATAGCGCAAGATTGACTCACTGAACTTCGGGTTTGAATCTCTCGCAAACATTGACCTGTTTCAATATCCCATAGCAATAATTGAAGATTACTGCTGCTACTTAGCAACCTTTTACCGTCTGGAGAAATCACCACTCCAAATACAGAACCGATATGCCGCCGCAATGTCTTGACGCATTGACCGGTCTGCAAATCCCAAATCTTGATGGTGCGATCGCTGCTGGCGCTGGCTAAAGTCCGTCCATTTGGACTCATCGCTACTGACCACACCCGGCGTGTATGCCCCTGTAACGATTTCAAATATTTTCCCTGATCCAAATCCCACAAACTGATGGTTTCATCATCATTCGTATTGACCAGTAAGGAACCATTTGGACTAATCGCCAAATCATTAACCCCACTTGATTCGCCAAAAGATGTTTTGATACAACTCCCAGATTCGATATTCCATAACTTCAGTGTTTGGTCATCACTGCCACTCAAAAGATATTTTTGACTAGGATGAAAGGCGATGGATCGAATTAAATTACCATGCTGGTCAAAGTTTTTTAAGCATTGTCCTGTAGAAAGATCCCACAGGCGAATTGTTCGATCGAACCCTGCACTTGCTAACAGTAATCCATCAGCTGAAACACTAAGTCTTAAAATTTTTCCTGTATGTCCTGTAAAAGATTGAATACACTCCCCAGATCGGATATCCCATACTTTAATCATCCGATCTCCAGAACTCAAAAATAAAGCGCTTTGGGGGATGCTGCTGACGCTGTATAGTTCTTCCTCATGTCCCTGCAGAGTTTTGATGCACTCTCCTGTCCGCCATTTCCAAAGCTTAATCGTTTTATCTCGACTCCCGCTGATCAGATACTCGCTGTCTGAACTCACTGCAATTGACCAAACACGGTCAGAATGTCCCAATAAGGTTCGGATACAGGTTCCTGTTTTGAAATCCCAAAGTTTTATTGTGTGATCTGCGCTAGACGTCGCAAAAAAGTGCTCGTCCGGAGAAATGGACACGTCATAGACTCGATTGCGATGTTCCTTTAAAGTCTGCAAGCAAGTTTCTGTGCGAATATCCCATAATTTAATGGTTTGATCGCTACTGACGCTGATTAATATTGAACCATCCGAATTAAACACTAGCGATCTCACCCAGTCTCCGTGGCCTTCTAGAGTGAATTGTTTGTGAAAACCTTGAAATGACCAAAGGTGAATATTCCCATTCGCTTCCCCTGTTGCAAAGAGAGCGCCATTTGGGTGAAAGGCTATGCACAACACCACCCCAAACGCTTGGGTAAATATAGCTTGAGTTAAGTTGGCTTCAGCTAGGTTCACGTTGCGCAAACTAGCATTCGTGAGATCAGCGCCTTGAAGCACTGTATTGGCTAAATCCTGATCATTAAGCGCAAATTTATTTTGGTTGACCAGTAAGGTGATTGCATTACCCCCTACATAGCCAACCTCATCAATTGTTTTGTGAGTCGTTCGACAGATTGTTTCTAAAAGTGGATGAGGGTGCAAAATGTCATCTTTTGTCAATAATGGTTGCATTAACTCTGCGATCGCTTTGCTTTAGGGAGCCTGTCCAAACCCTGAGCGCAATACCTCTAGCGGCTCACCGACAAAATTCTTTAAAGGTGGGATAGAAATAATCTCACCGTTTGCATCCAGCTCACTATGGAAGTAATCCGACCAGGTGTAATCTTTCGACTCTTTCCTAACATTCAAGTTGGACTTCATCTTAGCCAACTCTAAAAAATCAGGTGCTAAGGTGCCCAATTCAGCGGCAAATTTGTAAGCGACAAAAAATTCTAAGAGTGATCGATGGGCTGGCGCATAATCCCCCTCCGCATTACGAATCAGCATAGTCTGACCCATCATGTCGTAATGCCAGTGGTCAAGATCTTTTTCTTCCTCAACCAATGAACCAAATAATTTACGAATGCGATCAGGAAATTCTCGATAGTTAATGCTCATGCGATCCGTCGAGAGCATTTCCCAAGACAGCTCACACAAGAAATAGAGCTTGTCCGCCATCGACGTAAAGGTGCGTTCTGACTTAATATCTCGCTCCATTTTGTGGCGAACGGCGTATAGATAAACCCGCGACATATCTACAGGCTTACCGGCTTCAATATCTGGCAACGCCTCTAGAATTAACTCCGTTAGTACCGGACGACGGGCTAGATCCAGCAGTTGGAGGTTGCCCATGATTTGGTCAACCGTAGCGGGTTGCGCTTGGTGGGACAACACCTCGCGGATTTGTTCGTCATTGAACTTCTCCAGCTCTAGCACTTCGAATTGAGGCGTTTCCCCCGTTAAATCTTTCGTGGAGGCTTGCAGTTCGGCATTGAGCAGGGCGCGGCCTTCCCTTGCCTCCGGGAAGTGCTCGGTGCGGCAGGTGAGAATGACCTTGGAGCCGGGAACCACCACTTTGGCCAACTCCCAGAAATTATTGATCATCTGCTGGCGATCGACTCGGGCGGCCATTTCATCAAATCCGTCGAAAATCAGAAGCAACTTGCCCATGCGGTTGAGCTGCTCAAAAGCCGAGTAGCCGGGAATGGGAATTTCGTGCTTGCGGAAGAAGAATTCGGAAAATAGGGATTCCACACTGACGGCTTTGGCGTAGTCTCGCAGGGGAATCACCAGAGGCAAGCGGGGCCGTTCGACGCCGCGTCGCTGGGCGTCGCGATACCGTTTCAACGCGTTCCAGGCGTAGTGGAAGGCGAACCAGGTTTTGCCGGTGCCAAATTCCCCCAGGATAGAGATGTGTTCCTTAGCAGGGTCATCTAGCCAAAGATCCAAGTAGCCGTCAATCCAGCCGTCCCGTTCATCATAGCGGCTGACGCCAATGCGCTGGCGAGTAACGGGATCCACTTCTTCCTTAACGCAGGCCAGGGGCACATACTTTTGGTTAATGCCCCGCTGCTGGATTTCTTGCTCTAACCAGGTCAGGTAACCGCTGAAGTCGGCGTCTTGATCTAGGAGTTCATCTAGGGTGTAGCAGCCCAGATGGTCGTTTTCAGGTTGGGAGACTTGATCGCGAGCAGCGCGGGAAATACGGCGATCGCTCACCAGCCAGCCTTCATCCGTTTTGTGGGTCTCTACCGACTGGCGTAAAGCATGGACATCCGCTAAATTCACTTCGCCATCCACCCCGCGCACCAAAATGCGGATGTAGCGACTCCGCCAAACGGAGACATTGAGCACCCATTCAAAATGGTCCGCTTCCCAAGTTTCATGGGTCTCAAAGCGATAACCCAGCGTTTCAAACCAGCCGCGCATCTGCTGCGCCAGGGCGAAAGCGCGACATTTTTCAGCGCTAAACGACTCGCCTCCCGTCAACGCCAAATAATCTTGGGAGGCTAATCGAGCCATTTCAGTCCGCATCCCTTCCAAAGTGGGCAAGCGGTTAAGGCGCTCCTGCAAACTGCCAATTTGCCGATGGAGGGATTCCAGCTTCTGATTGGTTAGAATTTCCGCTGGGGTGCGGGTGCGTTTAGCAACTTCGATAAAAACCGTGGCGAATTCATAAAATTCCCGGCGCACGTCTATCTGGCGGGCCTGCAAGTCAGTTTGCAGAGAATGCTCTGCTAGAAACGCTTCGCCTCGCTTCAGCAATAGGTTTGGATTATTTTGCGCTAACGCCTCTCGAAAAAGCTGTTGGATTTCAAGCTGTCGAAAAATTTCCAGCACCGGTCGAGGTTTACCCACCCCATATTGCACCAGCGCATATTGATAAACCCCGGAAAAATCTTCCGGCGGATGGTCAGGATCCAGATTAAGGCGCTTGAGTAGCTTAATGATCCGCTCACTGCGGCTAATGCTCTCCATCGCGGAATCGAAGAGCATGTTCATCAGGTTATCCAGACCAAACACAGGCTTTCTCCAAGCGGTTTACTCTAGTAAAACCTAAATTCTAATTTCTATCCTGCTCTTCATTCTCCCCTCGCTCCACCAAAGATTCCCCATTCAACATGCGCTGCGCCGCATCCAACAGCGCTTCTTCCAGATAAGGCTTGGTGAAGTAGCCGCTGGCGCCGAGATCAACCGCCATCTGACGATGGCGATCCGCACCTCGAGAGGTCAACATGGCAATGGGGATATTATTCAAGTTAGTGTCTTTTTGGATCCGGGAAAGGAGCTCCAAACCATCCATTCTGGGCATTTCAATGTCGCAAAAGACCAGGTCGCAAGGCAAGCCAGAGCGTAGTTTTTCCCAGGCCTCCTGGCCGTCCCGAGCTTGCTCAACCCGATAACCGACCTTAGCGAAACTCATGGAGAGCAGCTCCCGTACGGTAATGGAATCATCCACAATCAAGACGGTGGGCTCACTCTTAAGGGTGACAGGCTCCGCCACCATGGTTTCTTCGGGTTGCGTCCACAAGGAAGCGCTAGGCTCCCGTCTGACGCGTCCCATTGACAAGTCAATTAACTCCAACACATCGGCGATTGGCATGACTCGACCATCCCCTAGGACGGTGGCTCCAGCAATCCCAATTGGCTTGGGGACAGGGCCCTCCAATTGTTTGATCACAATTTCCTGCTCGCCAATGACCTGATCCACCTGGAGGGCGATGTGGGTGTTTGCGCTACGCAGCACCACAATGGAAATCATCTCATCATCCTGGTTGCCTCCGTATACTCGGCCCCGGCCCAACGTGCGGTTAAACTTCAAGAGATCAGACAGGGGATGGAACGGCAGCAGGGTATCCCGCCAGAGGATGCAAGACTGTCCCTGCGGGTTGGTTTGAATGCGCTCTTTGGGCACATCAAACATATCCTCCACCCCATCCATGGGAAAGGCGATCCGCGCTTGATTGCTAATACAGCTCAATGCCTTGGAAATACTCAGCGTCAGCGGTAGGCGAATGGTAAAACTAGTGCCTTTACCCAGTTCCGAATCAATGGTGACACTACCGCGAATTTCAGATAACGAGGTGCGCACAACATCCATGCCCACGCCTCGACCCGCAAAATCATCCGCTTGGTCGCGGGTGCTAAACCCTGGATGAAACAATAGCTCATACACATCCATGATGGGCATTTGATGCGCTTCAGCCGGTGAAATCACCCCCTTCTGGATTGCCTTCTCTTTGACGAAGTCGGCGTCAATGCCGGCGCCGTCATCGGCCACATAAATGACCGTTTGATTACCTTGATAGAAGGCTCGAACCGTGATTTCCCCTTCCCTCGATTTACCCGCGGCAAGTCGCTCCTCCGGCGTTTCCACCCCGTGGGTAATGGCGTTATTGACCAGGTGAGTCATGGGGTCATAGAGCTGTTCTAAAATCATTTTGTCGATCAGGGTATCCCGCCCCTCGACCACCAATTTGGCCTCCTTGCCACACTTTAAGGAGATATCGCGAACCGCCCGAGGCAACCGATCCGCTGTTTGGGCGAAGGGCACCATGCGAGCCTTGTTCAAACCTTCCTGCAGTTGAATGGTGACTTGACGGAATTGCCGGGTCACCTGGTCTGCCGATTCAACGGTGTAGGCAATATCAGAAGACGATTCTCGCACCCGAACAATCAGTTCAATCATCTCTTGAGATAAGGTGTGAAAGCCCGTGAAGCGATCCATCTCAAGGGCGTCAAAGGTAGCTCCGGTTGAGTGGCTGGGATGGGATTCGCCTCTGTCTCCACGACCGCCTAATTGATAGACCTGACGGCTGGAAATTAAGGAGCTTTCCAGGAGCGATCGCTCATAAAGATCCCGCATCCGCTGTCCAACATCATTCAACTGTTGAACTTGAAACAGCAAATTATCTAAAAACTGCCGCAGCCGATCCTGATCTTGCTCCAACGTATTTCGGTTAACCACCAATTCGCCGACCAAATTACTCAGGTTATCCAGATGCTTCACCGAGACCCGCATCGTCTGGTCAGCTAAAGCACCCATGACCCGACGCAGAGGACGACGGTTCGCTGGCCCGCCAGTCCGTCGTAATCCTGGCGAAGGGGAAGAACCGCCTAGGGTTTGATCGGCCTCTTCTAGCAGCCTTTCTAGATCATCAAATTCATCAAATTCATCGCCCTGACCCTCCTCGACTGAATCATTCACCGGGGGCAAGTTGTCCGCCATCGAGGACAATTGCGGCTCGACTTCAGCCCTATCCGCCTCAAGCTCAACCGGCGAACTATCCGCCCCAAATATGGCAGTGGATTCCTCATCAACGACGACGGTTTCCGGCCCTCCTAGCTGATCGGTCAAGTCAGGAAAATCAGTTTCCAACAGATCTTCCAAATCAGAAAAATCAGCAGCCACATCAGACATTTCTGATAGGGTGTTCGAAGGCGAGATTGATTCTGCCAAGTCAGCATCCGCCAATGCTGGATCGGCCCCAGCCTCCGTTTGAACACTGGGGCAATTCACATCCTGATCAGACAAACTTGCCGCCGTATCCGGTTCTTTCGCTTCGGACGCCGAATCCTCGATTTCTGTAACCATGGGTTCAGCTATCGATTCGCCGATAAGTTCAACTTCAGGCGGCTGTTCGTCGATATCGACGCCAGAAGAAGCAAACGTAGCTGGCGACGCATCGTCCGCTTCACCCACTCCAACAGCTTCCGTCAAAGGTTCGACATTAAAAAAGTCATCAGCTGACTCTATGGCCTCTGGCTGCGGAGTTGGCGTGACTTCTTCTTCAAAAAACGCATCCGTCAGATCTATCGCATCCTCACCCTCCGCTGAAGACTTGACGGCTTGCTGTTCTGGCGTCTGTAAGGTGTCTGGGGTAGAGAAAAAGTTCCCCGCGATATCAAGGGTGGGATCCAACTTCAAGGGCTGATTATCGATTTCATCAGTCAAATCAACCCGCTCAGACGATTCTGCAGCGGCGGCGGGATCTTCTGTGAATTCCGCAAAGAGGGACCCCAGATCGTCTTTTTCCAGAGCCTTCAGATTCAACTCATCCCAGCTGTCGGTTTTCACAGGATCGTCCGATGCATCCGCATCCGCACCGTCTACAACATCAGAATCCAGTCGATCAAGGCTGATCAAAGGCTGATCCAATGGCCCGCCTAGAGGTTCTGCCAGTCGTCCATCATCCAAGGGGGCGAGGTCCGATGCAAACTCCGAATTATCCACACTGAAGGCAGACGTAGACGGGCTATCTCCCTCACCAGCTAAAGGATCTCCAAAATTAGGCAGATCATGATCTTGGAGCGACAGATCAATGGAATGGGGTAAACCCTCTTCAGACAAGTTCATTCCGTTTGGAGCCGCTTCATCCCCCAATAGGTCAGAGAGCATGTCCGCATGAAGTGCGGTGTTTTCAGCAATCGTATCCAAGTAAGGTTCATCTGCGGCATTAGACTCGGCAACCTCACCTAGATCAGGAAAATCTAACGAATCCGCCCCCTCTCCAAACAATCCATCGAGTCCTGCTAACCCTGAAGGTGACTCGGATGACGGCCAATCCATCTGATCTGACGGTTCCGATGTGTCCTCAATCTGGGGAGGCTCATTTATTGCTAGCCCACTCAATAAGTCATCTAGCCCCTCACTCCCCCCTCTTTTTTCGCCGCTTAATTCCGGATTCCCCGCGAAGGAACCCTGCAGACTGGAAAAATCTAAAGAGTCTGCAGCTTGGGCAGTCGCCTCTTCAGAAGGTGAAGTAGAGTCGTCAAGCAAACTTTCTCCAAACAAGTCCGCTAACTCATTCCCTGAGTCAAAATTGGGAGTTGCAGGCGCTGCTTTTGGGTCATCCAGAAATAGATCTGAGAAATCACTGGAAATATCGATATCCATCGTTTCACCAGACAAGCTGGCGTCTTCAACGATTTCTTCCTCTTGCCAGGTATTCTCTAAACCCGCCACCTCTCCCTCAAATAAATCCGCAAGACTGTTCAATTCCGCTGTCCCAACCTCTGGGCCCCCTTGATGAGGAAGCGGCGAATCAAAACTTTCAACGGACTCCTGATCGAGGTTGGTTGGCAGATCTAATGGCTCCTCGGATGGAGCTTCCATGAAATCTAGATCAAGGGAGGCAAACGCTGTCTCATCGGCGGTCGTGTCAAACCACTCGGTTACTTCGTCAGTCGTTACATCACTTTGGATGTCACCATCCTCAGCGTCAAACAAATCAAACAGCTCAGGCTCAGCCTTTGGTGGAGCCTGAGCGCCTTCCAGTAAGTCATCCAAAGTTAGATCGGCGTCCGCTTGATCCGTCGGCATCTTCGGAACTAAGGACTGCATGGCTTCAGGAACCGCAATCTCGGCGGCGCGACCCGCTAAAACCATCTCTTGCCCTTTTTTAATTTCCCGAATGACGATGGGAGCCAATGTGCGATAGGTATTGTCTGGGTTAAAAACGGCGAGTCGCGCTGTATTGACTAAATCGCACCATCCCGTCAGATCAAATTGCTCGCCAATATGAGACAAATTCTGGCAAAGGCTCTGTAAAGTATGGCGGGTTGTGGTGTCATCTTGCTGCTTAAAACAAGTCAAAATATCCCGCAAATAAGCCGGGACATCACTTTTGAAGACGAGTTGAAGCGCACTTTCCTCAACTTGAGCGGTTTGACCAAAGCTATCTGCACGAGAAACAGTAGCAGTCCTGGCGATCAGGGGTTCAACTGCAACTGCAGTATCCCCTGCTGCAGCGCCTTGCTGCTGAACAAGTTGATTCAAATGCGCATTGAGCTGATCAAAAACCGGCTCAACATTCGCCATAATCTCCTGAGCCTTGTCTTCCGTAAGGCCGAAGGGACCTTGCAACTGATCCAATAACTCTTGCAAAGTGTCAAAAACCCTCAAAAACATAGATTCGAGGGCTCGATCAGTCTGGACTGGAGCTTCCTTCAGAATTTTGAAGTAATCTTCCAGGCGGTGGGAGGTCCGCTGAATACTCTCGATCCCAAGCATGGCCGCTCCCCCTTTGACGGAATGGGCGGCGCGGAAGACCTCATTGGCCATCTCAGAGTCTTCAATCGTGGCCTGTAGATTCAGCAAACCTTGCTCGATGGTATTGAGGTGGTCTTTCGCCTCCTCAATAAAATAGCCCATGATTCGCTGTTGTTGTTCAGGCAGCATAGCGGCTTCCCTCTATATGCTTGGCGACATTCCCCCGTTCTCACTTTGGGAATATAGATTCTCAGTCAACTGTACTTCAAGTTCTTTGAGGTTCCCACAGGGTCCAGGCGTCTTAATGTGCAGATTTCGATCCACTGGCTCCAATGTAACTAATTTAACGGCCGATGACCCTATCTTTGGGAGATTCAAGGACTCAGAGAGCAACTATTCATTACCCTTTTCCACCTTAAATCGTTCGACTGAGGTCAGCAGGTCTCGAGCCACACCCACTAGATTCTGGAGGGAGCCGGACACCCGCTGCGCTTCTTGCGAGGTTTCTTGGGCGGTCAGCTCAACTGACTGCATCACCTGCGCCACAGCTCGCGAAGTTTCCGTTTGCTCTACCGTGTCTGCTGTAATTGAACGCACTAACACGTCAATGCGATTAGACACTTGAATGATGTCTTCCAGCGATCGCTTCGCCTGCTCTGCCAAGCGAGTCCCTTCAATAACCTGTTGAGTCCCCTCTTCCATTGCAGTCATCACGCTACCGGTTTCACCCTGAATCTGAAGCACAATCTGCTCAAT
Source organism: Leptolyngbyaceae cyanobacterium MO_188.B28 (assembly GCA_030065175.1). GTDB lineage: Bacteria > Cyanobacteriota > Cyanobacteriia > Phormidesmidales > Phormidesmidaceae > JAKSDM01. Next base: position 15,328 of record JASJDH010000052.1, on the reverse strand, counting down.
TTCCTTGGACGCCTTAGCCGCCCGATCCGCCAACTGACGCACTTCATCGGCGACAATCGCGAACCCCCGACCCGCTTCTCCAGCCCGGGCTGCTTCAATACTGGCGTTAAGCGCCAATAGATTGGTTCGAGAAGCAATTTGAGAGATCAGCGCAACAATCTTAGAAATTTCCTGTGACGATTCAGCTAACCGTTTAACCTTACGAGTGGTCTCCGCTACAGTCTCTCTGATTTCTAAAATACCCGCCACAGTCCGCTCTACCGATTCCCCGCCCCGCAACGCCGTAGACGATGCGGATCGAGCCACCTCTTCCGCCTCGCGCGCACTTTCAGCCACCCGCTGAATAGAATCCGTCATAACCTGAACAGAATTCAGCGTCACCGCCAACTCTTCCGCTTGCCGCAACGCATCCGAAGACAAGCTACGGGCGAACATCTCATTCTCAGCCGAGCCCTTACTCACCTGTCGGGCGGCGACGCTAACCTGTTGAACAATCTCCCGCAAATTTTGAATTGTCAGGTTGAAAGAGTCGGCAACCGCGCCTAAGACATCCGCAGTCACTTCCGCTTGAACCGTCAAGTCGCCTCGAGCCGCGCCTTCCACATCGTCCAACAGGCGAATCACCTGGCGCTGCAAATCCTCTTTAGCCTGCTCCTGTTCTTGGGCTTTCCTCTGGGCCTCGCTGGTGGTTGTGAGAATCACCCGAGCCATCTGGTTAAAGCCATGGGAGAGCTGGCCAAAATCATCTTCCGCAAAGACAGTCGCGCGAGCCGACAGATTGCCTTGGGCCACCGCATCAAACTGACTCTTAAGATCTTCAACGGTCCGCTTCGTGCGACGATCAGCAAAATAGCCTAAACCCATGACAGAGAAAAAACTAGCCGCTCCCGCCCCCAAAGTCATGATGACGGGGTAGGGATTAAATTGTCCCGGCTGACCGTCGTCAACGGACCGACCGACGAATCCCAAATTCACCGCCACCGCCATAATTAGCGCCGAAATAACGCCCGTAGTCCCCGCGACAATCAATCGTTTGGAGCCAATCGACGCATTTTCTATAAAGGCTAAGCCTTGCTGTCCATCAATCCTGGATTCGACTGGGTACTCTTCTCCCTGGGTAAAGACAGGCAATTGCTCGGCAGAGCCCGAAAGGCCAAAAATCTCTTCTTCCCCGATTAAGGATTGATCCCCGCTATCGCTAGAGCTAATGTCGAAGGCAGCGCTACTCGCCCCGTTTTTAAAGCTCTCATCAGGGGAGCCGAATCCCGATGCGCTTACAGAAGGACTCGTAAACCCCGCAGAGCTATCAGACAGTTCGAAATCTGGGAGACTGCCCAGATCATCAAATTCATCAAATTCGTCCAGAAAATCAACATTCCCCTGCCCCCCGGTCTCTAACCCTTCCGAAAGGCTTTCGGGTAAATCACTACTGTCGCCAAAATCTTCTTCTCTAAATTCGCTATGGGCGCCGACATCCCCCTGATCTTGCTCAAAGGATGACACAAAGGTCTGATCACGGCCTTCATAGCCGCTAGGCTCCGGCATGGAAAAATCGGTTGCGCCGCCCTCTACATCCTCTAAAGGAGGATGGGTCAATTCGATTTCAGAGCCCGGCATAAATAATGTCTGCTCATCCTCTCCATTGGATTGAGCAGATTCAAATGGATCATCAATACTCGCCGCTTCTTCATCATATAATCCGTTGCCAGACAAGTCATGATTTACCGGGTAACTGCCGCGCTCTGACGCTTGCTGCTGAGGATGAGAGGCTTTGGCTGATGAATCGGAAGAGCCGAATACCTGATCAAACTCATCAGAAAAACTAAAATCGGCCTCATCTCCAAAGGGATTGTCTGAGTCCAAAGCTCCTTCTTCCTGAAGCGAAGGATCGATAAAAACGTCAGATGGCTCAGATGAGAAAGGGTCCACAAAGTCATCGGCGAAAGGATTGCTCATTTCCTCTGCAGTCGGACTCCCGATTTCATCGCCAAAGGGCGACTCCATATCAAATGGGGAATCAACCTCAAACGGGTCCTGGAACTCTGTGAATTCTTCCGACTCTTCAATCGCCCCCGACAAACCTAATCCCTCATCATTGGCAATGCCGTCGTCACCCGGAGCGGCCGATGAATTGGCTAAATTCATTGAATTATGAGAATCCATGCCAGCTTGAGCGCCGACCGGATCGCCGCTGTCGAAGTTGAAATCCGCAAAGTCCAAATCTTCGCCGCCGATCACATCTGCACTTGCCGTCGGCTTAGAGGATGCTTGCCAGTTTAGATTTTCCTCATACTCCTCTTGAGTGGCGAAATCGCCATAGAGACTTGCGGAGGAACCGCCGCCGCCATCGTATCCAGCCTGGTTATCTTCAACAGAGAAATCAATAAATTGGCTCGCATACGCCAATCCATTATTCGCATAGTCAATAAATTCTGGATCAGAGGTTACCCCTAAGACAGACTCATATTGAACCCGAGCCACATCAAAACGCTGCAGGCCGTAACAATAAATATGCCCTCGTAATAACAGGACATTGGGGTCGTCTGGATACTCTTCAGCCAGTTGGTCAATCGCAGCGGCAGCATCCTCATAGCTGCCTTGCATATAGGCCCTCTCAGCTTTCTGATATGCTTGAGAGTAATCTGTGCCTGAAGCCATTAGCTTTCTCCCACCAGTGCAAGTATCCCAATCACGTTACTTAATTGATTTATGCCGCCCATCGGGCAGAACGCAAAATAGCAATTTGATCTAAAAGACGGAGTGTATGGTTGTTTTCTGGATTTACAATCCATTCTCCTTTTAAGAAAGGGGCCATGGTGTCTGGGAAATTCCTAGACACTTGAACGTCTTCAATATCTAGCCAATCAGTCCCAATAATCCGGTTAACCGCTAAGCCTAGCATAGTTCCTTGATCTTCGACAGCGATCACTGGAATTTCAGGGCGATCTGTGTTCAGAGGAGTGGGATATCCTAAAAATTGGCCCAAGTCCGCCACCCAGATTACTCTTCCCTGTTCATTCAGTGTTCCTAACAATAACGGGGACACGTTGGGAACGGGGGTAATCCGGTCTGGGGGTTGTTCAATAATTCGGCGAATGCCGGTTGCGGGTAACGCAAACTCGTCGCCAGACGAAACATAAAACCTAAGGTGCAGTTCTCCTTCTGGCGTGTCCAATGCTTGCAGCTCAGGCGCCTGATCTTGCCCTCTGCCGGTTAAAAAATCAGGATTGCCAACCATAATCAATACCCTACTAATATGACTATCCTCTCAGGAGCTGCTTAACCGTCCCCACCAATTCGGTAGGCTGAAAGGGTTTAGCGATATAAGCGTCAGCCCCTTGCTTCATCCCCCAGTAGCGATCAAATTCTTCTCCTTTGGAGGAACACATGACAACCGGAACATTTTGAGTGGCAGGGTCTGCTTTGATTCGACGACAAACTTCGTAGCCATTCATTCGAGGCATTACAATGTCCAAAACAACCAAGTCTGGAGGCTGCACTTGGATTCTTTCAAGGGCTTCTACTCCGTCACTCGCTACGGTCACCTTGAGACCGCTCCCTCTCAGCAGTTCAGTAATCATCTCCCGCTGAGCGGAACTATCTTCCACAACTAGAACCGTGTTCATACCCCTAACCACTCTTGCACAAACCTCATTAATGGGATCACGGTATGGTTAATAATCAACCCCCTGACGCATCACTAAACAACCAACAGCTATCTAACGCTATCCTGTGACTAATAAGGTACCCCTAAATTCGCGAATTACTAAATTCTTCAATAAATTAAGCAACTGGGATTGAATATGAAGCTTTATTTATAAATAAGTAAAGCCTTAACTGAGACCGATGAATACACAGGACGTTATCCGGTAGAACCCATTTCCAATTCGTCGGCGATCGCCTCCGCTAATAGCTTTTCTGGTTGAGGACGTTGAGGATTACCCAAACCGACATACTTCTCCACTAACATCAGTAATTCATTAGCGCCGAAGGGTTTTGTCAGGTAGTCTGTAGCCCCTGTCATGTAAGCTTTAACCCGATCAATAAAGCCGTCTTTACCCGTCAACATGACAATTGGCGTGCGTCTAAAGACGGTCGATTGCCGCAGCATGGCGCAGAGTTCATAACCCTCTAACTCAGGCATCGCAATATCACAAAGGATTAGATCCGGCTTGAGTTGAAACAGGAGACCCAGCGCTTTTAAGGGATTGCCAATTGAAGTGACTTCATATCCTTGATCATTGAGAATTTGCTCAACGGTTTGACGCACCACTGCCCCATCGTCAATACAAACAATTCTTGGGACTTTACTTTCTTGCCAACGTTCTTGCTCCTCAGGAACGATCGGGACGGGGGATGAAAAAGAATGGATAAACTGAACCAAACCATGTTTAACATAGGGCAAAATGGCTCTGGCCACTGTCAGGATATCTCGGTTAAGATACCGCGCGATCTGACGGATGGAAGTTTGACCATCCATCCAGTCGGACAGTCGGACAAAGGCGTTCCGGGGCAAGTTGCCGCGCAGGCTGTCCAGATCAGGAATGATGGGACATTGTTGGGGCGATTGAATATGCGGGTTGAACTGCTTCCACTCTTGAATTTGCTTGGTGATTTCTGTGACCAACGGCCCAATTTCTAAGGTGGTTAACTGGGGGTTCAAGGCTGCGCCCAACTTAAACACAAAAGAACCCTGATGTAGACTCAACAGATCAAACAGGGTTTCACGCACCATGTTTTGTAAGATTGAACGACCTTGTTCAGGGCTCAGAACATGGCGTTCCAATAATGTCCATAGGTAGCCGTATTCTGGCGAGTTGAAAGAAGCGATCGCAGAAACGGCCGTGCTATCGAGAGCGGTATGTAAATTAAAGTGATGTAAGTAATCATAGAGTCGTCCTAAACTGCCATCCGTATTGCCCGCATAGACAATTTGGCCATTCAGGAAAAAGACGAGCCAAGACGATGGCGACTGTACAGACTTAAGCCGCTGGGTCGGCTTCAGCCAGATTGGCGAATTATAAGCTTCGACATACAATTCACCGGTCCTTTGACCTAACTCAATCAGCTGCAGAATACTACGGATATCAATTTCGGTTAACTGGCCCTGCATGAAATCAAATGTAAATTTTCATAGGGTATCCCAATTGTCAACGCTTAGACCCATGACGTCAGAAAAAACACTCGGTAAGCGTAGAACTCTACAAGGTAGCGCTGCCTATGACGCCTGGCGCCAACTCAGATATCTCAATCAACAATCAGAGAAACGGTTGATTTGCCGATGCCCTGAATGCCCCAGCCAGGGTTCAACTTGCCAAACGGCTAGCAGAACTGAGGCTGTACACTGAAACTGAAAGCGCTGACCCTAGGCGTAATTTTTGCCCCCCTAAAAACCGATTTAGCTTAGATTTAGCCCAAACTACGCCTTATGCCCCAAGTATAATTCTCCTAAACCACAATTTCTGTTTAACTTCAGAAACCTTTCTGGAGACCGTGGCCACGATTGCAGCTCCAGTCTGTATAAAACTCGTCATGAGACACATCTTGTTTTTGCAATATGGCCCTCTGTAGGGGGTGCGTTCTTTTCCCCCTCTACAGAGGATAAGTGCTTCCTATCCGTCACACTTAATCAGACTGTCTACAAATCGGATAGAAATCAGCTTTTAAAATTAATAAAGAACGGGAGAAGAACGAAGATTGACGGGCAATTTAATCCAGGACAACCCACTGGAGAAAAAATTCATAAGTTTACAAGTCAGACAGGAACTGAATTCCGCCCCATGTATTCTTCCCTCAAAAAATGTCTCTCTTTAAGTTGAGCGCCCTGATATCTTGACCGAACATTAATTAAATGAGTACTGGGCCATTGGTTTATTCTGGATTTCTTCCTTTAGTTTTAACGGTGAAATAGTTTATCGTTGGAGACAGCTCTTAATATAGGGTGTCGGCAGAGTAGGTTGGGAATACTGTCCTAGATACGATATTGATCCATCGGACAACCATCCTCCAAAGCTAGAGAACTTGTGATGGGTGCTGAGATCGCGTCGGATTAAGTTGAGTTGGCGTTAAACCGTAATGATAGGGTGGGTCGTAGATTTATGCGCTTAGGAGGCTAAGCCTATTGACGCTTAGGGTTGAGTTAAATCCTAAGACTACCCTTTACACTAGAAGCAAGCTGGGATGAAATCCCCATCGAGCTTCAGTGATATAGGCATGACCTCACATACCAGACGCTGGCTGAGGCTTATTAAGGCATACGGGTCTATTTCTACTGCGTTAAGTAGGTACAGAGACAATTTGTAATATTTTCAACTGTTCGATTTCGACGAGACAATTCAGGAAGATATATCAACAAGAGGACGATCGGCGTGCTGTATCTAGCTGAAGTACAGAAGAAAAGCGGATTTATCGGAGGCGGTAGGGTTGAATTTAAATTACTCGCCTGCCAGCAATCTGAGCAGAATTGGACAGCTGTACGCGGTGCGGAAATTGTGCAGGCTTCCGAAGATGCTAATTACAGCGCAGGCGCTCTAGTCATGTTGGAGTTGACGGGAAATCAGCAGATTCAACGCCATTCTGAGGCAAGCCGTCAACTGATCGCCATCTTGCAAAAGTTTTCTGACCAAAGCAAGCGGTTTAAAACCCAGGAAGAGGAGATTGAACAGTGGAAACAGTCTCTCACTTATCAAAGCCATGAGCTGAATCGCCGAGAAATGGAGTTGGAAACTCGGCAAGAACAATTGGAACAAGCGGAAGCCGACTTGGAACAATTGGAATCCCAACGCCAAGAAGTACAAACTGCGCAGGAAGATGTTAAAGCGCTACAAGAGGAGTTTGAACGGAAGAATCAAGAGCTAGAAGGCGCCTGGGCTCACCTGAATGGAGAGATGCGGCGTTTAGAAGAGCGACAATCCGAGATAGGGCTCCCCTCTGGACTCGATCCTTCACAGATACAACCGATTCAGGAGGCGCTGAATCGGTTGACAGGGGCAGTGGCCCCGACGGAGTCGGTGCGCGAACAACTCAATTTCGCTTTCGATCTGATTGGCCAGCAGCAGGAACAGGTGAATCAACATTGGCAAACGCTGGAACAAGAACGCTCGTCCCATGCAGAGCGCCACAGCCAGGTTGAACAGCAGAGTCAAGACCTTCAAAATCGCTGGGAGCAATGGCGTCTAGCTGAAGAGGCTCTTTTTGAAAATAAGGTCGAACTGAAAATCCAGGAAGGGTTGCTGAGTAATCAACAAATGCGGCTGAGCAGTCTCTCTGAGCAACTGATAAACCAGGGAAGTTTGCATCAGCAAGTGTACGACTTATTAAATCCCTCTGACCAAATCAGACTGGGTAAAGGGGTTGATGTAGCCGCACTGGAGGCAATGCCTGTAGAGGAGCTGCAAAGTTTGGTTGACGATCTAGAAAAAGATTTGGGAAAGGTTTCTCGATTTGTTAGCGATCAAGAAGAAGAACTCAATTTACAGCAGCAAGCTATTGATGAGATCAAAGCCAGGATTGAGCAGGCGAGTGAGTATGACCGTTTACAATTAGAAACCGAACTGGCGGATGAGCAAGATCGCTACCAAATGCTTAATGAAACCTTGGTGGGTCAGCGTCGCAATCTGATGGAGCGCGAAAGCGTTTTGAGCCAGCACAAAACGGTTCTATTACAGCGTCAGGGACTTCCCTCTGATGAGGCGTCCGACGCTCCTGTCGACTTGGAGCCTGTTTTGAATCAGATTGATGATTGGCGTCAGAAAACATCTTCTGAGATTGAGCAGTTAGAAGCCCAAATTCAACAGCTGGAAACGGATATAGAGGAACTCAAGCAACAAATTGAACGCCAAACAGGAGAACAAAGCACCGCCCAAGAGGAACTTAAGCGCCTTGATCAGGAGCTTTTGAACCAACGCATTGAGGTTGACGCCCTAGCCGCCAAGGTAAGTTTGTTCGAAGAAACTTTTCAGCCCGCCCAGGATAGCCTAAATTCGCTGAAGCAGAAACTTGATGAGATTGCAGGCTTGATGGCTCAATTCCAGGAAACCAGTGATTATCAACTGCAAGCGATCGCAGACATGCGGCAAACGGTACAGACTCTGATCGGCGATCAGTCGCCAGAACTGGCGGCCTCCTAAAAAATCCGAAAAGAGTTAATCACAACAGGTGAGGGGGAGAACTGAGTCTGTGTCCTCCCCCTCACCTGTTTGCTTTAAAAACTGAGGGCATCAACTAAAGCCGGGACATTCTGATGGGGCAAGAATACAGGAGACAGAAGTCAGTTCTTGCCTGACTTCTGTCTCCTGTATTCTGTATTCCCTCTCTACTGGATTGTCCCGCTTTAAGTTGGAGCCCAAAACTGATATCCTCCTTATAAGTTGGAGGAGTAATTCGCCATGATTTGGGTGAATGAGCAGATCGATCCCTGTGGACTCGTTTATTCATGCATAGCTTGCTGCAATGAAACGCAGGCCAAAGAATGTCATGAATCATTTCTCAATAATCTGAGTATGGAGCAGAAACTAGCGGGTTGGATTGCGAGATTAAGAGTTGTAGATTCCTGGGACGAAGTGCCCGTTAACGCCTTGAAGCTTGACTAAGCGGCCTTAAGGATGACGCCACCGCCAGCGAGTGTCTAAGATAGTTCGACTCAGTACTCTCAGCGGTTCTGGAGTTTCCCAAGAGAAAATAGCAAAGTCAATCGGCCCATAATACCTTTCAGCTTGCTCTGCTAGCTGGACCAGCCACGGATCGCCTAGATGAACGCGCTGATGTAAACGCAGAGACATTAAAGGCAAACCATTGGGTCCTTCATTAGGGATCACGCTCCATTCACAGCTATCTAACATTGATTGCACATCCGGAGCCAGTGATGCTTTAAACTGCTTCAAACGAGCAGATTTCTGCTGGAGTTCTCTAACTAATGTGAAGTCTGCTGAGGTCATAACTTCCGATGGTACTTTCAGCACCCATTTGAGAGGGCCGATCTTATCTAGAGTGTAGCCTTGATAATTAAAGTAAGAGTTGAAGACTTTCTGTGACCCTGACAATGAGCGTATTCAAGGACTTCATCAAGCTTGATCAGTTTCTCAAACGAATGGGAGTGGTTCAGTCTGGCGGAGAAGCTAAAATTTTCATTCGCAGCGGCGAAGTCGAGGTCAATGGAACCGTAGAAACTCGACGCGGCCGGAAATTAGTAGCGGGCGATCGGGTTACCTGCTATGGCCAAGAGCTGCGGGTGGAAAACCTGTCAGATTAAGGGGGAAACGCCATCTCGCCATAGAACTCCTTGAAAGCGTCTGATTATAAACACCCTTAAGTGATCGCTTAGAATTCGCTAGGATCTCCACTAAAAAACTCAAGGAAGGACCTGGCAAGGACGCTAGAATCAAAAAAATATTGCTTAACACTATTGAGGAGCCTATGGTGTCGAAGGTTGAAATTTACACTTGGAGTCGTTGTCCTTTCTGCATTCAAGCCAAAGCATTGCTGGATCATAAAGGCGTTGAGTATGCGGAATACACCATTGACGGAGATGAAGCCGCTCGGTCGAAAATGGCGCACCGGGCCAATGGTAGACGCTCCTTACCACAAATATTCATCAACAGCCAGCATATTGGCGGATGCGATGATTTGTACGCCTTAGACGCCCAGAATCAATTAGATCCGCTATTGTAGGCAAGTTCTGTATGACGCCATTCCTTTTACCCAGACTGACAAGAGTACTGACCTCTTAATGCTCATTCATAGGGCTTTGATAGAGGTATACGCCTTACAGGTATAAGCCTACCGATGAGTTACTTTGGGAAGCCCCTTCCATCCATTTCTGAGGGCGCTATTCCTGGGACAACCTATAGGGGCGGCGCATAAGCGCCGCCCCTATAGTTCTTTTACGCTTCCACCGTGCTAGCCGATGGTTTAGAAACACTAATCGAACGATGGCCATTCGTATGAGCATGACCATTGGAGCCGTTTCGACGAGGCTGAATCAAGCCGTATCCGCCATGGTTACGCTCATAGATAACATTGAGCTCGCCCGTCTCTACGTTCTGGAACATATAGAAATCGTGGCCAACCAATTCCAATTGCTCGAGCGCCTCCTGGACGCTCATTGGCGACATGGCAAAATACTTCGTTCGAACAACATCTTCAGGTAATTTAGGCTGACGGCCGTTAATCACTTCTGAGATATCGTAAGTCGGCGCCTGCTCCAGCAGATCATCAGTTGACTTAACGGTGATGTGGTTTTTCACCTGGCGCTTTTCTTTGTACTTTCTTAGCTGCCGAGTGATTTTATTAGCCACCAAGTCGATGCTAGCGTAAAGATTTTCACTACTTTCTTCAGCTCGAACAACGGCTCCATTGAGATAAAGCGTGACCTCAGCCGATTGTTTGGGGGTTATCCGGGGATTACGCGCTACTGAAAGATTAACATCTACTTCATTCGTTAGATTTTGAAAATGACTAACCGCCTTCTCAATCTTTTGTTGAACATAGTTGTGAATAGCATCAGTTATCTCGATATTTTTACCCTGGATAACTAGCTTCATACAGCTGCCTCCCTAGAATTATCGGCCTATATTTTCACCCTAGCACCTTGTATTCTAGACAACATGTACCTTTAAAATCTTTTGCATCCGTTGATAATTCTTGATTTCAGTTTGACGTGGGATATCTAAATTTAGGTGATATTTCCCTTGATGGCGCCAATGAACGTACGTGTTGATAACGAGGGAGACACCCTTAGAAGATCGATTCATCCGTATTGCGACCTCTATCAGCTTGGGTTAGTAAACTACGCCGACGCCTGGGCTTTGCAAAAAGACCTGATGGCTGAGAGGAAAAAAAATCCTGCTCAACCCGATGTATTAATAATTTTGGAGCATCCCCCTGTTTACACCTTAGGTCAAGGGGGAGATTTAGCATTTCTTAAGTTCGATCCCACTGCCCCGCGCCATCCTCCGTTACACCGAGTTGAACGGGGCGGGGAGGTCACTTATCACTGTCCAGGTCAATTGGTGGGGTATCCTATTCTGAACCTACGCCGACATCAGACAGATTTGCACTGGTACCTCAGACAATTAGAGGAAGTCATCATTCAGGTTTTGGCCCAATACCAACTTGAGGGGCAACGGATTTCAGGCTTGACCGGGGTCTGGATCGACGGCTGCAAAGTCGCCGCGATCGGCGTCAAAGTTAGCCGCTGGATTACCATGCATGGATTTGCCCTGAACGTTCGTCCAGACTTGGCCGGCTTTCAGGACATTATTCCTTGTGGGATTTCAGATAGACCGGTGGGGAGTTTGGCTCAATTCCAGCCTAATATTTTAATCGACCAGGTTCGGCAAGACATCGCCAGGGCGTTTGCAGCGGTGTTTGACATCCAATTACGGGAGGGGAGCGACCCTAAAGTTTCGATGCACACTGACAGTCCCCATGAAGGGTTGATCAGTCCTAAATCGCATCAAAACAAAATCATCACTAACCAGTTTCCTTCGTAATCATTTCGTCTTTCTCGCTACTATCGCTGCAACGGGTTTTGAATAAGTGTCGAGCCGCTGTAGGGGCGTTAGCGAAGTCATGCCCCTGGGACTACAGCCATCTGGCCCAAAATTGACAGCAATGCCTGCAGACTCTCAACCAAATGCTTCGCCCCTAGAGATCCTAAATTCAGCCACTATCCGACTAGGTTTGTCTGAGTCATTATCCAATTGCAGAATCTAGAGTCTATTCCCCAAAACCCGTTAAAACGGAATATCGTCATAATCAGGCTCTTCTGGGGGAGGCGCTGAAATGGACGGAGCGGGAGGCGGGGGAGCCGACTGCACTGGGGTCACTGGGCTCGGTGTAGAAGCAGGCTGATTCATGGGTGAGCTGCTAGCAGCCGACGGGGTTGATGCGCTAAAGCCATTGGAAGCCAGGCTATGAATCCGCTGCGCGGTAAGTTCGGCTCTTTTCTCCTTGAATCCCTCAGGACGTTCCACGGTATTCATACTCAATCGCCCTTCAATTAAGATGCGATCGCCCTGGTGATAGCGCTCCTGAATTTCCTGAGCTAAATTTCCCCAACCGATCACCTTAAGTTGAGAGGGCGGATCCTCAGCGCGGAGGCCGGCGAATTGGACCAAAAATTCCGCAATTGGGGTTTGATTATCAGACGTATACCGGAGTTGGGGCGCTTGAATGATCTCCGCCATCAACACACAACTATTCATAGATTCACTTCCTCCATCCCCTGTTCTTTCTCAATAAATTCCTGAACAGACGCTCGATATTTTCGTAAATGTTCATCCATCCAATCCCGATCAGCGCTATTGGAGAAAATATGAACCAAAGGTTCCCCCGCATCGGGCAAGATCAAGATCCAGCTATCTCGCTTATGGTCCACAATCTTAACCCCATCAATCAGTTCTAGGCTATCGGCTGGGTGAGTTTCCACGAGATAACGCATCAGGGCGCCCTTAACCGTCCAAGGACACCGAACGGTTTGAGAGCGATGGGAAATCCGCGGCAGGTCGCTCCAAATTTGCCCCAAGGAGCGCTCTTGAATGGTTAGCATCTCGATCAGCTTGGCGACACAAAACATCGCGTCAAACCCGGGATGAAGTTGGGGGAAAATAAAGCCCATGTCGCCGCTTCCCCCTAGAACGACATTACTGTCCATTTGACAAGCTTCCATCAGGGCGGTTGGGTTAGCTTTTGTACGGATTATGTGTCCATCATGGCGGCGGGCGATTTGCTCAACCGCGCCGGAGGCGTGAACCGGCACCACTACGGTCCCTCTGGGGTGAGCCGTCAAAATCATATGGGTCATTAGGGCAGTGAGGGTCTCACCCCGTATCGGAGTGCCCACCTCGTCGACTAAAACCAGCTGCTCGCCATTAGCGGAAATTTGCACGCCAATGGTGGCCTGCAGCGCTTGGACGACATGACCAAGCTGCCCGAGCAGAACCTCACGTTCTGTCGCAGAGGGCGCAGTCGGACTGAGGCTGGCATTCAGGACAACGGCGTCACACCCAAATTTCCCTAGTAATTGGGGCAAGACGGCGCCAGATACGGCATAGGCGTAGTCCAGCACGACTTTAGAGTTGCTGTTGCGGATCGCCTCAACATTGAGGTGATGTTCGAACGCTGTTGTGTAAATGTCTACTACTCGGCTGGGATAGGCGACACTACCAATTTCATGAACCTGGGCTCGACGTAAGTCCTCCTTAAAGTAAGCCCCCTCAATCTTTTTCTCCTTCCCTTTGGGAATGTCGATGCCTTTTTGGTCGAAGAATTCGATCAGCAATTGATCGGACCGGTCAGGATGTAGACGGACATGGATCCCCCCTGAAACTGATAGGGTCGGCAGAACCGCTCTCGCCACTGGGATAGAGGTGGCCTCCAGGTTTTGAACGTTTACACCGACAGACATTAAACCTGCGATCAGCGATCGCGACACCATGCGCGAAATACTCCGCTGATCCCTCGACACCGTAACGTTGGACCCGGGTTTCAGTGTTGATCCGTAGGCCGCCCCTAACTTCACGGCAAATTCAGGGGTGATATCAATATTGGCTAGCCCAGTCACGCCCCGCTGTCCAAATAAATTGCGCTGTGCTGTATTCCCCCAAATCAAATTAATGTTCAGAGTCGCGCCCGACTCAATTTTTTTGCTGGGCCACACTCTAACCCCCGGACTAATCTGGGCCTCTTCCCCAACGGTGGAAAGAGAACCCACCACTGCCCCCTCTAGCACATGGGCGCGGCGGTCAACTCGGGCGCCGCGAGCAATGACACAGGCGCGCAAGTGGGCTTCATCTCCAATAATGGCCCCATTCCAGATAATCGGCCGCTTTAAGTCAGCGTCACTGCCAATGGTGACATTATCTCCAATCACCGTACCCGCTTCGATCGTCACGCGAGGACCAATTCGACAGTTACTGCCAATCAGAGCCGGAGTCTGAATTTTAGCGGTCGGATCCATATAAGTGTTCTGGCCAACCCAAAGCCCTGTCGACTGTTCTGAATAGGCGAAATCGACTTTAACTTTACCCTCCAGCGCATCATATTGGGCTTCCCGGCAAGCATCCAAGTGACCGACATCACACCAATAGGTCTCCGAAACATAGCCATAAATCGGGTCCCCCTTTGCTAGCAGGAGAGGGAATAGATCTTTAGAGAAATCGCATTCCTGGTTGGCGGGCAAGTAATCCAGAACCTCCGGCTCCAGAATATAGGTGCCTGTATTGACGGTGTCTGAGAAGATTTCACTAGTGGAGGGTTTTTCCAGGAACCGACGAATTTGGCCGTCTTCATTTGTAATTACAACGCCAAATTCAATTGGATTCGGGACATGGGTCAGCACCAGGGTCGCCTTTGATCCCTTTTCCCGATGAAATTTCAAGGCTGACTCCAGATCAAAGTCAGCGACACTGTCCCCACTGATCACCACAAAGGTGTCATCCAAAAGTTCTGCTATATTCTTCACGCACCCTGCTGTGCCTAAAGGTTGATCCTCTTCCACCGCATAGGTCATCTGCACCCCAAAGTCCTTGCCGTCCTGAAAATAATCGCGCATAACATCAGGAAGATAGTGCAAGGTGGCAATAATTTCAGTAATGCCATTCCGCTTGAGGAGATTGACAATATGTTCTGCAATGGGGCGATTGAGAATCGGCACCATGGGCTTGGGAAGATCACAAGTTAACGGTCTCAGCCGTGTCCCTGAGCCTCCAGCCATTAGCACTGCTCGCATACATCCTCCTTCACTGCTAACAATCTCAAATCGAGGGCGCGTCATTTCTGATGCAACTTGCCCAGGCGACGCCCTCAAGCCAATTTTTACGCTGTCGCCCAACTATATCCGCGCCAAATACTTAGGCATCTATATGAATGAACCGAATTTTAGAAATTTTCTGAATCAGATTTGCATCAAGAATTATTAGAATACCGTTCGATTAAGTTCCAAATCAGAATTTCGCATCTCCATCCATTTAACATCTCCATTAAGAAAATCTAATGGCCGATAAAACCATAGCTAACGATTCATTTAGCCGATTAGAGCCAAATGACAAGGACAAAGCGCTTGTTTGCTGAAGTCCTGTCTGGTCTTACGCCGTTGATATCCTAATTAAGAAACCAATTATTTCGGTTCACTGGAGAGGACGATTCAATGGGACACTTGTTAATTATTGTATTACTGGTTGGCTATGGAATCGGTGCTTGGAAATTTTGGTCTGGCTTTAAGCGCACAAATTTCACCAAAGGTCGGCTCTATCTAACTGCCCTCTGGCCAGTTTTTTTTCTGGCGAACAAGCCCTATCGACAAAATTTTAATAGGGCCCTCAAAGGC
>JASJDH010000618.1 GCA_030065175.1 Leptolyngbyaceae cyanobacterium MO_188.B28 | reverse complement strand
AACACTGGCTAGCGGCAAAGAAGGTTTCTGTTGATCCGCTAATTGAACCGCTGTGCTTCTAAGCCGTCCAGTCACTTGTTGAGTCTTGGCGTCATAAACCTGAGTCAACAGTTTGGGATAGAAACCAAACCCGATAATGGGAACCAGCAAGCAAGCAATGATGAAGACCTCCCGGGGTTCAGCATCTATCAAAATCTCATTCTCCACCAGCTCCTTGTTCTCAGGGCCGTAGAAAATCTCCCGCAGCATAGAGAGCAAGTAGATCGGCGTCAAGATCACGCCAAAGGCCATCAGGATAACCACAATCAGCTTGAAGGTAGAGCTATAAGCGTCACTGGTGGCGAAGCCCACAAACACCATCAATTCCGCAACAAATCCACTCATGCCAGGAAGGGCCAGGGAAGCCATTGAGCACGTAGTGAACATGGCGAAAATTTTTGGCATCTTTTTACCAACGCCGCCCATTTCATTCAGGATGAGGGTATGGGTGCGATCGTAGGTAGCGCCTACCAAGAAGAACAAACTTGCTCCAATCAGCCCATGGGACACCATCTGAAGAATGGCCCCACTCATCCCTAAATTGGTGTAAGAGGCGATACCGATGGTGACAAACCCCATGTGTGAAATAGACGAATATGCGATCTTCCGCTTCAGATTTCGCTGGGCGAAAGATGTTAGCGCTGCATAGATGATATTCACCACCCCAAAAATGACCAAGAGTGGAGCGAATACTGCATGGGCGTCCGGCAACATCTCCACATTCATGCGGATCAGCGCATATCCCCCCATCTTCAACAGAATACCCGCCAGCAGCATATGGACTGGCGCCGTCGCTTCGCCATGGGCGTCCGGCAACCAGGTGTGTAAAGGAATAATTGGGAGCTTCACTGCGTAAGCAACCAAAAATCCCACATACAGCAGCATCTGCAGTTTAAGGGGGAAATCCTTAGCCATTAAGGAAGACATGTCAAAGGTGATCGAGTCGCCAAAGAAGGCCATGGCTAAACCCGCCACCAGAATAAACAGGGATCCCCCCGCCGTGTAAAGAATAAACTTAGTAGCAGCGTACAGGCGCTTTTTACCGCCCCAAATAGCCAGCAGCAGGTAAACCGGGATAAGCTCCAGTTCCCACATGAAAAAGAACAACAGCATGTCCTGAACTGCAAAGACCCCAATTTGGCCGCCGTACATCGCCAACATTAGGAAATAGAACAGACGAGGTTTTAGGGTCACTGGCCAGGCGGCCAAAATCGCCAAGGTGGTAATGAAGCCAGTCAGCAGGATAAGAGGCATGGATAGTCCATCAGCCGCTAACGACCACTTAAGGTCCAAGCTAGGCGCCCAGGCATAGCTCTCTACTAACTGCAGTTCTGAACTATTCAGGTCATAGTTGAGATAAAAAGCGGCGACAATCAGGACAAAATCAATTAACCCAACCGTGAGCGCATACCAACGCACCACTTTTCCATCCTTATCAGGCAGGATGGGAATCAGCAACGCCGCAGCGATTGGGAAGAGGATGATGGTAGTTAGCCAGGGAAAGTTAGCGATATCCATACACAGTGCTTTAAGAATCGGCTGTCGTTAGACAACTGCCAAGAGCCGCCATTGCGAGCATCTGGCCGATTTCACCGGCAAAACCGATAAAATGCATCCGTTCAACTTTAAAAAGGAAATAATGAGATTCCCCAAAGTTGATCGTATTTCTTAAGAGTCTGAAATATTTTTGTTTATAGAATTTTAGATATCCATGCGGTGGCTGTCGACCTTGCTGATGCAGCGTTGAAGATGGTTTTTGGACCTAGTTATTACATTCGTCAGCAAAAGCCTTTTGTGATTAGCGATATTTCGGAACCGGAGCCGGATATTGCAGTGATTAAGGGCGATATTCGCGATTTTACTGATGCTCATCCCACCGAAGCGGAATTGATTGTAGATGTGGCGGATTCTTCCTTAAGATACGATCGCGCCATTAAAGGCAGTCTCTACGCCAAAGCCGGGATTGCTGAGTATTGGATTGTGAATCTTGTGGATCAGCAGCTAGAGGTCTACAGCGAACCTGGGCCCGATGTAGACGCTGACTATGGGTTTAGCTACCGCCTGTCGAATATATTCAAATCTGGCCAGCAGGTTACGCCGATGTGCGCCTCACAAAATTCTGTGGCGAATTCTGTGCCAGTTGCGGACATCTTGCCTTAATTATTCAACGACAGTGAAACGCAAAACAAGGATCCCTGGGTTCTTGAAGAACCCAGGGATCTTTTAAAGGGCTATAGTCTCAAGCCTGTCTTAAGTCAAACCGGAAAGAAGCACCAGACCAAGCACGGCGCCAAAGACTATCAGAGCGTAGAATTGGGCGCGGCCATTTTCCAGATACTTCAAGCCTTCACCAGAGACCAGGGTGACAAAGCCCGCCAGGTTGACCAACCCATCCACAATCCGGATGTCGATTTCCAAAACCGATTTGGCTAACTTACGGCTGCCCTGGACAAACACCACCTCGTTGATGTCGTCGATATACCACTTATTCAGAGATAGCTGATAGAGGGGTTGAATTTTCTGGGCGATCGCAGCCGGATCGATCTTCTTACTGAGATACATCATCACCGCCAGCGTAATGCCAATCAAGCCGATGCCGACTGAACTGCCCGCCATCAGCAGAAATTCGCTCCAGTCAAACGCTTCAGTGGACTCCAGCGCCACTGCCGCCGCCTCACCAGGCGCATGGATGAATTCCTCAAAATAGTTGGCGAAGGGAGTGCCCACCAAACCAATCAGTAAGGAGGGAACGGCTAACGCCATCAAGGGGATGACCATCGATAGCGGCGACTCGTGGGGAGTCTCGCTGTGGTGATGATCTCCAGGCGATTGATGCAATTCCGTTGTGATCGTTTCAGTATCCAAGGTTAGCTCTTGGGGATTCATCGCCCCTGGCCCAAAGGCCAGACCTAAACGCTGCAAGTTTTCATCTTTCAATTGCTGCTTGATGGACTCATCCGTGCCTCGGAAGGCGCCTTCGAAAGTGGAGAAGTACATGCGGAACATATAGAAGGCAGTGATGCCGGCGGTGAGCCAACCCACTGCCCAAAGCGCCGGGTTTGCAGCAAAGGCGGAGCCTAGAATTTCGTCCTTAGACCAGAATCCAGCAAAGGGCGGGACGCCGCAAATCGCTAACGTGCCAATCAAAAAGGTGATGGCGGTAATGGGCATGTACTTTCGCAAACCGCCCATCAATCGCATATCCTGCGCCAGAACTGGATCATGGCCGACGACCGCTTCCATACCGTGGATAACGGAGCCGGAACAGAGGAAGAGCATCGCCTTGAAATAGGCATGGGTCATCAGGTGAAAAAGCCCCGCGCCATAGGCGCCAGCCCCCATCGCCATGACCATGTAACCCAATTGGGACATCGTCGAATAGGCCAGCCCCTTCTTAATATCGTTTTGGGTAATGGCGATCGTAGCGCCCATGAAGGCAGTAAATGCGCCAGTCCAGGCAATCACGTCCATCGCGACGGGAAGTCCCTCAAACACTGGGAACATCCGAGCAATCAGGAAGACGCCAGCGGCCACCATCGTGGCGGCGTGGATGAGAGCGGAGATTGGCGTGGGGCCTTCCATGGCGTCAGGCAGCCAAACATGCAAGGGGAACTGGGCAGATTTGGCGACTGGACCTAAGAAGACAAGAATTGCAATGACAGATGCGATCGCAACGCTAAAGCCGCCCGACTGAACCATGTCAGTTAGACGCTCACCCATCACATCAAACTCAAAACTTCCCGTCGCCCAAAACAGAGCCAAAATCCCCAACAGTAGGCCAAAGTCACCTACCCGGTTAGTCACAAAAGCTTTTTGACAAGCATCCGCCGCTGGCTTGCGCCCGTACCAAAAACCGATCAACAGGTAGGAGCACATGCCCACCAACTCCCAGAAGATATAAATCTCAAGCAAGTTAGGGCTGACAACCAAACCCAGCATTGACGAACTGAACAGGCTCAAATAGGCGTAAAAGCGCACATAGCCAGGGTCATGGGCCATATAGCCATCGGTGTAAACCATCACTAGGAAAGCGACGGTAGTCACAATCACCAGCATTAAAGCAGTGAGGTGATCGATGGTGTAGCCCATCGTTAGCCGGAAATCCCCAGCTGACGCCCACTCAATAACTTTGGTGTAAGACTCATGCCCTTGAAATTGACTCCAAAACAGGGCAAAGGACAGAACCATGGCCACGCCTAGAAGCGAGACGATAAATCCAGCGCTAAGACGTCGAAGCTCGTTAGTCGCTTTGCTGTAAGAAATCAGGCCTATCCCGACTAGCGTCGCGCCTAAAAGGGGCAACACGGGTATAAGCCAGGCGTATTCATATATCAGTTCTACAGATTCCATTCCCTCTGTCTTTCCTCTCGCCTACTCCAAATGTTTCCCGTCGAGTTGGCAAAACCGCTTACATTCTGACATACACTCAACGTTATATTTCTCCACCTTCCGAAATATGGAGACGAATAGCACTAGATTTTGAGCCAAGTTTCGTCAGCCAAAGATCTTTCAAAGACTTACCTTTACTGGCTTAACACAATCAACCCGAATCCATGTTTTCCAGATTCTAAGAAAATCGTTATATTTTTCTTGCTCCAGGGCTAAACAAACTTCGTAAGCTGCACCCGATACCGTTGTTTCTTAGTAATGGCGATGTCACCCACTTGAAGTCGACCTTTGCCCCGGATTGCGATTAAATCACCACTTTTAACTGAATAGCTGGCTTGGGTGATTTCTTTCCAATTAACTCGTACATCACTAGATGTAATCAGATCCGCCATCTTGCTGCGGGACATGCCAAACCCAGCCGAAGCAACGGCGTCCAGCCGCAAAGACGCCTCAACCGTCGTGATTTCTTTTTTCTTGGGTTCTCGAATCTTCAGGTCTGATAGGTCAATTGAAGTGACTTTGACCGGAGCCGAACGCACCTGAGTTAGGTTAATGGCTAGGAATTCAACCATTTCAGGGACGACAATCGCTTGAGCGCCCCGTTCTCCCAAAACAATCAGATCTCCCACTTTTTCTCGAACAATGCCCGCCCCGAGGATAGCGCCTAGAAAATCCCGATGACTCGCCGGATCAAATAGAAAATTGCCCGCAATGTCTAAAGCTGCAACCGATACCTGACTAGAGTCAAGGGGGAGTTCGGCCCGAGTGATCGCTAAGCGTTGCCGCTCTGCTTGGGGATATCCTCCCCAGGCCAGGAGATGCACCTCGGTCAACTGCTTGAATATCGTCTGAGCCTCAACTAACTCAGGCGGTGACAGGAAATCCGTCAGAATCACCTCCCAAGTTCGGATGGCTTGCTCCGCCTGGTCCAGGATTCGCGTTAGCTTCTCCCGGTTCTCCGTATGTTTAAGTAACGCTTCCCTCGGCAGCATTTCCTCGCCTTTTGCCCATTGGATCAAGGTTCTAGTCTCTATCGGTCAATGGACAATGTCAATTGAGTAAAAACCGAATTAAGCTTACCACTTAAAGCGGAAAATTTTATCTAGGAAGGAATACAGAAGTCAGGAGTCAGAAT
>JASJDH010000617.1 GCA_030065175.1 Leptolyngbyaceae cyanobacterium MO_188.B28 | reverse complement strand
GAAAATATCAGCCGGGGCAAAAAGGTGATGGCCCTGCTCTACCTCGACTTTCCCAAACCACTCAAAGAACAGGAGGAAGCCCTCGTCCATCAAATCGTCCAGGACAGCACCCACAAACTGTTTGGAATTGATCCCGGCAGCACCCGGATTGCATTGTTTCATCCTGAGGACCATGTAGGAACCCGGGCCCGGGTAAGTTTCTTTATGGTAGGCTCCAGCGAAGACTCCATTGGGTTGCGCAAACGATTGTTGGAGATTGCTGGCGATTCGATTTCCCAACGCCTAAAGGAACATAATTTAGCCTTCAAAATTGAAGAACCAACCGTCTACGTGGACTCGCCCATCACCATTTAGCGATCGCCCCTGATTATTCCATCCCTGACATTGGATGATGTCACTACGGCTATCCCATTTATTTGCTGTCAGTCTACCAAAGAGAAGCCTTGGAATATGTTTGGAGAACTCACTGAATTGCTTACATCGAGCACTGATTCCCAAACCTTTTGGCTAGCGCTTGCTGTGCGCCTGAGCGTCTTATTTCTATGTGTGCTGCTGGCTATTCTACTGGGACGGTGGACGCCTGCCTTAGTTAAATGGGTATTGAAGCGATTGCTTCCCTCGAAAGTTCTAGGGGCCTACGATAAATTTATGGCTCCGCTGCGGAGCCCCTTATCCTGGACAGGAACCTGGTGGCTTGTGGCTATCAGCCTGGAATTGTTAAGGGTTTATCCTGGCTTCTACAAGTTCCTCAAGTTTTTTATTTACCTCACTTTAACAATCTGCGCCGCTTGGCTAGCCTCACAAACGATGAAGCAAATCATCCGTCAGCACGGGCTGGTTCTTGTGCAACGACTGGGGAGGGAACTGGGGGATGTTGTTTTGGTATTTGAGACGATCGCCAACATGACTATTGGCTTTTTTGCCGTGGTGCTCTTTGCCCGCAGCCAGGGCTTCCAAATGATTGCGATCCTATTGGGTTTTGGGATCAGCGGCGTGGCTGTGGCGTTCGCCGCCCGAGAAGTGTTAAGCCAGTTATTCGGCACCTTAGTGCTGTATCTCGATCGCCCCTACACTCCAGGGGAATATATTCGCGTTACTCTGAATCAATTTGATGAACCAGCCTATGGTCGGGTAGAAGGGATTGGCCTCCGCTCCACCAAAATCCGCTCTGCGGCCAAAAATACTCTCATCATCGTCCCTAACTCAATCATGGTGGCGAAAAAAATCGTCAATGTCACCCGAGGAAGGAAGGTGATGGTATTGCTCTATTTTGATTTTAGCCGTCCCTTGCAGGTCAATGAGCAGGCGTTGGCGGGGCAGGTGATTAGTGAAAGTATCGATCAGGTGTTTGGGATCGATCCGGGCAGTACGCGCATAGAATTTTTTCAATTGGATGATCGGCCTGGTTCCCGAGTTCGACTTAGCTTTTTCATCGTGGGCTCGGACGAAAGCTCTATCGAACTGCGCAAACGGTTGGCCGAAATCTCCCAAGAAGCGATCGCCCGACGACTCCAGGAACAAAACCTGCATTTTGTCATGGAAGTACCTGCTCTATATGTTGATTCCCCCATGACGATCTAGGGATTTGCGTGAAAATAAAGTCCCTGTAGGAGAAAGTGAAAGAGTGGAGGGTGGATGGAATGTTATTAATCTGTGATCAATTCGTAATGAATTTCTGGCCAGATGTCCAGCTGCTCCAAATAGGAAGTCATGCAAGGAAAAGCGAATTTATCAGTCATGCTCCCATTCTAAAATCTCAACGCCAATGCCATGGACAATTTGACGACCAAAGACGACCCTAACACCGGGTTAGATTACTTCTACGATTCACCGGGGACTATTCCTGGCGTCTTAAGCATATCTAGCGCTAATGCGAGTTCACACCTGGTTCTGATCGACTATAACGAAACGACCGCAATGCGAACCAGGCTGGCGACTCCTGAGGAGTGTGAGCCCTATCTAGATAGTGAATCCGTTTCCTGGCTGGATGTTCAGGGATTGGGGAATGTTGATGTCCTGCATAAATTGGGGGATATCTTTCATCTGCATCCACTAGTGCTTGAGGATATTGTCAATGTTCCTCAACGCCCCAAGGTTGAAATCCATGGCGATCAGCTCATTATTATTACCCGGATGATGTTCTTTGTCCCTTCTAACAAGCGTTTTGTCAGTGAACAAATCAGCTTTGTTTTAGGAGAACACTATTTGCTAACCGTGCAGGAGGAGCCTGCCTACGATTGCTTTGAGCCGATTCGGTCGCGGATTAAACAGGGCAAGGGCGCAATTCGCCACATGGGAGCAGATTACTTGGCCTATGCGTTACTTGACGCAATTGTGGACGGCTTTTTTCCTGTCCTGGAAGCCTATGGAGAGCGACTGGAGGACTTAGAAGATGAAGTGGTGGCGCATCCAAATCAGAAAACGCTTCGAGAAATTTATCGGTTGAAGCGAGAGATGTCTACCCTGCGCCGACTGATCTGGTTGCAGCGGGATACGCTAGCGAGTTTACTCCGCAATCATGGCGACTTTATTAGCCAAGATCTAGACATTTATCTTCGAGATTGTTACGACCACGCGGTGCAACTGCTCGACATTGTTGAGAGTTATAAAGAAGCCTGCGCAGGCCTCATGAACATTTACCTTTCAGCGGTGAGTAATCGCATGAATGAAGTGATGAAAACGCTCACGGTGATTTCAACTATCTTCATTCCCATGTCGTTTGTGGTGGGTATTTACGGCATGAATTTCAATCCTGAATCCTCCCCGCTGAATATGCCAGAGCTGAACTGGTATTGGGGATATCCCTCGGTGTGGCTGGTGATGGCGGCGATCACATTAGGAATGTTCTATTTCTTCTGGCGACGCGGTTGGTTCAAAAATTTCTTCTGAGGATAACCCCTATCTGGGCAAATGGGAAATACCTTTGATGCCTTTATTAAAGCTCATAGGCTAGTATTAGCCTCTCTGCCATTTGGCTAATCCTCAAGTCTGAAAAATCATTCACGGGGATGATTCTGTTCTTTCCCAACGCAGGATGCTAATCGGAGGGGATGGATAGTGCATCTGCAAAGCTTTTCGATTACTCTTTTGGAGAGAAGTTGTGGGGTTCGACGGAGTGCATCCATATGGATCGCTGCGGCGCTGGAATTTGGATCTTCGCTTGGTCTAAGGCCAGCTTAAGCCGACGCCGATATTCTCGGGCGACCTCCCACTGTTTGAGGGGTTGGGTTTTGATCCAGAGTTTGAGAATGAGGCCGCGATCGCTAAAGTCCTCCACCCCCATCAGCTGAGGGGTTTCCAGAATCAGTTCCCGCCAGCGCTCATCCGCCTGCATAGTTGTCGCCGTCGCTTCAATCAGCTCCATCATGGTTGCTAAATCGACTTCATAGGGTACCGGAATATTGAGATCAACTCGGGACCATTGGCTCGATAAGTTGGCGACGACTTTGATTTCGCCATTGGGAATGGTGATTAGCTTGCCCTCTGCGTTGCGCAGCTGGGTCATTCGCAAATTAAGGGTTTCGACTAACCCAGTCCAGTCCCCAATTTGCACGATGTCTCCCACACCATATTGGTCTTCAAACACGATCAAAAATCCATTAATGGTGTCTTTGATGATGCCTTGGGAAGCAAGGGAAATCCCAACGCCGAGAATACCAGCGCCTGCCAATAGAGGCCCAATATTAACCCCTAGGATAATCAGGGCGAGAAATAGATTTGTCAGAGCAATCGTCAAAAAACTTAAGCTTTTGGAGACTTGGGAGAGGGTTCCGATCCGCTGCTGCATCCGATCTGTGGAGACTTTGGGCAGCAAAGGGTTGGTGCTGACGGCAAGGCTGAATCGGTCAATGACGATGTGGGTCAGACGAATCAAAATATGGCTTCCTAAGATCGCAAGCCCCAACACCAGGGGAATTTTCAAAAAACCAACCCAATGAACCGCCAAAATACGAGTCTGCGGAAACCTCGATAACCCGAACAACCCCCCCGCTGTCCAGAGCGTGAATTGTGCCGCCTTTAGTAAAAGCCGCTGTAATTCTCTAATCCGAGATTGGTGCAGTCTGGACCGCTGTTTGATCAGCGGATTGGTATTAACGTCCAGTAACGTTACCGGTTTCTGTCGCACATAGCGCTGCCAGCGGGCCAAAATCAGCGATGCAATGCTCAAACCAAGCAATAAAACTCCGAGAAGCTTCGCTTGAGCGATGAGATAGGGGGGTTGATGCTGACGACGGGTCGTTTCCAAACTCTGGGTTAGGGTGATTTGGAGCTGCTCCGGCCAGAACTGGGAGTCTAACCCCTGAAGTTGAGCATCTGGGGCGGTCACCGTCAGCAAATATTGATTATTTAAGTAGTCAGTCGGGTAGAGAGGACTCCTCCAGCGGTTAGGTCAGCTTTGTATTCCCCGTTTCTCTTGCCTTTCGGTTCAAGAGTGTCACAAGATTTGACCATGCACTGTTGAGAGCCTCCCCCCCACAGAAGCCCGCCTGCGGATTTCCCGCACGAGCCTCTTCATATAGCCTTTCACCACGTATGGAGTGATACTAAGCGTCCAGGTTGAGGGAGTGGGTATCGTGCTATATAGCGAAGAAAACGCGCCCATGTGAAGCTGCGCCGTTGGCTACGACGATTGAGCCATTTGAACAGAAGCCGATAGACTTCGTTCTTAAAGCAGTACAGGGCTTTACTATTGTCAGTCACTCCAAAGTAGTTGAAGTGTCCGCGCAATTTCAGCCCCACTACTTTCCAGATCACAGGCAGTTTATAGACGCTGCGTACCTGACACAACCATATTTTCAGTTGCTTCAGGGAGCGACGTAGCCGTTTCTTCGATGTCTTGCGCTTCATGCGAACATATCCATTGCGGCTTCGGCCCCAATAGTGGGTCAACCCCAGAAAGTCAAAGGTTGAGGGCCGTTGTCCGGTCTGAAAACAGCGCCGGGCATGGGCCTTACCAAATGCCAGCAAGTGGGTTTTGGTCGCGTTCAAGCGTAAGCCATATTTCTCCAGTCGTCGCGGCAGTACCCGCATAAAGCGGCGGGCGTCTTCTTCGTGTTCAAACACGGCAGCCACATCGTCCGCGTAACGGACGATGGCGCAGTATCCTCGGCAGTGTTGTTTCACCACTTCGGTAAACCACTTATCCATTACGTGATCGAGGAAGATGTTAGCGATCACGGGGGAGACAATTGAGCCTTGGGGGCTCCCCAGCTCATCGTACAATACTCCTCCAGGTGTCTGGACTCCCGCTTTGAGCATCCGAGCGATCAGTCGGAGAAACTTCTCGTCCTTAATTCGCAAGCTCAATACGGCTAGGATTTCCTGATGCGGCATTGTGTCGAAAAACTTGGCCAAATCGATATCGGCGATCCAGTTGACTGGCTCTTTCATCACTTCTCTGTTAAGCTGCCTCAGAGCATCGTGGCAGCTTCGCTTGGGACGGAACCCATATGAAGTGTCGATAAACACAGGTTCGTAGATCGCTTCTAGGATGGGGTTTTTTGCATAACCCCCCGAAAAGGTATATTCCACAATGAGACACCTGAGTCTCAATTTGCCGATTGCACGACCTTCGTACCATCCAGATAGCGATACACACTGG
>JASJDH010000616.1 GCA_030065175.1 Leptolyngbyaceae cyanobacterium MO_188.B28 | reverse complement strand
TCAATTCTTCCGACCCCGTCAGCGAATGGCGGAATTCGTGTCTCTATCTGATCGACGAGAACACTTTCTTCAACAAGTTGATGCGTTGCAAGAGATATTCGAAGCAGCTTAGAGTAGAAAAGAAGGGGGAGAGATGTCTCTCTGCCAAAAACGTGAGATTTGAAGAGCCAGTTCTGACAATTTCCCTTGGAGGGCTTCACCAGGCTTTCGCCATCGGGGTGGGGCGCATTGTCGAGCTAATTGGGTCGTGCTTTGACTGTGTCCCCGGTAGACGCCCCATCGATCGCTGAAATAATCTCCTTTGATGATAGCGTTGCTGGTTCCTTGGTTGTAGATTTCTTGGAAGGTTTGAGTCATCGTACTCTGACAGCGGGGACAAGTGGTGTTGATATTTGGTTGATCATTTTTTGGCGCGGTCATGGTCGTCTCCCGGGTGGACCTTAATCGGCTTCCATCAAATCGGCTTCGATAACAGCTTCGGAGATGCCCGTGATGGTTATCGCTTTGGTTTGGATGGCGGACAGAATCTGGTTAAGGTCAGCGCCATGGGCAGTGAGCTGTTCGATGCAGGTTTGGAAGACTTTTTCTTCCTGTTGAATGAAATGTTGCTTAGCCCGATCGTCCACCACGGGGATGGTGTTGATCAGTTCTCTAAATTGCTGCTTGATGGGGTCCAGTTGGGCCATCAAGAGGTGAAAACGGTGACGTCCTAAGATAGCTAGCCAGAGAATTTGAGCGCCCGGAGAGTGTAGTTGGTGGATTAAGCAGTGTTTGAACAGGTCTGCGGGGGAACAACCAATTGCTTTAGAGAAGGCTTCTACTTGCTTCTTTTCTTCTGATGATAGGCAAACTTGGATAGCGTTTTCTGCTTTGAGGGTTGTCATAGCGCAATCACGGATAAGGAATATTGATTAACTCTTTGAGTCGTTCACAGGGTTCTTTTATTGCTTAGCACTGAACGATTGATTTGACCTCTACTCAAACGTGGATTTTCGCCTCAATTGATCAGTGGATTTTGACGGTTTTCACAATGCGTTTTCTTTGAGCGTCGCCAATGGGTAGATATTGTCGAGGATCTTGTCAGACTTTTTGATGGATTATGGCTAAGCCCTTGCAGAGGCGCCCCAATATCAAGTTCATATTTTGAGCGCAGATGATTCTTGAGGCAAGGGAATTCATTTTAATGGCAAAAACGAAGCACTGTCTTGAAATGAGTAGCCCCCGACACAGTCTTTATTAAGTCGAGACAGCTAAGACTTATTGCGATACTGTCAACTCGCCCCCTACTTTCCTTAAATCATCTCCTGAGCAGGTGAATCATTAGTCTCGTCTGAGCGAATCTGTCACTGTGATTTGGGCTCAATGAGCAGTATTGGATCGCCACGAATCTACGGCAGACAACCGTAGATTTCACTTGAGATCAGGCTTAATCCGTGTGTTTGGCGGGATTCCGTATTGAGTATATTTTTATACTAATTCTCATTTTTTGACATAGCTAGGGAAGAAAAAAATACGTACAGATTTGGCCACAATGGCCATTTTGGAGCCATGATCTTGCGTCTTAAAACCGTTATGAATGTGTTCTCAGAGCGAGTTTGAAGTGACGTTCAGGTGTTTTGGCAGGGATGATCCGATTTTTAGCCCGATGGCGCTGTGTTCATCAGGCGGCTTCTAAGTGGTCATTAATCGTTTTTGCGACTTTGAGGCGACCTTTATATGACTACGGGGCGATGGTCACACGATCTTGACGTGACATTGAAGTGGGAGTGAGGCGGAGTCACGTTTGCTTGGTAAAGACGTTGTTAAGATCGCTCGTTAGTTTCATTCGCCATCACTGACTGTCGATTAAGTTGATGAGTTGGCAGGAACTTTGCGATCAGTTGGAGAAAGACTGGGTTGGCGCACAGCCTATGAGACTGTCAACCTCACAGTTGTCAATAGTGAGCATGGAGATCGCAGAGTCACCCAACTCTTGACCATCGAGTTAGCGTCTATTCGCGTTTCTCAAGGCGCTGATCTAAGGTTTAATTTAAGTGGAGTCTTGGCTCTATTCCCACACTCTAGAGTGTGACTTCTGGAACCCGGTCAATGTTTTTCAGGATCTCTTGCAGCCAGTCGCCATCATTGTTATGTTTCAGAGGTTTCGGCGCTGGCGGCGGGCCGCTGGCATTGTGCAGTAATGTACAGGTCCATTGTTTGATGTGTTCATGGGCTTGGGCGTCCCATCGATAGAGTTGGCGGCCAGGGGACTCGCCCAACTTGATTACCACTAATCTACAGTCTGTTGGAGACACCCGAAGGTGTTCTGCTGTGGCCCACAATTTGAGTCGGTCTATCCAAGTTAGTTTTAGGGTGCGCAGTCCCCATTCAAATAGGAGAGGTTTGTGTTGCTTCCAACCCAGATTGACGTTGGCCTGGAATGGGGTGGGTGGGTGGTGGGTCAGGATAGCCGTCATGGGATAATGCAGCCAAATCTTGCGGCGTGAAAATTGGCGATCCGCCAGGTTAGGCAGGGCTGTTTGGAGTTGTTGAACCAGCTTGGCTAACGGGGGATTGGCGGCTAGAAGCGGGGTTACGGACAGACCCAGTTGAATTTGGCGAATGACCAGGCGTAGTTGGCTATTTAGGGTGGCGGCTTGTTGGAGATGCTGAACGCCTGTGGGTAAAGGGTTTAGGTGGATTCTTAGTTGTTCCGGGGTAATTAACATGGGGAAGAGCTGAGTGGATCTCCCCCATGCGCCAATGGGCGCTAGATTCGGTGCGTTCCTTGGCTTTTAGGATTTCGGCGGGTGGGCGGGCAAAAAAAGCCTGAGCAATTCGCCCAGGCTGGTTTATCTTGGAGCCGTTCTCAGTCAATGGGAGGAATGGCGATATTAGAGTTCATCAAAACCCAAACTCGTCTTCCTCCTCATCCCCTAACTCGTCATCGAGTTCCGCGAGGGGTTCTTCCTCATCATCGAGTTCGTCGTCGAGGATATCGTCGATTTCCTCATCATTGACCGATTGGCCATTGCGCCGATTCAGCGATTCCTGATTCCGTCGGACCAGTTCGGCAATGGCGGCTTCAGGATCTACTGGGATGGTATGGTAGAGCGCCGCTGCAATTTGGGCCATCATCCTGGCTGAGTATTTGATGTCGTCGGGCTCCCCAAAGAACTTCGGGAATACCTTCTGACTCCAAACCTGCCAGTTGAACTTATTGCCCGCTTTGCCGCTGACTTCTCGTCCCAGCGTTTCCCGCAGCGCGTAGTAAATCGCCCGCTGTTCACGCTCTTCTCGGCGGATGAGTTCAACCCCGTAGAGCTTATGCGTCGCCTTAATCAGATGACCGACCAGTTTTTCAATCGGCGTAGCGCCATTGACGGCGGCTGATTTAGGCGTGCGATTAACGCTCTTATGGATTCGGGTTTTGGTAGCCATAGTTGACTCCTCGCGAGTTGATTTTTTCACCGAACTCAACGCGTTAGCGAGGGTGGGCGTTGAAGCGCCCTGTTGAGTATGGGGGTGGGTTAGGGTGGTCTGAGCAAGGCTTATTCAAGAGCCTTAGGAATTTCAATGTCTCTAAGAAGAGGCCAGAAGTGATCGCCAATCCTACCGATAATCATTCCTCACAGATACTCAACCCGGCCTATTATCTCCTCTGACACATAAACCTCATAAATCAGAACTAGACTTTCAATTATCTGTCCAATCGAACGAGTTCCTTGTCTACAGTAAACAATGCCAGGATGATTATGGGTGCGACTAGCAATTCTGAGAAAATCATCATCCTGAGTAAAAAGCACTCGTTGTTCTTGACAAATAAAATCTAGCTGCGCTTCATCGCTTTGGGTTCGTAAGCCGACTTCAACAGTTGTTGTTACATCAATGCCACGGCGGCGTAACTCACGGGCAATAACCGATTTAACCTGCTCGTCCAAATGAAAGCGAATCCGTCTACTCACCCCGAATTGCCCTCAGCCTTTCTTGTAAAGGAGAAGGTGGACTATTACGCCTCATTTCTTCAACTAAGATCTCGCTTTCGGCTGTATGGCGGTCAATTTCCGCCCGATGGTCGTAATAATATGACATCGCCGCATAAACTGCCGCCTTGGATAAAGAATACTCGGCAGCTATGGCTTCTAGAGATTCCCCCATCTCTAAATACAGTTTGGCGATCGTAGCCACAGGCATTCTCGTTCCAGCAATACGGGGTTTGCCAAAACAATACTCAGGATCTATCGCAATATACTCTTTACTGACTCTTTGGATCATCTTCTCTAAAGGCGTCTTTTGACTTAAAGGTCCAACTTTACTGTCTCGATTATAGGTATGTCTGCTTCTCTCATGGTAAGAGCGCGCACCTCGTAGATTGATTTATTCGCCCCAGCGTTGTGCAGCCACAGATTTAATGACAATCGTATTTCAGTTCAGGCGAGAGCGCAGATTGAGAATAGGTAAAAGGAGCCTCAACCACCGGATCAGGAGGAATTTCAAGATCAAGAAACTGAGAGATCGCCCGCTCAATCACTTGATGGGGGGTGATACGATATTCAGCGGCATACTCTTGGACAGCCTTGAGGACTTCTGACGGCAGCAGGACGGTTAATTCGACATCCTGAGGGTGGCTGAAGGGTTGAGTTTGTTCCATTTGCTTCCAGATGGGGATAGGCATGATGTCTATTGGAGGCTTCATGGTTGGGTCGATCGAGCTCGCGCCTTGACATGAGTTGCATGATCAACCGGGTTCCAAGGAAAGGAGCGCTTTTCTACACTTCAGGACATGAGTGCGCAGGAGCCATCTCACCGCCTGTCCTTCCGCTTCGGTAAAACGCACTAACCAAATCAGGTGCTGCTTGGGGATATCCTGAAGGTCAACAGCCCGATAGATCGGTTTGAGTTCCACGTTGGAGTCGCCATAGTCTGGCGCATAGAGTCGGGCTTCAACAACCGGGTTGCGATACCACAATTCAACACTGCGAATGGCGTCGTCTTTCGTCTCCGCCGTAATGCGTTCAGGGGAAAATCGAACCTGACAGGCTTCGGCGAAATTATAGATTTGGCCGCCCACAAAGAAGGTTTCGCCTTCCACCAACCAGCAGGCGATTTTAAGATATCGTCGTTGGGCTCGCTGCAGGCGACGCTGACGCCGCCGCTCATCATTGGGAGATCGGGCGCGTTGGGGCATAGGGTAACAGAGGACTTGGCCTCGTCGATAAATCACCAACCAATTGTAGTTCATTTGTTTTATTTCGATAGGGTCAGCTTAACCGTTTTGCGATGTCCGGTGATCTTGTTCTTGACCACTCTGGCTTGGATGCAATCCTTTGCCCGCGATGTCTGGGGCCGGTCATTGGTCAGCTCGATGCGGATACTGCTGTAGCAGGGCAGAGCGCGACCGCCGGAGGGCGATGCCTGGGGTCCCGCAAGATGGCTGCGCATCCTGAGTTGATTGAGAAACAGTACAGAACACCCCTGGGGCGTGAGGGCGGAGACAATACGCCGCAATCCTTTGCTCATAAGATTGCCGAGGCAGCCTTGAATATTCTCTCCGAGGGCATAGTTCAGTTCCGCTTCACTCAAGAGCGCCGTCACCGAATCAATTACAACCAGGTCAATCTCCCTTGACTTCACCA
>JASJDH010000615.1 GCA_030065175.1 Leptolyngbyaceae cyanobacterium MO_188.B28 | reverse complement strand
TCTCAAGTTTTGAGAAAGGTGCTAATGTTACGGGTATTTCTGTAGAGCAAGCTGAAAAAGCTTTAAGTAATGCTCGACTTAATTTCATAGTTACAGCTGCACTTGGAGGAGCTTTTGGTTTTTCTAAGGTTCGTCCTCCCAGTTCTACACTAGTAAAGGCTTCTAAAACTCAAGTTAGAGAGATAATCCTATCGGCATTGCCAAGGGATTTGGCAGGAAAATATAAGAATCTAAAGGTCAAAATTATTTCAGAAAGAAAATTTGTTAAGAGATTTGGCAGTGTATCTGGCGAAGCAGTAACCGTGTTTCGGAAGGGAAAGAATAATGAGCTGATTCCTGAAGTTTGGTTTAAAGAAACTGGTAATCCAATGAGGCTCCATGAGGAAGCAGTTCACATTACTCAAACTGTCAATCCTAGAATGGCTTCCAAAATCTCTAGGATCACCGAGGAGAATCTGGCGAACTGGAAAGATCTATCAACTAATACACAGTTACGTCTTTATAGAAGAAAAATTGAGGTCGAAATTGATGCTCAAAAACAGCTTATAGAGAAAGCCTCTGGTCATAGTGCTAAATACATAGTAGAGGTTCGGGAAAATTTAACAAATCTCTATAAGCGCCTTGGGCAAGTCGATGAGGCTATTCAGAATCCCAATTTAATCAAACAAGGAAAAATACCTTGGTGGAATCCAAATCAGCCTCCAAGATTATTCGCTAAAGCACGTCAACCCCGAAAACATGGCCATTGGGAAGGAACGCCAGGTAATTCCGTTTGGATATCAACTTTATCAAAAGTTAACAGTATTACAAACAATGAGGGGATAACATTTCGAAATAGTTATCCTGTTTTCTCTAAATGGGCAAAGCATAGGATAAAACTGGATGATATGACGGGGGAAGCCATCGATTTTGATTTGGCAGATTATAAACTAGCTCAGCGCTTTGCCAAAAAGGATCCCAACCGTTGGCTCTATAGAGGTCAACCAAATGTAAGTGAAATGCGAAGATATCGTCAAGGTAAAAACGAGTGGGGTATTCAACTAACGTGGCATCATCATCAAGGAGGAAAGACGATGTTGCTTGTACCTACTGATTTGCATGGCAACATTCCACATACAGGGGGCGCATCTATTTCTCGGGCAGGGCAGTAAGGGAGTTGCGGAAAAACAAAGTACCAGTCAGAAATTCAATATCCCTAAGGATGCAAGGCTTGATTGGTATATTGTTAATCCGCAAGTCCCTAAGTTTAAGAATAAGAGTCATACTGTACTGGTAGACTCAAATACTTCTCATGGAAGCATTGCTCAAAGAAGATTCCAGAATTTTTTTTTTGTGTCTAATACTGCAACGAGACTTGGAAATAATATTGAATTAGACCAGTCTTTTCTAAGTAAGTGTGCAGAATTAATCACACAAACTCTTTCCTGAAATCCCTAAATTCATTGTTGATATGACAATCTGTTGTGTAGTTTTCATTGCTTAGGTACTTATCGCTCTTATGTCACTCCCACCAGAGAAAACCTGAAACGCCGGTTTCTCTTTAGCAATACCTCCAATAGACAGGCCATAAAGCACGAAGAATGGTCGTTTCAATATTATCTGGCGAGAGTAACAGAACTGGCACTATAACACTCATTAGCTTGCAGTAGGAGAACAATATGGACAAGATAGATTCCATCATGGCACGTCTTGGCTCTTACCCTATTCAGTTGGTCAGCCGTCGCGATCCTACAGAGCTTGATTTACGAGCTTTTGAGCAGGAATTGGGTGGTAGTTTACCATTTGAATATAGCGTTTTCTTATCCCAGTATGGTCAAACTGCCCTGAGCAGAGGAGCACGTTTCTTTATTCGTGAGTCTAACCCTTGGGGGTCTAAAGATTCTTTAGATCAATTTTTCGGCTTCTCTACCGATCCTAGCCAGGACATTGTCAATCTGACCATGCAAACTTACGCTGGTCGTATTCCTGATGAGACTATTCCTATTGGTTCTGATGCAGGTGGCAATCTAATTTTACTAGGCTTTGATGCATTAGTTGAAAATCAGGTATTCTTTTGGGATCACAAACATCGGGAACTTGATGGCGGAAGACTTGCTGATATGGCTACTGAGTTAGAATCTAAAGGGATAGATACATGTCAGCTTGATGCTCACTCGCTTATATGGCACTGGGAGCAGACTTTTCCAGAGCAACTTGTCAAACCCGCTGGATATAGCAACGTCTATGCTGTAGCTAATAATTTCATGGAGTTTTTAGAGTCGTTACAACCAGAGGATATTTGAATTGAAATCTGAATACTGGACTTGTTGCGTAATATGAACCTTTTTGAGCTGAAATAATTGCTGATCGCGAATCCTGGTAATTTCGCGAGATATTGTCAAATCTGGTGTATGAACCTAGATCAGGCAGCCTCCTAACTAGCAGTTAAATCTGTCTTCTGAGCAACACGAATACCATCCTTGAACTGAACGCCTTCAATGACATCTTCCAAATGCTTAATCCTCGAATTCGAGACCATCGTTTCCGGGCACTTTGGACTAATTTGAATACGAGCGAGAGGATTGTGGCTTGAGAAACGGAGCCTCGTGTCTTATCCGTCCTCAAACGAACAGTGGCGAAGGTCGATTCAATCGGATTGGTTGAGCAAATATGCACTCAGTGCTCTGCGGGAAAATCATAGAAGGCCAGCAGTGCGATCGCTCGCCCCGTAGGCTGGGTTGAAGCATGAAACCCAGCATTCAAAGGGAGATTGCGATTTTTGGCATCTGAAAGAGGAGACCTTACTTTGCAGGGACTGCACGATCTCAGGGTGGAAAAACTGGAAGAGGCGATCGCTCAGATAAACAGTTAGTTCAAGGCATGCGCACGAGTAACTAAGACCCGGTCATGAAGGACTATGAAAGGCGCCATGCGGTTGAACAGGAATAGCATTGAGACCGTGCAGCCAGAAAAACAAGGTAAGCCGACAAAAACTGTGAACAAAGCCTACAAAAGGTGAACGAGGGTTTTATTCTCTAGCGATCAGCCAAAACCAATATCAGAAATCCAATACTATGACAGTATGTCATCCCCCTCAGAAGAGCATAAACGCGTCTTTTCTAAATAAAACTTCTTGAGCATTCTCTAGCGATAAACCATGAAAGCTCCTGAGACCAAGAGCACCCACAGTCAACCACCTGCCGCGGCTGAAAAGGCCTTCTTTGATAAGAAAGAAGACGGTTCCTTTTTCTCGGCTTCCTCCCCAGAGCAAACGGCCTTTTTTCAGGCTGGAAACTCCCCCACTATCCAGGCTAAGTCGGCGGGTGGGTCACAATCATTTTTCCAGCCGACCAGGATAGCCAACATTCAAGCCAAGTGTGCTGAGTGTGAAGCGGAAGAGAAGCAGCAAGAAGAAGCCCAGGGTGATCTGCCTGAGGTGCAGCGGATGGAAGCCTTTGGCAGTGATGACGAGGGGGAGACCCAAAATTCCATACAACGGATGCCGACGTTTGAGAGTGATGAAGCGCCGGTGCAGGCGAAGCTGACGGTGGGGCAGCCGGGGGACAAGTATGAGCAAGAAGCGGATGCCCCGGCGGATCGGGTGATGGCAATGTCGGCACCAGAGGTGACCGAAGTTGATAACCCACCAAATCCTCTGGGTATTCAGCGCTTTTCTCCTGTTGCGAATGATGAGTTGCAGCAACAACCTGATGAGGAAGAGGAAACTGTTCAAGCGAAGGGACAAATGGGGCAGGCTCCTGCAGTGACACCGAGTTTAGAGGCGCGGTTGAATATCAACAAGGGTGGGGGAGAGCCCCTGTCGGAGAAGACCCGTGGGTTTATGGAGCCGCGATTTGGACAGGATTTTAGTCAGGTACAGGTACATGCAGACTCATATGCAGATGAGGCGGCAAAGTCAATCAACGCACAAGCTTTTACCGTTGGGCGGAACATTGCGTTTAGATCCGGTCAATACTCTCCAGAATCTCAAGAAGGACGTCGTTTGTTAGCGCATGAACTGACTCATGTGATACAACAGCAGCGCCATGCGGAGTTAAGCGATGAAATCCGCATGGCGAGAAATCCTGATATTGTACACGGTGGCTTTCATACATTCTACATTGGCACCTCAGTCAATTCTCGTGCTATGGCCATGCAGATTGGTCAGCGACAAGGTCAGCATCGGACAACACTAACGGTGGCATCACTGACACCAGGGCTTCAGAATCCCCCACTCTCAGCGAGAAATATGCCTCTTTCAATCCATACTAGTGTTGTTAGAAACCCGAGAATCCTGCGCGAAACGGAACATGAGACTGCTCATGTAGGACACGAGAAAGTAATTGAACTTGAGTTGAGTAGTGGGACTAACGTTCCAACGGTAGTTGTCGTTTTACGTTACAGCCGGTCTCGACAATGGGTTCCTTACCCCAGTGGCACCTTTGGAGTATGGCGACGGACGATGGTCGAGTCGGGGTGGTTACAAGCAACTGACGGCTACCACCAAATGACGGTCAACTTCGTTTCGGAAACGCCAGGTTCGTTTCACAGCTCGCGCTTTCGTTTAAGGCAGCATCCACGATTAGGTGTTGGATATCTAGATACACAAGATAATCGTTTCTATCCTTATCCACGTGGACGGCCAACTGATGCCGATCTTATGTTAGTCCGAATGTATATCCACATGCTGCCGGTTGTAGGTCCTCTGGTGATGATTGGAGAGGCATTGGTTGGCCGTGATATTTGGGGGCGACGAATCTCGACATTTGAGCGTGCCATTCTTGGAGGCGGTGCGCTACTGTCAGTTATCGGTCCTCTATTGCGCGCTGGTGCGGCTGCAACAAATCTAGTTCGGGCTACTTATAATCTCGCTAGAGTGAGCAGTATTAGTCGCTTGCAAGCACTGCAAATGATCCGTGGGGCACGTAACCTCACACCTATTGAACGTACACGCTTAACACAGTTCTCCGCAAAAATCCGTACAGGGCAAGCCTTAACTCAAGCAGAGCAAACGGCAGCA
The DNA here is from genome assembly GCA_030065175.1 of Leptolyngbyaceae cyanobacterium MO_188.B28. Taxonomy (GTDB): domain Bacteria; phylum Cyanobacteriota; class Cyanobacteriia; order Phormidesmidales; family Phormidesmidaceae; genus JAKSDM01. The sequence continues at coordinate 643 of JASJDH010000615.1, read as the reverse complement.
AACCGTATTCTTGGTAAATTGGCTGAACCACAACGGGTTGTGTCCATCCGAGCTGAAGTGGAAGCACTGACCGGTACCGCTAGTCAAGCAGGACGATATACTGACCTAGCTACGCAGACCTCTGTCGTGGAGAACCGGGTTGGTCAAGCGCTAGCACGAGATCTCAGAGCTGACGTCGTTCGTGTTCCAGAGTCAACCGCACAGGGTACCCGTGTTGGTGACTACATCATAAATAATGCGACTGCAGAGCTATATTCGCCAACTACCGGAAGCCTGAGAAATTTGCTATCGCAGGCGGCATCGAAGCATAAACAGGCGGGGATACTCGTTATCGATGTGACACGAACTTCGGTACCGCAGGCAGAGGTGATCGGCAGCGCAGGGCGCCTTTTCGGTCGTCCGGAATTTGCAGATGTTTCCAAAATCATCTACGTACACAACAATCGAGTTGCTCAAACCGTGTTACGACCGGTGGTAACTCATTCGGCTGTGCCGGGGGCAGCGATAAGAGGTGGAGCGTCTGCTATAGGACAACAAAATCCTGGAGGAAGAGAGTAGAATGACCATAGATGCAGTCTTAACAGTATTGGGTTCTAAGCGAGTGCAGCGCTGGTCATGCAGGAGCGATGAGGAATTCGAATCA
>JASJDH010000051.1 GCA_030065175.1 Leptolyngbyaceae cyanobacterium MO_188.B28 | reverse complement strand
CCATTTTCGTCATAGAGCCAATGCCAAGCAATGCCGGCCACTACCATGGAAATAACCACAGGCGTGTAGTACGCCACCCGAAACCAGCGAATCCCCCTAAGTTTTTGATTCACCAAAATGGCCAAAGCTAGAGATGCGATCGCCAAAATCGGGACCACGCCGACTAAATAAAGCAGTGTATTCCTGAGCGTAATCCAAAACGTTCTGTCCTTCAGCAGCGCCTGAAAATTTTCAAGCCCAATCCACACAGGGGGTTGAGTGATGTCATAGTCGTAATGGGTGAAGCTCAAGTAAAACGCCTGCAGAGCCGGCCAAAAGACGGTTAACCCAAGTACGGCGAGGGCAGGCGCTAAAAACAGATAAGGGGTGAGCCCACGATTAAATTGAGGCCAGGTGCGGCGTATAAAGTCGTTCATAGGGACCTAGCGGGAGAAGCACGGTTAACCCGGTTATTGAAGAAATCGGCTGAAATCTTGTCCCAGAAACAGGGCCTGTTCAGCTTTGCGTCTACGGGTTAACCCCGCCAGCACTCGACGGCCAGCTTTATTCCAGCGAGGGAATTCATTGGCCGCCCCTGAATAGTTTCTTTGATTGAGAAGTCTCAGGAGGGTGGAATCTCTCAGAGCCTGCTCACCAACGTTATAGCTAAAAGAAACCAACGATGAAAACTGATTGTCGTTAATCGGAACTTTGACGGCGTTGTTGACCGCCTTTTCAAATCTACTGACATCCTCCTTGAGCAACCGCTCCGCCTCCGCCTCGGTGATCCTCATACCGGATCTGACTCCCCGAGTGGAGCCATAGCCAATCGTCCAAACGCCGACCGCATCCTGATAGGCATTCAGTCGCAATCCCTCAAACGATTTGATCATCAGGAGACCGTTACTATTGATTCGCTTAAGACCGGAAGTAGGCCTAGAGGGGGCGGATAGGGGCGGGGGTTCTTGATTTGTCGGAGAAACGGTCATCGCTCTAGGCGCATCTGACCGATTGAACCAGGCTTTCATGCCGGTGATATTCAAGACCTTTTCATTAGCCTTAGTCGTGGAGGGATATTTTGTGATTTTCGATAGATAGTGACCTCCCTGCATCAGGTAAATCGCGTTGTTTGTTTCCTTAATCCAGGTCCCCATACCCCTCCTCCTAAGGACAATTGATCATTGAGGTTTAAAGCCCATCGGTTAGTCAGATAACTTTGCCTCAGGCGAGAAATCCGTCGCCCTGATACATATAGCTATAGAGGCTCGATTTTACATGACTAGAGAGGGTTTAGCCATCTTTGTAACCGGCAAGCATTTTCGATATATGGAATATTCAAATTTTGAACATCCTTAATCACTTGATACGCTATAGCTGGGTAAATTTATAATTGCGACGCCCCCTTAATCGAAGCGTCTCTTAGAGTTTTCCCTCTAATTTCTCTCTTAATAAAGCAAAATTCTGCCTTCAGATGATGCAACTTCAGGTTTCAGTCAAATCCTATACAGACTTTAATGGCAAATGATTAAGCTTTAATGGCAAATGATTAAGATAAGTAAAGTAAAGGGCAAACACGACGCCTTATGACATCAATCCTGATTGAATCTCCCCCAGTTACCCAACTGAATTCTCCGGTTATCAAGCGGTTATCGAGCGGCCTCACCATCGTTGCAGAACAGATGCCGATCGAGGCCGTCAATTTGAGCTTGTGGCTTAGAGTTGGATCTGTTGTCGAGTCCGACGCCATCAACGGCATGGCCCACTATCTTGAGCACATGGTGTTCAAGGGGACGCCTAATATCAAATGCGGCGAGTTTGAGCGGTTGATTGAGGAGCGAGGCGCCGTGACAAACGCCGCTACTAGCCAGGATTATACTCAGTATTACATTACAACTGCGCCACAAGATTTTAAGGACTTGGCTCCGCTGCAAATCGAGTTGGTGATGAACCCCACCATCCCGGATGAAGCGTTTGAGCGGGAAAGGCCAATTATTCTAGAGGAAATTCGTCGCTCGGAAGATAACCCCCGCCGCCGTACCTTCCATCGCTCTATGGAGATGGCGTTTGAGCGGTTGCCGTATCGCCGCCCGGTTCTAGGCCCCGCCTCTGTAATTGAACAGTTAACGGCTCAGCAGATGCGGGATTTTCACACCAGGTGGTATCGTCCCGCTAGTATTACGGCGGTGGCGGTGGGAAACCTGCCGGTCGACAGCCTGGTTGAAATTGTGGCGGATGGGTTTCGTCGGGCCGAGGAAAATCGCTGTCAAGCTTGGGGACTCTCTCCCAACTGCGACGGTGAAGGCGCTCTTCACTCAACGCTTCCTATTCCTGAACCCCCCTTTCAGTCCATTAGCCGAATAGATTATGTAGACAAGACGCTACAGCAAGCCAGATTGGTGATGAGTTGGCGTGTCCCCGGCATGATTGATCTTAGTCAGACCTATGCTCTGGATATCCTGGCGTCTATTCTCGGACGGGGAAGAACGGCTCGCCTGATTCGAGATTTAAGGGAAGAACGGCGACTGGTGAACAGCTTGTCTATAAGCAATATGACCTATGGACATCAGGGCGTTTTCTATATCACGGCTCAACTGCCGGTGGAACAGTTAGCTGAGGTGGAGGCTGCGATCGCCGACCATGTTAATCGCCTTTGTACAGAACCGGTGACTGAGCTAGAACTTCGTCGCATCCGCAATCAAGTTGCGAATCGCTATATCTTTGGCAACGAAACCCCTAGCGATCGGGCGGGCCTCTATGGGTATTACCAAGCCATTACTGGCGACCTGGCGCACGCCATCAACTATCCCAGCCACATTCAATCGTTGCAAGCCGCTGATCTGCAAGCCGCCGCGCAGCGTTACCTCTCGCCGACCGCATATGGGGTGATGACCGTCAGACCTGAGGGATAAATATGTGGAGCGAGATCGCCCAACAAATCAGTCAAATAACCCGTCGCCCCTTTCAGATCCGCGATCGCCGATCGGTGGGGGGAGGCAGCATTAATCAGGCTTACTCCGTTACCGACGGAGACCGCGCCTATTTTCTCAAGCTGAATCAGGCCAGCCAAGCGGCCATGTTTGAAGCGGAGGCGCTAGGGCTGAAACAGATCGCCGAAAGTCAAACCATCCAAGCCCCGGGGCCCATTTGCTGGGGCATAGCGGGCGGTTCGGCCTATATCGTGATGGAATGGCTCGAGTTTGGCTATGGGGATGAGTCGGCGTGGCGTCTGATGGGCGAGCGCTTAGCCGCCATGCATCGGGTGCAAAGCGATAAAGGCTTTGGCTGGGATCAGAATAATACGATTGGCTCAACGCCTCAGAAAAATCCTTGGACCGAAGGATGGGTCGAGTTTTTTACTGAATATCGGTTGCGCTATCAGTTTCAATTGGCGGCTCGGCGTGGAGGGCGTTTCCCTAAACAGGACGCCTTATTAGCCGCCGTTCCCCATTTACTCGCCGGACATACGCCTCATCCATCGCTGGTGCATGGCGATTTGTGGTCCGGGAACGCTGCAGTCACTCAGACAGGGGATCCTGTTCTGTTGGATCCAGCGGTCTATTTTGGCGATCGCGAAGTTGACATCGCCATGACTGAGCTGTTCGGCGGATTCCCAGCCGCGTTTTATCAAGGGTATGAAGCGGCTTACCCCTTAGAGGCGGGCTATCCACGCCGAAAAATTCTCTATAACCTGTATCATATCCTGAACCATTTCAATCTCTTTGGCGGCGGCTATGGCTCTCAGGCCAATCGGATGATCGATCAGCTGCTCTGACTCACTACTTTGCTTGGCGCAAAGATTGAGTTATTTAGGGAGGCTACTCAGTGAATCTAAGCGAAAGTTGGCAAAATTTGATATAGTGAACTGCGATGCGGCGGCATGGCCAAGTGGTAAGGCAGAGGACTGCAAATCCTTTATCCCCAGTTCGAATCTGGGTGCCGCCTTTTGAACATGGGTTTGAATAGCTAAGTTGGTCAGCGCTTGGTGAGGCTGACGGCAGTGATTGAGCCTAAAGGCAACATATAATATTTCTATGAAATCTGATAGCACTACCCACCTGAGTAAGCCATTTACTTTTGTCCTTGTCTGGTGGAAGCGACGCTAAACAGACATCCAGAAACCTTACTGGGGATATCCTTTGAAGCAAAGTCTCAGCACCATCTACCGCCTCTGATGGGTCTTTGAGAAGTCATGAAACATGACTATTTTGATTGTCTTAACCTCCGAGATCGCCTGGATTAGATTGAACGTTCCATGGTTAGGCCGCCTAGTTTTAGTCTCTGACCAATCTCATATTTCCTTCTCAAAGCAACATGGTCTTAGATACTCGCTCATCTTATACCTATCATGTTGGGGGCAGCCTTGGCGTTGGGGAGCCCAGTTACGTTGAGCGCCGAGCCGACCAAGACCTCTACGACGCCCTTCTGAAAGGCCAATTTTGTTACGTGTTTAACGCCCGGCAGACAGGCAAATCCAGTTTGCGGGTGCGGATGAAATATCGGTTGAAGCAAGCTGGATTTGCCTGCGCCTCCATCGATGTTACCAGCATTGGCAATGAACAGGTCACACTGCAACAGTGGTATAAGGGGGTCGCCTCAGAGCTATTAAGGGGGTTTGACCTGCTGGAGAAGGTGGATTTCAAGACTTGGTGGCGGGAGCAAGCTGGGTTATCCCCCATCCAAAAATTGAGTCGATTTATCCAGGATGTTTTACTCACTCAAATTACCCACGAGAAGCTGTTCATCTTTATCGACGAAGTCGATAGCGTTCTCAGCGCCAGGTTTTCCCTCGATGACTTCTTCGCTCTGATTCGATTCTTTTATAACCAACGCTCCTATGCCCCCAAATACCGTCGCCTGACATTCGCCCTGTTTGGCGTGGCCGTTCCTTCCGATTTAATTCAAGACCGCAATCGCACTCCGTTCAATATTGGTAGAGCAATTGAACTAGCGGGATTTGAAAAGGAGGAAGCTCGGCCTCTACTGCGAGGATTCACCGGTCGATTTGACCATCCTGAAAAAATTCTGGCTGAGATATTGAAGTGGACGGGGGGACAGCCGTTTCTGACCCAAAAGCTGTGTCGGATTGTGGTTAAGGCGGCTGACAATAACCTTACGCCTAATTCAGACGCTTTGAACGACCCCGATCAGCTAGCTGCCTGGATAGCGTCGTTAGTCCAAGCGCAGATGATTGAGAACTGGGAATCGCAGGATGACCCAGAACATCTTAGGACCATCCGCGATCGCCTGCTAAGGAATCCACGGCGGGCTGGACGCTTGCTAGGGGTCTATCAAGCGATTGTGCAACACGGATCAGCGCCCGCTGATGACAGTCCAGAGCAAGTTGAGTTGCAACTGTCAGGATTAGTGGTCAAACGGGGCGGCAAACTGACGGTGCGTAACCTAATCTATCAAGCCGTCTTTAACCAAAGCTGGCTCGATCTGCAATTCGCCCAACTCCGGCCCTATGCCGAGACTTTAGAGGCCTGGCTGCAGTCAAATCGCCTGGATGACTCTCGCTTACTGCGGGGTCAATCGTTACAGGATGCCCAGGCATGGGCCGATTCCCGCAGCTTGAGCGATTTAGACTACCAATTTTTGGCCGCCAGCCAAGCCCTAGAGAACCAGGCAAAGCGGCAGGCTGAGATAGCCCGCTCCGAAGCAGCAGAGGCCCGCACCCAAGCAGCAGAGGCTCGCACCCAAGCAGCAGAAGCCCGCACCCAAGCGGCTGAGGTTCAATTGGCCAAGCAGAAAGCCATTTCTAAATGGCAACGGATTGTATTGGCGACCTTAAGTATGGCCTTCGCCATGACCGCAGGGTTAGCAGTAACCGCATACCGCCAGTACCGACGCGCCATCATCAATGAAATTCAGGCGATTGTGACGTCGTCTAAAGAATCGTTCGCTTCAGAACGCGCCTTGGAAGCCTTTATCAGAGCTCTCCAGGCTCGGCGAAAATTGAATCAGCCCCTTGGTGTTCCAACTGAGCTGCGGGATCAGGTGAATGCCGCCATCAACCAAGCCGTGTTTGGGATGAAGGAATCCAATGAGCTATTGGGCCATGACGGCACCGTTTACGATGTGGCCTTTAGCCCGGATGGCCAGCTGATCGCCTCAGCCAGCCGCGATAATACGGTGAAGCTCTGGCGACGCGACGGCGCCCTAATCAAAACCTTAGACGACCACCGCGACCGGGTTCAAGGGATTACCTTCAGCCCGGATGGGACGCTGATTGCGTCCGCCAGTCAGGACGGCGTTATAAACCTCTGGGAATTAGACGGAACACTGGCGACAATGCTGGAAGGGCATAGCGCTGGGGTGAATAGCGTCGCCTTCAGCCCCGATGGGGAGATCCTCGCCTCTGGGTCCGATGATAACACCCTCAAACTGTGGCGACGCGAAGACGACGGTCAGGCTCAATTCCAAGTCTATAAAACACTGAAGGGACATAGCGATGCAATTCAGAGCGTCGCCTTTAGCCCCAATGGTGAGTTGGTGGCGTCGGGGAGTGGAGATGGAACCATCAAGCTCTGGCGGCGAGAGGGTGCTCTTGTGAAAACCCTGGAAGGCCATGGGGATAAGGTCAATCGAGTTGTCTTCAGCCCCGATGGCAAGATCATTGCCTCCGGGGCTGATGATAAAACCATTAAACTGTGGAGCCCCGATGGAGCCCTGCTCAATATCTTCAGACTCCATAACAGCAAGGTTGAAGGGATTGCCTTTAGTCCAGATGGACAGACCTTGGCGTCAGTGTCTAATGACGACACCATCCGACTCTGGCGGTTGGATGGCGTGCTGCTCGACACCTTAGTAGGGCACAGCGGAGGGATTCGGTCTATTGTCTTCAGTCCTGATGCTGGCGAGCCGTTAACCCTCGCCTCGGCCGGGGAAGATAGCGTCATCCATCTTTGGAGCCCAGACAACACTTTCTTGAAGATCGTCGCGGGGCATGAGGACGAGGTTGAGGCAGTGGTGTTTAGTCCCGATGGCGACCTCATCGCCACTGCGTCAGATGACCAAGTAGTGAAGCTTTGGCGCGTTGATGGGAGTTTAATTACAGCGCTGCGGGAACATCGCAATCAAGCTGATGATTTGGCCTTTAGCCCGGATGGTCAACTGATTGTGGCGGCCAGTGAGGATAATCGGGTGCAACTTTGGGATCTAGCGGGCGAGTTGTTGTGGTCCCAAGATAAACCGGATGGACATACCAATGAAGTGGAGGGGGTGGCCTTTAGTCCCGATGGTCAGCTGATCGCCTCTGCCTCAAATGACAAAACCATTAAGCTCTGGAGACCAGACGGGACGTTGATCAACACATTGACAGGACATACCTCCAGAGTTGAGGCGGTGGCGTTCAGTCCGGATGGTCAACTTCTGGCTTCGGCCAGTGGCGATCACACTATTAAACTGTGGCGACGGGATGGGACCTTAGTCAGAACCCTTGAGGCTCATAGGGGCGGCGTCGGAGATGTGGCGTTCAATTCCGATGGTCAACTAATCGCCTCAGCGGGTGAGGACAAGACCGTTAAACTTTGGCGCCGAGACGGAACATTGATCAGAATTTTCGAAGGGCATCGTGACCGGGTGCGTAAGATGGCGTTCAGCAAGGGGACCGATCAAGAGATACTGGCTTCAGCTGGGGGCGATCATACCCTCAAACTCTGGCATCTTGATGGTGCTTTGATCGCAAACCTGCCTGGCCATACCGCTAAGATTGAAGGGCTTGATGTCAGCCCTAATGGTCAATTTATCGTCTCAGGCAGTGATGATGGACAGTTGATTTTCTGGGATTTGACACGGGTATTAAACCTTGACCAAGTACTAGCCTATGGGTGCCAGCGGGTCCAGGATTATTTACAGACCAATGTCGCGTTGGCAGAGCGAGATCGCCATCTCTGTGACGGTGTTCCCCTTCTTAACAATAGCGATTAACAGATAGAAAAAACCCATCATTTCTACTCATGACCCAGCATTCCCCCTCACCCCAATTGGCTATTGATCCACTTGAACATTTTAAAGATGAGTGGATTTTGACCAGAAAGGAGTTCAATACAAAAGGACTCACTGTGAATCATGTGATTGCAGACCCTGATGACTCTGATACCCCAAGCTATAACAAGCATTTATTGTGCTTTCAGTTCAATCCGGGAACGCGTCAAGTAACGCGGATCGGGAATAAAGAATACGATGGACCCACAAAATCTGGAAGTGTTTTTCTGCTACCTGCCTACACCCCAGCATTCTGGCACTTTGAAACGACTGATGAGGCCTTGATATTTACCATCGAGCCTTCATTGTTACATCGAGTGGCGTTAGAGAATGATCATCCCAAAGCAGACTACCTTGAATTGAGAAACATCCTGTACACCCAAGATCCCAAGTTGGCGCGTTTCGCTGCCGATTTTTTACATGAAATGCAGACAGAAGGCTTTGGCGGCAAGATTTACCTTGAGTCTATTTCCAATCTCTTCTTGATTCACTTGTTGCGTCAATACTGTACTGTCGAAGGCAAGTTTAAAAGATATGAGGGAGGGCTGTCTAAATACAAGCTCGATAAAGTCCTGGCCTATATCCACACCTACCAATCCAGCGATATCAGCCTGGAGGCCATTGCTCAACAAGCGGGCCTGAGCAAGTACTATTTCAGTCAGATGTTTAAGCAGTCTATAGGTGTTTCCCCTTATCAGTATGTCCTGCAGCTGCGGGTAGAAAAAGCTAAAACCCTGTTGAAACAAACTCAAATGTCCATTACTGATATTGCATTAGAATGCGGATTTGCTAACCAATCCCACCTTAGTCGTCACTTCCGTATGCGAATGGGCGTATCACCAAAGATGTATCGAAATCAGCTATAAAGTTCGTTCCCATCAGCCTCTACTCCCTGGACATTGAGGTCGCCATGGACGCCTGCCAACAGCTGATTAATCGCTACGGACCTATCGTGGATATTGCAGCCTGGGCGTCGATCTTGATATTGCGATCGCCAGAGCAGCTTCTAGAGGAGTATTTAGGGACGGAAAAACCACCATATTATTCGCTGCTAAGAAGATATCTTGCAGAGCCAGGAAGAAGGAGATTGGCGTTTCTCTACTCGATGCTATCGCTCTATCAACAGTGACATTCGATCGCAAGATCAGATACAGATCGCAAGATCAGAGTTGAAATCATCTACAGAAATGTCTTAGCCTTTCGTTAGCTTCCATAATTAAGTTTATTCGGCCTATGGCCCCAATCCTGACAATTAAGCGCCATAGGGTCTCAAACTCATTCTGAGCAATCACTACAGGCTGCAGTAACTGGCTCCAACGTTTAAATACTTAGGGCGATCAATCCTAGAAATCTATCCCATTTCTGATTGCAATCACAAAGCGCCATGATCTTAGATACTCGCTTAGCCTACGCCTATCATGTTGGGGGTAGCCTTAGCGTCAGCGCCCCCAGCTATGTTGAGCACCGAGCTGACCAAGACCTCTACAATGCTCTCCTTAGCGGCGAATTTTGTTACGTATTTAACGCCCGGCAGACGGGTAAATCCAGTTTGCGGGTGCGGATGAAGCATCGGCTGGAGCAAGCTGGATTTGCCTGCGCCACGATTGATGTCACCAGTATCGGCAGTGAACGGGTCACACCCCAACAGTGGTACAAAGGGTTGATCTCAGAGCTATTACGCGGGTTTGGACTCCTGCAGCAAATGAATTTCAAGACTTGGCGCCGGGAGCACGCTGAGTTATCTCCGATTCAGCAATTGAGTCAATTTATCGAGGATATCCTACTGACTCAGCTTGCCGAAGAAAAGGTGTTTATCTTTATCGACGAAGTTGATAGCATCCTGGGTTCTGGGTTTTCCCTTGATGATTTCTTCGCCCTGATTCGTTTTTTTTATAACCAGCGCTCCCATGACCCCAGATATCGTCGTTTGACGTTTGCGCTGTTTGGGGTAACGACGCCTTCAGATTTAATTCAAGACCGCCATCACACCTCGTTCAATATTGGCCGGGCGATTGAGCTGAAGGGGTTTGAACTGGAGGAAGCGAGGCCTCTCCTGCAGGGATTCACAGGGCGATTTGAGCATCCCGAAAAGCTCCTGGCTGAGATCTTGAGGTGGACGGGGGGACAGCCGTTTCTGACCCAAAAGCTGTGTCAGATGGTGGTCAATGCCGCCGCCGATAAACTCACCTCCAATGCGGCAGTCCCCAGTGACCCCGATCAGATAACCGCCTGGATTGCGTCGTTAGTTCAGTCGCAGATCATTGAGAACTGGGAATCGCGAGATGACCCAGAACATTTTAGGACTATCCGCGATCGCCTGCTGAGGAACCAACGGCGGGCTGGACGCTTGCTAGGAGTCTATCAAGAAATCTTGCTCCATGGGTCAACGCCAGCAGATGACAGCCCAGAGCAAGTCGAGTTGCAATTGTCAGGATTAGTAGTCAAACAGAATGGGAAACTGACGGCGCTCAACCAGATTTATCAAACTGTGTTCAATCAGCGCTGGCTCGATCAGCAATTCGCCCAACTCCGACCCTATGCCGAGACCTTAGACGCTTGGTTGCAGTCAAATCGCCAGGATGCCTCGCGCTTGCTGCGGGGTCAAGCCTTACTCGATGCTCAGGAATGGTCAGGCTCCCGCAGCCTGAGTGATTTGGACTACCAATTTCTGGTCGCCAGTCAAGCGCAAGAGAACCAAGAAAGGCGGCAAGCTGAGATAGCCCGCACCGAAGCAGCCGAGGCCCGCACCCAAGCGGCGGAGGCCCAATTAGCCAAACAGAAAGCGGTTTCCCAATGGCAACGGATTGTGCTGGGGACAATGAGTGGAGCCTTTATCGCCATCGCAGGCTTAGCGATGACGGCCTACCTTCAATATCAGCGCGCTATCGTGAATGAAATCAAGGCGATTGTGGTGTCATCTCAAGCATCGTTCGCCTCGAATCGAAACTTGGAGGCATTGCTCAGAGCCCTTCAGTCTCGACAGAAACTCAATCAGATAGTTGGCGCTCCAGCAGAGTTGCGCGCCCAGGTTAACACCGTCATCATGCAAGCAGTGTTAGGGGTGAAGGAATACAATGAGCTATTGGGGCATGAAAGCGCCGTGTTCGATGTGGCCTTTAGCCCCGATGGCCAGCTCATTGCCTCAGCCAGCCAGGATAATACCGTGAAGCTCTGGCGATGGGACGGAGCCCTAATCAAAACATTAGACAATCATAACGACTGGGTTCGAGGGATTGCCTTTAGCCCGGATGGGCAGCTTGTTGCCTCGGCCAGTCTGGACGGCGATGTAAAACTCTGGGGGACGGACGGCGTGCTAATGGCGACGCTGAAAGGACACAGCGCCGGGGTAAATAGCGTTGCATTCAGTCCTGATGGCGAGATCCTCGCCTCCGCATCGGATGATCTCACTATTAAACTGTGGCGGCGAGAAGGCGACAGCAAGGCCAGTTTCCAAGCTTATAAAACATTGACCGGGCATGACGACTACATTCAGAGCGTCGCCTTCAGTCCCGATGGCGAGTTAATGGCCTCAGGCGGTGGAGACGGCGTCATCAAGCTGTGGCGGCGAGAAGGCGCTCTGGTGAAAACGCTAGAGGCTCATGGGGATAGAGTCAACCGCATCGCGTTCAGTCCCGGTGGCGAAATCCTCGCTTCTGGCTCGGATGATCACACTATCAAGCTGTGGCGACAGGATGGAGACCTATTGGACACCTTCAGGCATCATGGCAGCAGAGTTGAGGGAATTGCCTTTAGTCCGGATGGTCAGACCCTGGTGTCAGCCTCTAATGACGACACCATTCGGCTGTGGCGGTTAGATGGCGCGTTGCTCGACATCTTAGAAGGGTACACCGAAGGGATTCGCGCTGTCGCCGTTAGTCCAGCAGCTGGCGATGATTTAACCCTGGCCTCAGCCGGGGAAGATGGCGTTGTCCAGCTCTGGCGACCAAACAACACGTTGTTGAAGATCATCACGGGGCATGTGGACGAGGTTGAGGCGGTGGTGTTTAGTCCCAATGGCCAGTTAATCGCCACTGCCTCAGATGACCGCGTGGTTAAGCTTTGGGACGTTGATGGCAGTTTGGTTAAGGCGTTTTGGGAGCATAGCAATCAGGCCGATGACTTGGCTTTTAGTCCGGATGGCCAACAGCTTGTGTCGGTCAATGAGGATAGCCTGGTTCAACTTTGGAACCTAGAAGGCAAGTTGTTACTCACCCTAGACGGCGCTGACGGGCATACCAACGAGGTGGAGGGCGTGGCCTTTAGCCCGGATGGGCAGCTGATCGCCTCCGCCTCCGAGGATAAGACCATTAAGCTCTGGCGGCCAGACGGGAGGTTGATCAAAACCTTGACAGGACATACCTCCCGAGTTCAGGCGGTGGCCTTCAGTCCAGATAGCCAGTTGCTGGCTTCGGCCAGTGGAGATGGCGCTATTAAACTCTGGCGACAGGATGGAGCCTTAGTTAAAACCCTTGATGCCCATCGGGGCGGCGTCGGAGATGTGGCGTTCAGCGCCGATGGTCAGCTGATTGCCTCTGCGGGTGAGGACAAAACCGTTAAACTCTGGCGGATAGACGGGATGTTGATGAAAACTTTCAACGGGCATCGCGGCCGGGTTCGTAAAGTGGCGTTTGGCAACTTGTCCAATCGAGAGATCATGGCTTCAGCTGGTCTCGATCAAACCATCAAGCTCTGGCGTTTGGATGGGTCTTTGATCGCCACCCTACCTGGCCATTTAACTAAGATTGAAGGGCTCGACTTCAGTCCCGATGGTCACTTTCTTGTCTCAGGCAGTGATGATGGACAGTTGATTTTCTGGAATTTGGCGCGAGTATTAGACTTGAATCAGATGCTGGCGTATGGATGTCAGCAAATCAAGGATTATTTACAGACCAATGTGGCATTGGAAGAGAGCGATCGTCTTCTCTGTGACAATATCCATCAATGATTCTGGGGCTAACTTCGCTATGAGTCGATTTCCATACCTATGTCTCCTTATTCGCGTAATCAAGGGTAAGAAAAAATACCTATCCTTGATTATTATGACTATCCAGGCTTTTCGAGCAAGTCAGTATAGATCCGAGGAGAGAATCCTAATAGTTGGATAATCTTCTCCTGGAGCGGCGTCAATGGAGAGATATGCCGATAGGCTTGTCCCTCCACATCAAAGCAAGTTAACGTGATGTTGTCGAATGCCTTTAGTACCCGCTCTGTCCTGGGTTTTATGGTGGTCTTCTTGGGATTTTCCGGATAGAGTCCGGTTAAAGAATCTTGGCTGTTTACTAACTGCCGATGAATAACAAATTCAATTAGCCTCAACAGGCGTAGACCCAAACTGAGCAGATGCATTAACCTCTGCACTGGGTCATCACACTTGACAAACATCGGACTAGCACCGAGGGATTTCCCCTTGAACCGATGAACATGTTCGACAATCCACTATCCCGATAGGTCAAAACGGCTTGCTCAAAGGATAACCGTTCGACAGGCGTATTGGAGACATAAACCCGCCAGCCAAAGCATTGTTGGTGTTGCTCAATCATGGTGTCATTGCGGGTGACGCCCGTGATTTGATAACGGGCCTTGTGGGTCTTAGTTGGGGGTTCAAATCTGAAGGAATAGTCGAGTAATCCCTTCACCCGATGGGCTTGCAGAATGGTCTGAGCCTTTTGCGCCAGCTCAGTTTCTTGAGCTTAGACGATGAATGTGAGTTTTTATCGCGACTACTACACACTAGATGTGCGGGGTTATCGCCAACACTTGATTTATCGAGCTGACCAGCCTTATGATTCTCGCTTGCGGCCCTGGTTTAAGGCGGCCCTCCAAGCAGAAGCCTCCACCTGGACAGAGGTGTACATCGCCTTTACGACCAAGCTGCCCAACGTGACGGCTAGCCTGCCAGTATACGATCACCTGAGTCACAAACTGCTTGGAGTTTGTGCAACAGATGTGGTGCTGCCAGAAGAGTTCCGCACGTTCCTGAAGGAACTGGAAATTGGCAAGACGGGGCAAGCGTTCGTAGTTGATCGTAAAGGGAATCTCATATCTAGCTCCACCGAGGACCCTTTGATGAAGGGTTCTGAACACAACCCGCAATTTTTCAAAGCGATTGACAGCAATAATCCTCTGGTGCAAGAATCTGCGGCCTATTTATCACAGCGCTTCGGTTCCTTTGACCAGATTCGTCAAAACCAGCAGCTGACATTTTCCTTAGACGGGACGCGCCAATTTCTAGAAGTCCTCCCCTTCAACGATGGCTTCGGGCTGGATTGGCTGATTGTGGTAGTGACGCCCGAATCAGACTTTATGGGGCGAATCTTATTGAATACACGAATTACCATCGGAGTGTGCAGCGTGGCGCTGGTGATCGCCCTAGGTGTCGGCATTGTGTTAGCCGGAAGGGTGACTGACCCTATCCTTAAACTCAACGGGACAGTTAAGGAAATTGCTCGGGGGCATTGGAGTCAGCGAGTTGAGGTGAACCGGACCGACGAAGTGGGAGAGTTAGCGGACTCTGTCAACACCATGACGGCGCAGATTCAGCAATCCTTTGAGCAACTGGAGGGACAGCGCAACGCTTTTTCTCGATTCTTTCCCCCAGAGTATCTTCAGTTTCTTAATAAGCAGAGCGTCATTGAGATTGAACTGGGGGATCACGTCAGTAAAGATATGGCGGTGATGTTCTCGGATATTCGGGGGTTTACCAGTCTGGCGGAGAAAATGACTCCCCAGGAGACGTTTGACTTTATCAATGCCTACTTGCAGCGCATTTCCCCGGAGGTGCAGAAGCATCACGGGTTTGTGGTGAAGTTTATTGGGGATGGGGTGATGGCGGTTTTTCCCGACCAGGTGGAAGATGCTATCGATGCTGCGATCGCTCAGCTTCAGCGCATTCAAGACTATAATCGGCAACGTCTACAAGATGGAGACTTCGCCATTGAAGTGGGGGTTGGCCTCCACGCCGGGCATGTGATGGCGGGTATGATCGGAGCCCATCATCGTATCCAGCCCGATGCTGTGTCTGATACCGTGAATTTGGCGGCTCGCCTGGAGGGATTGTCGAAAATCTATGGCGCAGCCCTGATTATTTCTGAGGCGGTGCGGGTGCGTTTGGCGGATCGCGATCGCTATCAACTGCGCTATTTAGACCGGGTGATCGTTAAAGGGCGCACCGCGTCCATCGCCATCTACGAGGTATTGGATGCCGAACCGGAAAGGGAGCGATCGCTCAAGTGGGCGACCTTGGCGCCGTTTGCAGCTGGAATTAAGGCGTATAGCGGACACAACCTGGCGGCGGCCCAGTTCCACTTTGCAGCTGTTCTCCGCCAAAATCCAGGAGATAAAACAGCGCAACTGTACGAACAGCGAGTTCGTCTTTTAATGGGACAAGACCTGCCTCAGGACTGGAATGGAGCCTGGGCGTTCAACCAAAAGCGATAGCCAAGCTAGAGAAAGCCCCGATGTCAAGGCAGCGATATCCAGAGACAATAAACTTAAACCAAACAAAGATAAATTACTTTAATTCCAAGAATTCTAAGCTCTTTTTCGTTACATCCCTGATTTCATGGTTATACTTTTATGAACCAGGGATTCAAGATAGAGCAAATAACTAGACACGATGCAGGTCTTTTCCATGATTGGGCGAATGCCTGTAGTGGAAAATTGCTTTGTTGGAAAAGTCCACCTATCTATAAAGGGAGCCAACCCTACAGCAATGTGTGGAGTTCACTTAAGACTGGAATCCAGTCAGCCATCATCACCCATCGAATCAACCTATGGACACTCTTATCGTCAAGGATTCACTCAAGCAATATTAGGCTTATCTATTTTTCTGGGCGCATTACTAGGTGAAGTCTCACCCTTGGCGGCTCAAGAGATTAGGGTAACTTCTGAACGACGCTGGTTGGAAGTGCAACAGATCCAGGGTGATGTCACCTATCGAGGCAATCAAAAACGACCCGCCAGGGTAGGAGATCGGCTAGGAGCTGTCGGTCAAGGTATCAGCACGGCTAGTCGTTCAACCTCCATTCTCAATGTTGACACAGGTATTGGCGTTGTCAAAGTGGCAGAGAATACTGCTCTGAGCGTTAACCGGTTGTCAATTATGGCTGACGGCGCTAGAGTGACGATTCTAGATATCGCCTATGGTCAGGCGAGATTGCAAGTCCGACCATTCACGAATCCGAACACTCGATTGGAAATTAGAACTCCGAGTGGAATTGCAGGGGTGCGAGGCACAGACTTTGGCGTCAGTGTCGACCCTGTCGGTAAGAGCGGGGTTGCTACATTAGCGGGAGCGGTTGAAGCCAGTGCTCAAGGGCAAGCTGTCATGGTCAATCCCGGTTTTGTTTCGGTGATTATTCCAGGTGAACCTCCAACTCCTCCGCGCCCCATCGACCGGGAGTTAAGACTTAGGATCAGAGACTGGCGACGAATAAGCGGCAAGGTTGCTTTTCTAGCAGACGTTGACCCTTCTAATTCAGTCTTGCTCAATGGTCAAGAAGTGGCGGTTAGTCGCAATGGCAGAGTTGACGTCAGAGTTTCTCTGCCAGTAAATCAATCGTATCTCAGGGTGGTGGTTCGTAATCCTTTAGGGGAGGAGAGAAGGTATCGAGTTCGAGTTCGGGAGATCGATGGCAGATAGTAAGGCATACCCTCCAGAATTCGAATCGAAAATTTTCGATCCTTTCCTTGTCCTTGCAACCAAACCAATGGGAGAAAATAGCGGCTTGGGCCTTCCCCCCCCCAGCCGCCCCTAATTGTCTAGCTATGTCAGTTACCTTGCTCAATCGTTTAGTCACCCGACTCCTCAGCCAAGTTCCCTTGCGGACAGTCTTGATTATTCCCTTTGTTCTGCAAATCTTTGCCGCCGTTGGTTTAGTGGGATATTTCTCCTGGCGCAATGGACAGAAGACCGTCAACGACCTAGCTGCTCAGCTATTGGAAGAGGTGGGCGATCGCATCCAACTGCACCTCAATACCTACCTGAATACACCGCATCAGCTAAACCATCTGAACCAGACCGTGCTTGAGCAGGGGCTTTTGTCAGCGCAAGATATGCGAGGGTTAGAACGTTTTTTACTAGGGCAGTTCAAGTCATTTGAATCGGTCAACTATATTGCTTGGGGAAATGAACAAGGGGACTATGTTGGGGTGACTCGACGCCAGGATAACAGCCTGAGCATTGAAGCTGCAGACGCCGCCACAGACTTTGAATATCATGCCTACACGGTCACTCCTGATGGACACCGAGGAGAACTCCTGGATGTGGTCGCCCCTACCTATGACCCCCGAACCCGACCCTGGTATGAGGCCGCGGCGGTGGCCGGCAAGAGCGCATGGAGTCCAATTTATGTCTGGTTCGACAACACTAAGATAGCCATTGACGCCGTTTTGCCGGTCTATGATCAGGCGGGAACTCTCCTGGGGGTTTTGGATACCCCTTTGGTCCTTTCTGTTATCAGCGGCTTTCTCCGGCAGGTAGATATTAGTCCCTCAGGCGAGAGCTTTATTATCGAGCGATCAGGCTTGCTAGTGGCCAGTTCAACCCTTGAGCAGCCTTTCATCACTAATCAGGATGGCCCTAAAAGAATTCAGGCGAGCGACTGTCATGACACCCTGATTCAAGCGACGACCCAACATTTGGAAGCCAGCTTTGGCGGGCTCAGTCAAATTTACGAGGCTCAGCAGTTCAGCTTTAACCTGAATGGACAACGACAGTTTGTTCAGCTTTTACCCTTTTCAGATGATCGGAGTTTGGATTGGCTGATTGTCATGACCATTCCAGAAAACGACTTCATGGCCCAAATTCATGCCAATACCCGCGCCACTCTCTGGCTCTGTCTAGGCGCCTTAGGACTAGCGACTGGCTTAGGGGTTTTTACCTCTCGTTCGATTGCTCGCCCCATCCACCAATTAAGCAAAGCGAGTCAAGCCATCTCTGGAGGAGAATTAGAGCAAAAAGTAAACATTAAAGGCATAAGCGAATTAGAGGTGTTAGCTCGCTCTTTTAACCTGATGGCGGAACGGATGAAAGCCTCCTTTACCGCCTTGGAAAAGGCCAACGAAGACCTGGAAATCCGAGTAGAAGAACGCACCCTTGCGCTCAAGCAAGCCAAAGAGTCTGCTGACGCCGCCAATCAGGCCAAGAGTAGATTTCTGGCGACCATGAGCCATGAGATCCGCACCCCAATGAACGCCGTGATTGGCATGACGACGCTCTTGCTCGATACAAAGTTGTCCCCCCAACAGCGTGAATTTGCCGAGATCATTCGTCACGGCGGTGAGAGTCTGCTTACTCTAATTAACGACATCCTGGACTTTTCCAAAATTGAGTCCGCCCAGTTGGATTTAGAAGAGCGCCCCCTCAATCTGCGCGCCTGTCTTGAAGACTCACTAGACCTCCTGGCTCCTAAGGCAGCTGAGAAGGGCATTGATCTGGCTTATCTAATTGATCCGGCGACACCGGAAAACATCAGCAGTGATGTCACCCGGCTGCGCCAAATCCTGGTGAACCTAATCAGTAATGGCGTCAAGTTTACCCACACGGGAGAAGTGGTCGTTTCTGTGACAGCCCACTCACTGATTCCTGCACCCCTATCGACTGGCGCAAACCAACCGGCTGTCTACAAACTGGAATTTGCAGTCAGAGACACGGGCGTCGGTATTCCCCAAGACCGTCTAGATAGCTTATTCCAGCCCTTTAGCCAGGTGGACGCCTCGGTTACCCGTAAGTATGGCGGCACCGGTTTGGGGTTAGTCATCAGCCAACGACTGACAGAAATGATGGGGGGGCGAATATGGGTAGAAAGTCAGATTGGCCAAGGAACGACTTTTTATTTCACCATGGTGGCTCCAGTTGTTTCTTCTCCAGACATACGGGCGCTCCCAGATGCTCAGCCAGGGTTGAGCGATAGGCGCCTGCTGATTGTCGGGGATCAGACCGCGTCTCGGAAAATGCTGCAGCAGCAGTCCCAATCTCTTGGCTTGCAGGTCTATAAGACTCAGTCTGGAGCAGAAGTTTTGACTTGGCTTCAGCAAGGGGACCCATTTGACATTGCCATTCTAGATATGGAGACGCCAGAGGTCGATCCGTTTACCCTAGCCGCCCAAATTCGCCAGCAGCCCAACGGCCAGAAATTACCCCTCGTAATGCTAACGGCAATGGGTCAGCGAGAGTTGAATGATCTATCTCAAACGCTCAACATTTCCGCTTATTTGTACAAACCGATCAAAAGAGCCCAACTACACAACACTTTGGTCAGCATTCTGGGACATCGAGGCATCCCTAGCCAGGGTCTCTTCTCAGACTCCTCTCAGTTCAATCCTGAACTGGCCCAGCAACTGCCCCTTAAGATTCTATTGGCTGAGGATAATGCGGTGAACCAAAAAGTAGCCGTCCGAATTTTGCAACGGCTGGGCTACCGCATTGATGTGGCGGCCAATGGATTAGAGGTATTAGCCGCTTTGCACCGTCAAGCCTATGACGTGGTGTTGATGGACGTGCAGATGCCAGAGATGGATGGGCTTACCGCCACCCGTCATATCTGCCAGAAATGGCCGCTTTCTGAGCGTCCCCGAATTATCGCCATGACGGCGAATGTAATGCAGGGCGACCTGGAACAATGTTTGGCAGTTGGAATGGATGCTTACATCAGTAAGCCCATCCGGCTAGAGGCATTAGTCGATGCATTAAAACAATGCCGTCATGACAACGATTAAGCTAAAAGCCCATGACGAGGATTGAACTCGTGACCTCACCCTTACCAAGGGTGTGCTCTACCACTGAGCTACATGGGCCAGATATACACTTGCCTTAAGCTCTGAGTTCCAGTTTCAAAACCAAAAAAGTTGAGAGAATTAAAACTGAGAACTCATTACTCAAAACACAGTTCGTGGTGGGCCGGGCTGGATTCGAACCAGCGTAGGCGTAGCCAGCGGATTTACAGTCCGCCCCCATTAACCACTCGGGCACCGACCCGCCCTTCCACGATTAAAGATATTAACACAAATCACGCATTAGTTTTTGGATTTTGGATTTTAGTTTTTGGTTTTTGGTCATTCGTCACTGGTCATTAGCAAGACAACACCTCAGAGTCAAACCACCTCCCCACCTCCCCACCTCCCCACCTCTCCCATCTTCCCCATCTTCCCCATCTTCCCCATCTTCCCCATCTCCACCTGCCTCCCCACCTCCACCTGCCTCCTCCGCCTTCTCCGCCTCCCCTAGGGATGAATTCTCTTTCAGAAGAATAATCTACCTGAAATAGTGGAGCGCCGCTGTAGGAGCGCTAGCGAGGCCTTAGCGAAGCCATGCTTGATAATGGAGATAACACCGACTGAAGATAACCTTGTTTATAGGAACTCTGCCCCTCTCGGACGCCAAAGCACATGGCTAAGAAGACGGCTAAGTTGACTCTACTTAGACATGGGAATACTCTCTCTCTCTCTATCGCTCATGCTTCTCATAGGCGGCCACAATTCTCTGAACCAATGGATGACGAACCACATCGGTTTTGGTCAGTTTGCAGAAAGCGATGCCGTCCACTGCCTCTAGAATCTTTTGAGCCACAATTAAGCCTGACTTCTGATTCAATCCCAGGTCAGTCTGGGTAATATCTCCAGTCACTACCATGCGAGATTTGAAGCCTAAGCGAGTCAAAACCATTTTCATTTGGGCTGGGGTGGTGTTCTGGGCTTCATCCAAAATCACAAATGCATTGTTGAGGGTTCGACCCCGCATATAGGCCAACGGAGCCACTTCAATAACGCCTCGTTCCATGAGACCGGGCAGCTTTTCGGGATCGATAAGTTCGTGCAGCGCATCGTAGAGAGGGCGCAAGTAAGGATTCACCTTTTGCTGCAAGTCCCCTGGCAGAAAGCCTAATTTCTCACCGGCCTCTACAGCGGGGCGGGTGAGAATGAGCCTCTCGAATTCATCATTGAGGAGCGCTTGCACAGCCACCATAGCGGCCAGGAAAGTCTTGCCGGTTCCAGCTGGCCCCGAACAAAAAATTAAGTCTTTTGATCGCAACGCTTGAACGTACCGCCGCTGCCGAAATGTCTTGGCGCGAATAACCTCTCCGCGTCGGGTGCGGGCGATAATGTCATGCTGTAAATATTGAAGTTCTTCTAACTTTCGGGTGTCTAGCGCATGACGAGCGGTCATGATGTCCGCGCTAGACAAGACTTGCCCCTTACTCCAAAGGGGCTCCAGCGCCTGGATTAAACGTTGGGATAAATCAATCTGGCTTTCCGTACCGCAGAGCATCAACTCCTGACCTCTGAGCGCCACGGTCGCCCCCGTTTGCTGGGCAATCAACTTCAAGTTATCCTCCTGATAACCTGCAAGCGCGATCGCTCCATCGTAGCTCGGCAATTCGAGCATTACGGTTTTTTTCATGCCAACTCTGGCTTGATTAATCTCCTAAGAACTCTTACGGAGCTTGGCCGCATTACGAGGCCTTTGTCGAGGAGGGCGATGGCCGCCTCCTTTTTCAGAAGCAGAATCAGAAGAAGACTCACCATAAACATCCAAGTGAGCAGTAAGCCCAGAGAGCTTAGCAGTCGCCCTAATCACCGTACGGATCGCTTGAATATTACGCCCGCCTCTCCCAAAGACTCTGCCCCTATCCTCTCCCTTAAAGGCGATACGGATCCAAACTCTGCTTCCCCCAGAGAGACGCTCACAATCAATGCTAAGGGACGTCGGCGAGTCTAAAAAGGGCTCAACGAGAAAACGAACTAACCCGACGAAATCGGGATGCGTTGAGGATTCAGTAGGGGAAGGGGCTGGATCAGGTGCTGAGTTGCTCGAAGACATTAGCTTTCTCTAGGATGCGCTGCACAGTTTTAGTAGGCTGAGCGCCCTCTTTCAACCGTTTAACAATGGCGGGAACTTCCAGGCGAGTTTCATCCGTGCGAGGATTGTAAAAGCCCAACTCCTCTAAAGGACGTCCATCTCGTCGGGCGCTGCTGTTCATAGCCACGATTCGATAACTGACTTCACGCTTCTTTCCGTAACGCTTCAACCGAAGTTTGATCATATACCTGATAGTTTTTGTGTTCTAACTAGCCCAATCAACCCATAAAGCTTCAAGGGCAATACAATGCAATGGTCAAGACGCACAGACAATCCATAACCCACATGCAATTAGGAGTTATGGATTGCGCCGCAAACAGAATAACCTATTATATCGATTTTAGATACGACGTTCAAACTTTATGGCGCGTGTATGGGCAGATATTGCTAGCCGCACACCACGCATGTAGCTGCGGACTCTAATCTTCATGATCTTCAAACGGATCGCCGAGTTCCCTAGATGGAGGCCCAAACGCCGTGTAAACAGCAAGGACCGTAAAAGCGACAACAATTGTCGCCATTGAAACGATAAGAAATGTTGTGGATTGCATGGATATTTTTTATTTGAGTAACATTGCACCTTACTATAATATTACAGATTATTAATAGTATAGAAGCTTAACACAGGTAACCCATGGCACAACGGACTTGGTTGGGAGATCGTCTAAGACCCCTCAATACTGAGTATGGCAAGGTCGTCCCTGGCTGGGGCACCACTCCCTTGATGGCGGCCTTAATAGTCGGCATCTTTCTGTTTCTGCTGATTATTTTGCAGATCTACAATTCCTCCTTGCTCATGCAAGGCTTCACTATCCAGTAGTTGTAATCTTAGGCGCTAATCTAAATTTCGCCTTTTTAAGATAACAATTTCTGAGTGGGGGTCGTGGGGTGAAAACCTGTTTCTAGGTGATTCACTACACCGACCCCTTTCGTTATGAACTTTGTTCCTTGAATGTCATTTTTTTGATGACGAGCCAGAATAGTGAGGGGGTATACGCCTTTTGGCTGCGGATTCAATTGATTAAAGTGTGATCTTTGGAGGAAACCTTATGAACGTTTTTGGCGTTGGTCTACCCGAAATGATTTTGATTATGGTCTTGGCGCTATTGGTGTTTGGCCCCAAGAAATTACCAGAGATTGGCCGCAGCCTAGGTAAGGCGATTCGAGGATTTCAGGAGGCGTCTAAGGAGTTCGAGACTGAATTCAAGCGAGAAGCTGAACGCATTGAGAAGTCTGTCGCCGAACCGATGAAAGCTTCTCTGGAAAACCCGCCTCAGAAGGCCCTTTCACCTCAAACTGATTCAGAAATGAAGTCTGAAGCGGCGGCGGAAGAACCCGCGTCTCAGGTCTAGCACGCCTCATTCTTCAAGATGCCGAATACGCCTACTCCTTCAAAATTGGTGATTCCCCGCTTGATCGTAGGGTTGGGGAATCCTGGGACCAAGTATCGGAATACCCGCCATAACATTGGGTTTGACGTGGTTGACGCCTTAGCGCAGACATGGCGAATTCCGCTTTCAGAGAATCGTAAGTTTCAAGCCCAATACGGCGAAACGCCCAATCCTCAAGACGGAAAGATTCATCTCCTCAAGCCCTTGACCTTCATGAATCGATCCGGTCAGTCGGTCAGAGCGGTGGTTGACTGGTTTAAGCTGTCCCCAGAGTCAGTGTTGGTTATCTATGATGATATGGATCTACCTGTTGGTCGCATCCGATTGCGATTGAGCGGCTCCGCCGGCGGGCACAACGGTGTTAAGTCGATTATTTCTCATCTAGGAACACAGTCGTTTCCGCGTTTGCGCGTGGGAATCGGGGCTAGTGACAAACTCAGCAGGGGCGATCGCAACGGCGCTGTTGTCGCCCACGTGCTTGGAAGATTTTCGCCCGACACTAACCAGCAGATTTCAGCAGTACTGGCCACAACCGTAGAAGCGATAGAACTCAGCTTAAAACAAGGGGTTGAAAAGGCGATGAGCCTATTCAATGGACGAAATATCGACGCCCATGAGTCAGGCAGTCGCCACTCTCTCTAGCGGTAAGCTGCTTTACAGCACAACATGTCAATTAGTGCTAGGCTTAGTTTTACTAGGTGCAGCGCTAAGTCGATAAAATTTGCGGGTTGTCTATCTACCAGAGCAGCCGTTGGGCAATCTACCGCCTAATGTAGGTTAAAGTTTTTTGATTTTGTAGGAGCTTCTTTAACAAAGACTTAATGATCAATACTGATTACCACGAAAACTATCTCTGAGCGCAACTGCTGCATCTCGGAGTTATTACCGTGTCTCCATGGGGGGAATCATTCCCTTAAATTCAAGGCAGTATTAGAATCATAACCCGTTTTTGCAATGCATGCAATACGAAGTCTGTAATACAAGGAAATATGTGAAATATGTTTCGCTTGGTGGAGAGTCTTGTTCGTCATAGAGCTGCTTACTAATTAAACCGTTGAGATAGGACGCAATTGCAAGTGCAATTCCACCATTAATCAACGCTCAGGCAGCTTCAAGCAAGTATTAGCCTATTCCTTCCGAGCAGAGTGATGTAGGGGTGTATAGAGAGACTACCAGGCTGTAGGTATAGAGATTTTGGCAACGTCCAGAGCAAATTAGACTCTAGATTCCTACGAACTAACGAATGATAGAAATGGTGTATTAATGGCGCCTAACTCAATTTCTTCCCGATCTCCGATTGGACGATTGGCGATCCTGAAGAATGCTAAGTTTCTTAGAACTTTAAGGCGGATTCAGTTTAGCGGCCAACTTTTATTACGTGACGCCCACGGACAACAGTGGTCCTTTTTCCTATATCAGGGATTTGTTCTCTATGCTGTTGGCGGTGTACATCCGGTCAGGCGTTGGCGCAGAAACTTAGGTGTTTATTGCCCTCAAGCGCCCAGCTATCGGATTGCCTGGCAGCATGCCTTAGCCCAAATAGACCAGTCGGATTTATTTGCAGGCTGGGAATACGCGCTATTGTGCGCCTGGGTTGAACAACAGCAAATCACCTCTGTACAAGCCGCCAAAATGATTCGTGCGATTACCGCCGAAATTTTGTTTGACATTGAGCAATCAGTGGGGGTGACAGAGCAAACAAAGCCAATCGCGTTTTCATCTAAACCCACGCTGTTGATTGAAGTAGGAGACGCCTTAGCTTCAACCCAAACCCTTTGGCAAGTTTGGCAGGATGCTCGGTTATCGGCTTATTCCCCTAATTCAGCGCCGATTATCACGCAACCTGAACAGCTAAAGAAGGATCGAACGCCAGAATTCTACCAAATGTTGGCCAAATTGCTGAATGGTCAACGCACTCTCCGTGATCTGGCCATCCGGATGCAGCGAAATATTATGGAGATCACGGCATCCCTTTTGCCCTACATTCAACAGGGTTCGATAAAACTGGTTACGCCCGCCGACTTATCGGCTCCTATCGGACAAAAAGTACTTTCCCAAACGCCCCCTCGGTCAGTTAATTTACCGCAGAGCGCCCAAAAAAAATCACCCACCGCGGCGGATAGTAAGAAGCCTCTCATCGCTTGCGTCGATGATAGCTTCTGGATTCGCCACACCATGGAACAACTTCTGACATCAGCTGGCTATCGATTTCTAGATATAGAAGATAGCCTCAGGGCAATTGGAATTCTACTAGCCCGAAAACCAGATTTCATTTTCT
The DNA here is from genome assembly GCA_030065175.1 of Leptolyngbyaceae cyanobacterium MO_188.B28. GTDB lineage: Bacteria > Cyanobacteriota > Cyanobacteriia > Phormidesmidales > Phormidesmidaceae > JAKSDM01. Next base: position 550 of record JASJDH010000051.1, on the reverse strand, counting down.
TGGACTTGGTAATGCCCAACGCCAATGGTTATGAAATTTGTGAGCAATTACGCAAGATTTCCTGTTTTAAGAAAACGCCCATTGTTATCTTAACTGGGAACGATGGATACGCGAATCGGCTTAAGTCCAATTTTGTAGGGGCGACAGATTTTCTCAGTAAACCTCTAGATGCAGGAGCAGTACTCAATGCAATTACCAAGCATTTAGACCAGGGTATAGTCAATTTTTAACTAGATATTAATAGAAAATGAATAATCGATATTGATAATCATGTTTGCTGATTGGTGGTTAATACCTGGCTCCAAACCTCTACCCTCCTAATCCTACAGTTTTTCTTTCCATTGAAAATTAATGAGGTAAAGAATTATGGGTACTGCCCTCGTAGTTGATGATTCGTTAACAGATATGCAGATTCTCACTAGTTGCTTGCAGCAAGAAGGAATCAGAGTCTTAATCGCCCAAACGGGCGAAGAAGCGATTATTAAAGTCGCCGAGCAGAGGCCGGATGTCATCGTTATGGATGTTGTCCTTCCAGGTTGTAGTGGATTTG
>JASJDH010000614.1 GCA_030065175.1 Leptolyngbyaceae cyanobacterium MO_188.B28 | reverse complement strand
ATGATCAAGGGGATATCATCACTTCTCTCAGAACGAATGCCCAACGCTCTCTGGACCATGGTCTCCTCTGAAATACACCCATGTCCTGAAAGCTAAGCAGGCTAGGAGCTTCTAGTCAATTCCCCTCCTTTATTTCACATAACTCTGGTAAATTATTCGAACCGGCCGATTTAAAGACACTGACCCCAATGCTGATCTTAGCACTGGGGTCAGTCAATAACCCTGAACGCTTACACTAGCTGAACGCTAATTGACGCAGCATATTTACGCGAATACGAAGTTGTTGCTGCTAAGCGCATTGACCTCTACCCCAACCAGTTGCACAGAGTTATTATCGCCAAAGTCGATCACGGCGTTATCCCCCTCTTGACTGGAAGAGCCCAACACATCCTGGAAATCATCGAAGAGTGAACTGACATCGATGAAGTCATCTTCGATCGAGAAGTCGGTAATCGTATTAATCCCTGCACTGTTCCCAAATATGAAGGTATCCCGACCTAGCCCCCCCGTCAGAATATCATCACCGCCGCCGCCTTCGAGGGTATCGTCGCCGAGTCCCCCTTGAAGATTGTCATTGCCAGTATTCGCCACAGCAACTTGTTCAATCACAATCCGTAAGAGCAGGTCGTCATCCGCCGTAAAGTCACCCACAATCGGGTCAATTGTAGCGCCTGGAGCCGTTGTCCCGCCTAGGATATTAACGGGGGCGCCGTTTGGATTTCCGACTGAGCCGTTAAAACCAGGGTGGGAAGCGACTACGCCATTTTCATCTAGGCCAGTGTCTCGAGCTAACTGGTTAAGGAAAGCTGCATCCTCTTCCGTGTTGATCTCTGTCCCTGCGTCAAGCACATCACTGCCCCGACGCTCAATCACCAATGGACCGATGAAGTTTCCATTCTGATCAAAGATCGGATCGGCAAGCGCATTATCAGGGACGGCCAAAAAGGCGTCGTTTGACGGAATAACCATGGTCGCCCAGGTAAAGAAACCCTGGCCCACCTGGGTCGGATCGACATCCAGGGTGAAGGAAGCGCTTTCGCCGGGATCGATTGGCCCCGGCACCCCGAGTCCTCCGACAATCGTTCCATCTACACCGTTGCCACCCACCTGGGCATTGAATTCAGCGGCAATCCCTTCAATGGAGCCATCCTCAGCCAACCGCTCCAGACCAGTGCTGGCTGAAGCACCCAAATCGAACAGGTCGAAATTAGCCCCATCATGGAAACCGAACCAAATCGGGGTCAAGAATGTACCCCCAGCGCCTAATGTATTGGTGACCGTCACTCGGATAGCAGACCCTGATCCAACCTCATCGCCCCGCAGCACATCATTCCCGGCGCCGCCAATTAGGGTGTCATCCCCAGCATTCCCGGCTAATAAGTTATCATTGTCATCCCCGATCAGGGTGTCGTCATTGGTGGAGCCAGTCAGGTTTTCAATATCGATCAGCTGATCCTGAACCTGATTGCCATTCACCACATACTGAGCCTGTCCAGTCGCTAGATTAGCTTCGACGTTTACGCCAATATCCTGAAAGTCTGCGGTGTCGACACCTTCGCCTCCATCCGTGATATCGTTTCCGCCGCCGCCGCGCAGTATGTCATTACCCAGACCGCCTTCCAAGGTGTCGCCGCCTCCGCGGCCAACCAGGAGATCGTCGCCGTCGTTGCCGGTTAATACATTGTCGCCGCCGTCCCCAAAGAGCTGATCATCTTGGGCTGACCCATCTAGATTTTCAAAGTTGGCGAAGTTTTCAAACACCGTAATGCCAGCTGCAACATTAGGCTGGTACGAAGCGCTGCCAGTCGCCAGATCAGCAACCACCTCAGCGCCGATATTGAAAAACGAATTGGTGTCGACGCCCTCGCCTCCGTCTAGGGTGTCAACGCCTCCGCCTCCAGCGATAAAGTCATTCCCGGCGCCGCCTTCCAGGGTGTCGTCGCCACGTCCTCCCCTGATGTCATCGTCACCCAGGCCGCCAGTGACCACAACTCCATCCTGAGAGCTTTGGATAAAGCGATCGTCGCCGCTTCCAAGGCGGACCTCACCCTCAAGAACGCCTTGATTTAAGATGTTAACGCTGCCCAAAGCGCCATCGGCATCGATGGCAAATCCGTTACCGCCGCTAATAACGCCGCGATTGGTAATTTGGCCATTAAAAATAACACCGGATTCGATCAAAACCCCCGCCTGTTGTTCAGAAGCAATGACACCGCTTCCTTGGTTTGTGATGTCGCCAGTAAACGTCGCCTCAGAAAGACCGGAGCCGACAAATAACCGGACGCCTGCAGGAACGTTGCCTTGTCCTCTACCCTGAATCAGACCTCTGTTCACTAAATTGGCTGAGGTTTCTAGATCATCAGCCCCTTCGCCAAAACCGTCAGCAGCGCCTACCTGGATCGAAACTCCACTGCCGGAATTCCCTTCTCCAGCATCAATGACGCCCCGACGCCGGTTGTTCACCGTTATATTGTCAGCAGTCCCATCAAGATAGACTGTTCCATTTCGCTGATCGCCAACGCCTAAAATATCACCCCGATTGACCAGAGTGACATTATCTCCGTCTAAATTCACAGCACGGCTACCGGATTCAATCTGTCCTGAATTTACGATCTTAAGATCATGCTCAGCGTCGCCAATATAAAGACCATTGCGAGGGCCAGAGATTAGACTGCCACGATCATTAACAATGCGACCTTCGAAAGCGACGCCATCCTCAACAACAAGTCCTCCCAAAAAGCCGACATTCACTTCTGAAGTAATCACGCCTCGATTGATCACTGATCCGGTGACCGTAGCCTCAGGCTGGCCTGAACCATTGAAAAAGCGGAGGCCGCTAGAGCCATTAGCAGCGACGCGAGCGCCATCGGCGAACACCTCGGGGCCATCCCCCCGTCCCTGAAGTAACCCCTCGTTAACGATATCAATATCTTCACTACTGGGGTCGCCAATCGCGCCGACCTGAACAGACACTGCATCCCCAAGATTGCCTGCGCCTGCATCAATAACCCCATGACGCGTGTTGACCAATTTCAAGTCATCAACTGTACCGTCGACGTAAAGCGTTCCATTCCGCTGATTTCCGGTTCCCAGAATGCTGCCTGAGTTGAGAACAACAATCCCATCGCCATCACTCAAATCAACCGCACGGCTATTAGATTGAATCACTCCCAGATTCAGCAATCCTAAGTTGTCTCCAGTCGAGCTTACGCCATTCAAATCACCAAAAATTGATCCTAGATTGGCAATGGCGACCTTTTCACCACTTGCTTGTACAGCCGTATTGCCCGCATCAGGCGCTGAAATTGATCCGTCCCTTGCGACGATTAACCGAGCTTGATCGCCCGGAATATCAACCGCTGGCTGCCCTGCTAAAGCTTGGATGTCTTCGCGAATAAATTGGGTCTCTCCATCTGAGATGACAACGGGGGGAACAAGCTCGGCATCTTCAACTGAGATCAGGGCTGTGACATCTATAAAGGGCGTCAATTCAGTTTCCTCATCTGAAGTATTGATGGAGGGAGTAAATTCGTCTGCCATAATTTATTACCTTTATATCTGTAGGTCATAATTTGACCTTGTGGCTATATCGGCATCATAGGCGGGGCAAGCCTTTGCACTCTTGAGGCGGAGGACCTAAATTTGGCTTGGGACTTTAGACCTAGAACATCTGAAATCCATGCAGATTGGGAAACCAACTACCGACAAAGGGGCGCAACAGGTTGCTCAAAGCATTCTCTAACCTATCTCTCATTTAATTCAGACTTTTCTAAGCTATTTTTTATCTGGATCAAGTGGTTGAAATAAGTGGTTAGAAACGTGTTGGAGACAAGAAAATTATCGGAGCATTGCTAGGAAAAGGCGTCTTGATGATAAATCATTATATCTTTGTGATCCGTCAATCCCCTGAATTCAAAGAGTTAGACAGGACGAACGGATCACGAGCTGAAATAATTTTGTTCACAGGGCTTTTTAAGCTGCTTCTCATTTTGTGCAAGCGTTCGAATTCTATTCTGTTTAACAGAAGGGAGGAAACAGATAGATGACTTCCGGTTGTTTGTAAAAATGTGAAGCAAATCGTGAACTCATGGAGAGGCCGCAGAATCCTATTCGAGTGTTGTTAGTGGACGATGAGGGTATTGTTCGTTATGCCCTCAACGCCATTTTTCAAGTCGATCCTGGCGTAGAGGTGGTTGGAGAAGCGTGTGACGGCAAGCAAGCGATCGCGCAGGCTCAGGCGCTACAGCCCGACGTAATCCTGATGGATATTGCCATGCCGCGGATGGACGGGGTGACAGCAACCGGAGAAATTTGTCAAATGCTGCCCCAAATCAAGATCCTAATTTTGACCACGCATGAAGAGGATACGTATCTGATTGAAGCGATGCAGCAAGGCGCTATAGGATATCTACTCAAAAATACGCCTCCCGAAGACTTTAGCCAGATCATCCAGACTACTCACAAGGGCTACATGCAGTTTGGCCCTAGCCTCAGGCAAAATCTACGTCGGCAACTCAAGCCCCCTGCCGTCCAAAAGAAACGAAGCATTATGAAGAGAGTCACCCCTCGGGAACAAGAAGTCTTGCAGTTGATTACTGAGGGGGCGAGCAACCGAGAAATTGCTCAGATACTTAAGATTACAGAAAAGACTGTCAAAAATCACGTCAGCAACATGCTGAATCGTGTGGGGTTGCGCGATCGCACCCAGCTTGCGGTGTGGGCGACTAAGCTAGCAGATATTTAAATTAAATACCCACATTAGCCATCTCCGAAAATCATCCCCTTGCTATGTAAGGGGTTCAAGCTGTTGAAATTCAGAATTAATTCGTAATTCCACTTCTCTCCTCATTATTCCTCATACGCGCCAACTGCTTCAAACTGCCAAAAGGACTCCACCTCATCTGTTAAGCTCCTTTCCCGTGACATCAAAGGGAATGTTGGCAAATCCGTAGCAACAGCTGCAATTTCAAAATCTTTCTAACCTCATTTAAAGTCTATCACCAAGAGGAACTATCTTAAGATACTAATTTTCATTAATTAGCAATTATAACTATTGATCTATTCTCAAATTAGAATTATTCTGATTTAATAGTCGTTCAACCTACTGATTGAAACACGCTGCCACACACTCCATACTGAGCGCCTTGGCGCAATTCTTCTTAATGTGGCTCAAGGAAACAGGCGTTTTCGGCGGATTTCATGTGCAAATGATTTTGCATAACCGCTTAACCAGCATGGCTTCGGCAGCTTTTGCGTTGCAGATTAGTAGGCAGTTAGTGGTTGTTCGACCTCACTCAAAGACCTCTGAGAACGTGATATCCGCTTGTCCTGAGTACTTCTCAGAATCTTTGTCCTTTGAGACGGTTGTAGGCAGAATGCCTCTATTTGATTACGAAAAATAAGCCAAGGAAATGACCCAATGAGATTTCCAAGATTTCGAATCAGGTTCATCAAAAAGTCCCGCCCAGCTCTTATCTTAGTGATGGCTGTCGCACTCATCGTCAGTTTTTCGACCCTCGCCATCGCGAAAGTTCCCATTCAGGTAGTCATTTTTTGTAAAGGCTAGAGAATAATTGGCTGTCTATGCCATTGCGGTATCAAGATTCAATGATGCATTGTAGTGATGAATGAAATTCCAAATCGCCCCCTCATGATTATCTTG
>JASJDH010000613.1 GCA_030065175.1 Leptolyngbyaceae cyanobacterium MO_188.B28 | reverse complement strand
CATTTTCAGTCATCCTAGTTTTGTTGGGGTTGGGTTATTGGGGGTTTAGGAATCTCGACAAAGTCAATATCAGCCAACATTTGCCTGAACCTGTCGCCAAATATTGGCCTAAACAGACATCGGCGACAACACCTGACACTCAATCGACGCCATTGCCTGACTTAACGCCTGATTTGGCGCCTGACTCAACCCCTGCGCCTAGCCAGCCGACACTGATCACCGATTCTTCCGCACCGCAAGTCACCGCCCCTGAGACGCCCAAAAACACGCCGCCAATACCCCAACCCCCTGTTTCTCCTGAGCCGTCAACCCCGCCTCAAACCCCTTGGGAGCAAAAGGAAATCCGAGGAATTTATCTAAGTCGGTATCAAACGACCAATAATGCCGACGAACAAACGATTCGCAATCGGGTCCGATATTACCGCGAGCAAGGCGTCAACACCCTGATTCATGGGGTGTGGGGCAATGGCTGCACCATGTACGACAGCGACGTTATGCGTGAGACGTTGGGATACAAGAGCTGTCCCAATCATTTTCGATCTGAGTGGTTGGATTGGTTAATCGATGAGGCCCACAAACAGGGCATGGAAGTTCACGCCTATTTTGAAAAGGGGATTAAACTCGACGAAAATAGCCCGATTTTTGATTTGGCGATTACGAAACGATGGATTGTGCCAGGGGTTGATAAAACCTATCCCGATATCGATCACTACTTACTGGATGTGGAAATTCCAGAAGTTGAGCAGTTTTTCAAACAGATATTAGTGGAATTTGTGCAAAGGTATCCCGACATCGACGCTGTTCAATGGGATGATTACCTCGGCTATCATGACGATCTACCCGGCAAAGTGGATCGCACCACCCAGCTGACCCATTTCGTTCGGGAACTGAAGGCTGATATGAAAGCCGCGAATGCGAATGTCAGTTTCGACCTTTGCCATCACAATCCCTATTGGGGGAAAGAATACTTTGCGGCGGATTGGCCGAATTGGCAGGTTGACCGAGCATTTATTCAAGCCTACAACGATGACAATTTTTCCGAAGAGCTGGCCTACGCCGAACAGTATAACGGAATCGCCATTACGGATGAGCAGTTGCATCACCTAGATGAGTTGGTTAACAACGACAAAATCGAGAGTATTTTACTGTTTCCTTCGGCGGGCAACCCTGAAGAGACGGCGGCCCTTTTCAAGCAGCTCGCGTCAGAGGATCTCTAGGGGAGTTGTTTCCCAATAAAGGGTGGGGGACTTCTCTATGGACTCCCATGAAAACGGGAATGATGATTGTGATCTGGCAATCTTGAGCCGCTCAGAAAATCCTGAAATGATGGGGGTTGATTTTTTTCTTCAGGCTCAGTAGCAATGGCTAACCCAGCGCCTCCCACGTCCCTTCAACCCTCCTTATCGCAGCGTCTTTGGGAGCTGGCGAAAATTTTTCTCAAATTGGGGGTGATTGGGTTTGGCGGTCCCCAGGCTCACATCGCCATGCAGAATGACGAAGTCGTTGTGCTGCGCAAGTGGCTCACCCCGGAGGAATTTACCGAAGGCATGGCGGTTTGTGAGATGCTGCCGGGACCAGCCTCCACCCAAATGGGAATCTATATCGGCTATGTGCGAGCCGGACAATTGGGGGCGTTGGTGTCGGGGCTATGCTTTATCGCTCCGGCCTTTTTGATTGTGGTGGCCCTCTCTTGGGGATATTTTCAGTTTCAAGGGACGCCTCAGGTGGATGGGCTATTTCTGGGGGTTTCCCCGGTGGTGGCGGCGATTATCCTGGCCTTTTGCTGGAAACTGGGTAAGAAAACCCTGAAGGATTGGCGGCGGGTGGCGATTGCGATCGCCGTTTTCCTGATCACCACCCTCTCCTCCCTCACCGTCCTGATCCAGTTCATTGCCGCCGGTCTGATCGGGCTGTGGCTGTATCGCCCTAATCAGGCGGATCCCTCATCTCCTTCCCGGCTAAACGGATGGGTCTGGCCGCCGCTGCCCCTGTTCCTGGCCAATGTTCCGGCGGAAACATTAACCCTCTCTGGCTTTTGGGGATTTGAGCGAATTGGGGAATTCGGTTTGCCCCTACTGCTGTTTTTCCTCAAGGTGGGGAGTTTCATCTTTGGCGGCGGGTTGGTGATTATCCCCCTGCTGGAATTTGAGGTGGTGGATAACCTGCACTGGTTAACCCGTATTGAATTCATCAACGGTGTCGCCATTGGCCAGCTTTCCCCCGGCCCCGTTGTTTTGGCGGCCGCCTTTGTGGGCTACAAAGCGGCGGGGGTATTGGGTGCGCTAATCGCCTCCATTGGAATTTTCACCCCCTCCTTCGGCTTCATTATGCTGGCGGCGCCGCTGCTGCTGCGGATACGGCGGAGCCCTTGGGTGCGGGCGTTTCTGCAGGGCGTCACCCCAGCAGTGTTAGGCGCGATCGCCGCCGCCGCCGCCCCCCTGCTTCAAACGGCTTTGGTCCAGGAGACTCTCTTTCAGTCCATTGCCGCTGGGGTCATCGGCTTAGCCGCCCTAGCCGCCATCCTCCGGTATCGGCTATCCACCTGGAAACTGGTCCCCCTAGGCGGACTCCTGGGGCTATTGGTTAGCTTAGCCCCCGCTAAGTAACCTTTTGGAGCTTCTTGGGAACAATTTTTCTAATGGCGACTTCCAGCTAATGGCGACTCTGAATAGGTTCAGTCTGATTATTTGCTGGAGATTTATCCTATTCCTACTTAAAAGGACTCGGATTTTAAACAAACTTTACGTCAAATCACCCATAATAAAATGTCTGAACCCTTGGCCATACAAGTAAACAGTCTATGGAGCATAAACTCTACGCGGTCTTAATCCCTCTGAGTATTACATCCCATTAAATGTGAGGGCATGGAGCCTCCCTGCTGGAACTAGGCAGGGCGGTCAATATGAGAGTCCTCTCATGGGGCGCTCATTCAAACTTCACAAGCAAAAGTAATAGTATTGAATACTTAAGATTACTTAACGGAACTAATGACGGAAACAAAGGTCGGTCTAAGAGGCGCAATCGGAGCCACGTTCAGTAATATTTTCAAACAGAGACTGAATCTTCCTTCAGAAGAAGACTTGATAGAGGAGGAATATGAAACTCGTGACAATACTTTAATTGCGGTTCGGTTTCTGTTAACGCTGGTTATGGTGACGCTGGTTTCTCAGCAAGTCTCGAAAAAAATCATCGTTCGGCCGATCATTGACCATCTCAGAGGCAATGACATATCTGAGATTTTTATCAACGCCGAAATGAAGGAAGAAGCCTTCAATGAACTTCGGTTTTATGAACAGAGTCTGAGGTTCGATGGCCTGCTGGATGACGATTTGGTCCTTTCTCAAGAAGAAAAGGAGGCGAAATTAGCCCTTAAGGCCGCTGAGCTGAGCGAAGAGTACCGGGAAGAAAGTCAAAACGCCTTAGGGAATCGCTTTGCTGATTTAATCGCAGTAGCTATCTGCTTCCTGATGACGAAAATCTATGGCGATGAGATGTACGCCGTCAGTCAGCTATGGCGCACCCTTTTGAGGACAATGAGCGACAGCGCCAAGGCGTTTGTGCTGATTTTAAGCACCGATATCTTTGTGGGATTCCACTCGGCCCATGGCTGGGAAGTGGCGCTTGATTGGTTAGCCCATCACCTTGGGGTCGCCGCAGACCATGCCTTAATTTTCCTCTTTATTGCGACAGTTCCGGTGATTCTGGATACCATTATTAAGTATGGGATTTTCCAGTCTGACCAACTTTCTTCTTCAACTGTCGCCTCGTTTAAGGAAATGAATCATTAGTCTGTTTCTTGCAATTGGAGCGGTTATCAGCGCGATCGCCAGCTTTCTGTTTGGCGTTCCTTGGCTTACCCCAATTCTTGGGGCCGCCGTTGTGTACCCGCCCTTCATCATTGATGTTCGTCAGGGTAAACACGTTTTAGCTCTGCAGCGGGTGCTTCTGTGGGCATTATTTCAGAGCCTCGCCATTGGCGCCTGTGTCGCGATTGCTCCGGAACGAGGATCCGAAGTCATCCTCAGGGGAGCCGCTTACACCACCGAAATGCTGCACTGGATTCGGACCGGGCAGGGGGCGGAAGGATCGCTTCCCTTATTTCTTCCTCTGCACTTGAAGCAATATTCTATTTTCTGCAGTCTGTCATTAGTGACCCTAGGCAGCGCCGCTCTGCTGCTGGGGACCTACCTGCTAAACTATATGAATTTCTACGTGGTCCAGTTGGTGCAACTCAGCGCTAACCCTTGGCTGGCGAGCTTCGTCGGCTGGCCGCCCTGGTCATTGCTCCGACTAGTGGGGTTCATCGCCACCGGCGCAGCCTTAACGGCTTTGGGATTTACCCTACTGGCGAAAATGCGGGGTCGCCTTCCCAGGTATCCCTTCCCCGCTCGCCTTTTCTACACCGGTTTGGGCCTAGTGGTTGCTGATATTGTTGTAAAAGCATTGCTCGCCCCTACCTGGCGACGCCTCCTGAAGGTCGCCCTATTGGGGTAGCCGGACAACCTTCAAGCAAAAGAGGGTAAGCGACTAACGGATAATTTCTCCGTTAGTCGCTTACCCCCTACTACTCTTACTGTCTACTCTCTTAATCGGTTAGCGCTACCCCTCCTGTTGGGCGGCTCCGACTAATTCTCGTCTTTTTAAGTCTGTTTTCTTAGGGGGCTGACGCCTTTGGGATTTCTTCCAACTGATGCCAGCTTCTTTGAACAGATCGTAATAACTTTGCTTAGACTGAAAGACCACGCCGTAGTTCTCAGCCAAATGTTGTTTCAATTCACCTAAATCCCAGTTTGCTCTAGCTTTGAGCCAATCAATCACTGCCCGTTTTTGGAGCGAGCCAAGATACCCTTGGCCCCCTTTGTAAGCTAATTTGATTCCAGTGATACCTTCTGTTTCGTAGCGAACTTTCCAGGTACTGATAAATCCTGACGAGACTCCTAATATCGCCATAATTTTTGAGTGAGTGTAGCCTTCGAGACTCATTTTTACAGCGATGGCTCGCTTAAGCTCCCGAGGGTCTGGATTGCTGGCGATAAACTTGTTGAGGCTTTCCATTAGGCACTGCCAAATCTGTTCGAGCTATGGGGGGTTCTGTCAGAGTCTTTCACGACTCACACGGCAAAACACCTTATCGATTAGAATCGACTAGAGGACGATTCAGGCTTAAAGGCATTCAGCCAAATACACCTTTAGTCGTAATTTTGGCAGACCATCAGTGGTTCCAACAGTACCCCTAGGGGTACCTTTTTAAAGGGATAGTCCTAGTAAACTTGCTGAGTCGATATCTAACAGCAAAGCTACATTAGCGTGAGTTCGTAAAGTTGAAGTGGGACAGGCGAGTCTGAGGGGACTGCGTAGCCTCTGTTGAAAAATTCCCGCCATACGTTCTTTGGGCGCCAGACAGATTTTTTCTTTAAAAAAATACTGGGATTGTCAAGGTGAAAACATGGGCAATCCCTGCATATGTTTTTCTTCACAAGTTCCTCAAAAAGTTTTTTTAATCTTATACCATATCATTATTGCGCCGCTGTCCATTGTCATTCTATTTACAGATTAGAGAATCTAATTGACTAAACGCAATGGAGCCAAACAAGGTGTGTTAACGCTTAGAGGAATGGAATGGAAAAGGTAATTTGTCCCGCTCATCTACCTGGCCCTGGAAAACCTAGTCCACTGTC
>JASJDH010000612.1 GCA_030065175.1 Leptolyngbyaceae cyanobacterium MO_188.B28 | reverse complement strand
CCCTTCTTCCAGGTTTGGGAGAAGGGGTTGGGAGATGACGGGACTCACCAAAACATATGATTGAGAAAATTGCGAAATAATTTGAGTCCTTTCGGCTCCTGATAATGTTGAGGGAGAAGGGCAATGAGCGCAGTCTGCAGTTTTTCTAAAGCTGCCTCTAATTCTTGTTTTTTGGGGCGGGTTGATTGGGGGAAATACAGCGGTTCCCCGATGCGAATCGTTAGGATTTTTCTAAGATAGAGGTCTTGGGAGCCAATCAAAGCCACTGGGGTAATGGGCGCTCCAGTTCTCAGGGCGTAAAGCACAGTCCCTCGCTTTAGCGGTTGGTGCAAGTGGCCTTCAGTTTCGCCTAACCGTCCTTCAGGAAAGAGGATTATCCCATCTTGTCGGGCTAAAACCCCGCGGACAATCCGACCGATTTGTCGCATCGAGTGGATATCAGAACCGGTAGGGACATCTTGTTCGATAGCGTCGGCTAATTCGACTAAATCTTGCCGCCCTGATTTAGCCGCTGCAATCACTGCGTTTTCTTCTTTCCATCGACGATCTAGGGGAATGACGCCCCCTGACGGCCCTAAAATTTTTCGTTTCCACCATCGGTTATATAAGGTGCGGGTGTCGCCCAGAATATGGTAATACGGCTGGCTGGGCAACTCTGCCAACAACAGGAAAGGGTCAATATGATTGAGATGGTTGGCGGCGAGGATGGTGGGTCCCTGGGGGATGTGTTCTGGAAACTCCACCTTAACCCTAAACAGGGTATGAATGAGTAACCGCAGAACTACGCGGCGGAGTCCGCCGCTGACAATGGGGGGCTTATCGCTTTTCACAAGCGCCTCAGCTTGATTAAGCGCAGTTTGGGCGCTGCGTCGGACAGCGCGATCGCGAGCTGCGCACAGTCCCTCTTTCACTCGCTTCAGGAGTGCGTCAGTGATGGGGGGCAAGGTCGTCTGCTGGACTTGGAGATTTGGCTGGCGGATAGACATTCCATTCGCAGGTAAGCAGTCATTCTTGATACCATGTTAGTTAACCCACAACTTTGTTTTGATGTCAACAATGTGACGCTGACCTACTATCGCGGTTTGGCGGGTAATCAAGCATTGTCAGTTTATAAACCAGGACCATTCAAGCACTCACCTTTTGGTAGACGCGGGACTCCTGATTTGAAGGCGATAGGTGTCGAGGATTCAGCCGTCGTCTCCATCAGCTGATTGGGGCCAAGGCGCGGGAAGACGGTAAGGGAGAATAATGAATATGCAACATCGTGAAGGAATATTTAAGGGTGCAGGGGAACTTGAACTGTACTATCAGTGCTGGCGTCCTTCGGACCAACGGCGGGCTATCTTAATAATTGTTCATGGATTGGGGGGACACAGCGGCCTCTTCAACAATCTGGTGGACTGTCTAGTTCCCCAAGGCTTCGAGATTTACGGGTTTGATTTACGTGGTCACGGCCGCTCGCCGGGTCAGCGGGGGCATCTTAACGCCTGGGCTGAGTTCCGTGAAGATTTACGTAGATTTATACACTGGGTTGACGCTCATACCCCTAGCCTCCCTTGTTTTTTGTTAGGGCATAGTCTGGGAGGCGCGATCGCGTTGGATTACTCCCTACACTTTCCCAATGGACTACAGGGGGTAATTGCAACAGCGCCCGCCGTCGGTAAAGTGGGGGTTTCTCCCATCAGAATGGTGATCGGGCGGATTCTTTCCTGTTTGTGGCCGAGTTTCAGTCTCGACACCGGTATCGCCCAGGGCGCTTGTTCCCGAGATCCTGCCGTGGTCGAGGCCTACGCTCAAGATCCGTTGCGCCACACAAAAGGGAGCGCTCGACTGGTGACAGAATTTCTCACCACCACGGCGTGGATCCAATCCCACATCGCTAATCTGCAGACGCCTGTCCTTATCCTCCATGGAGGGGCGGACCAGGTCACATCATCAGAAGGCAGTTGCGCTTTCTTTCAACAAATCACACTATCGGATAAGGAAAGGCGTGAATATCCCGAGAGTTATCATGAACTTCACAACGACCTAAATCACCAAGAAGTGTTAGCGGACTTGAGCAATTGGCTGGAGCGCCATTTGCAGACGGGGTATGTTGTTAATTCGAAACAACTTGACTGGACGAGTGACGAACAATCCGAAACTAGAGGTCTTGAGCCTTCTATAGACTGGGTTTTGGCGTCTGATTCATAAGTTGCTTTGCTAGACTAAAGATATAGGGCTGATTCCGGCGATTCCAACTCTGGACCGCTTGGAGGAAGCATTACTGTGAATCAAAATGGCCAATACGTTTAGGAAACTGCTGTTTATTAAAGCTGAGCTTGAGCGGCGGAAAAAAGCCAAATCTCATCCAGCAAAGCAGAAGGCTGTCAAAGAAGAGAAGGCTGTCAAAGAAGAGAAGGCTGTCAAAGAAGAGAAGACTGTCAAAGAAGAGAAGACTGTCAAACAAGGTTAAAGGTGGAATCATTACCCCGCAAAACGACTCAGCCCGAAATTCCCTAATCTTCCCCAACGGATTCTTCTAATAGATTAGCAATTGTCGCGATCTCAATGAAGTGACGCTTCACGAGAAGATCATTCCCGTGAAGCGTTTTCGGGTGAGCAAGAATCTATCCCATGAGCGATATCTCATACCTTCGATATTTCCTGATTCAAAATTTGACTCATCATCGCCCCATCAATATTCCCTCCGCTAAGGATTACCCCAATCCGACCCTCAACCGGCGCCCGCCCACTTAATAACGCCGCCGTCCCCAACGCTCCTGACGGCTCAACCACCAGTTTTAGCCGATAGAAAAAAAAACGCACCGCTTCTTTGATGGCGTCCTCCGACACCGTCATCATCTGGTCCACATACCTCAAAATCAATGGAAACGTCAGGTTTCCTAAAGAGGGCGATCGCGTTCCATCTGCGATTGTCTGAGGGTTCTTCACTGTCTGTAGCTGTTTCGTGTGAAACGATCGAGTGGCGTCGTCCGCTAGAGCAGGCTCCACTCCAATCACTCGACAACTGGGACAAAGGCGCTTTGCGGCAATGGCGCTGCCGCTCAACAATCCACCGCCGCCGCAGGGAACCAATAGCGCGTCCAATTGTCCCACTTGGTTAAACAGCTCTAACGCCGCCGTTCCCTGGCCCGCAATCACATCTGGATGGTCAAACGGCGGAATAAAGGTTTGGTCCGTTTGCAACGCCGCCATTGCGTCTTCCCGTGTCGTTTTGACGGGGTCATACAGCGCCACTTTCGCCCCATACCCCTCGGTGGCTGTTCGTTTAGCCAGAGACGCATTATCGGGCATTACGACTGTAGTTTGGATGCCCAACATGCGGCCCACTAGCGCTAAGGCCTGGGCATGGTTGCCGGACGAATAGGTGATAATTCCCTGGGCGCGCTCAGATTCGTTGAGTTGTGCGATCGCGTTAAACGCCCCGCGAATTTTAAATGCCCCGCCCTTTTGCAAATTCTCACACTTCAAAAAGACCTGACTTCCCAGTCGATGATTGAGGGTTTGGGAGGTCATGATTGGCGTTAGATGAGCGTGGCCCTGTAATCGAGCAGCCGCCGCCTGAATCTGTTCAAACGTTGGATTCATACTTTGATTGAAAGAATGACTAACTTGAAATTGATTATCAAAAATAATGGGTGTCCCTTTCCCCTTGAGTTGATTTTCTATGAAATATGAGTAGGATTTTTTCGGAGTTAGAAACAGTTTGTTTCCAATTGTTACATAGACGCGTTATCAGCCCTGTTAGCTCCGAATGAGCATTATGACGCCGAAGGCAATGGAAATGATTGAATAGGCTACGAGATGAATCAATGAGCCCATCTGCTCACCCCATTGCTCCTTCATAGCAGTTAACTTTCCAAACTTTGTGGGATTCTGACTGCGGAGTAAAAGCGTGTAAAAGCCGTACGCGATCGCGCCGCCGCCGCTCAATCCAGTTAGAGGATTCATATGTACTCCAATGTAGGGTTGTAATTTTCTGGAGATCTAAATTTTCTGGAGATCTAGGAGATCTATAGGAGATCTATATGTTAAATCAGGCCAAGTAGCGGCTTCGCTTTGCAAGTTAGCCTGAGCCAACTACCATCAAACTTTAATCTCAGTAAAGATAACCTTCGGCAAAATCGGAGGTTATCTTTACTGGGATTAGTTAAGTTTGATACGCAGAATTAATTACGGAAAATAAGCGCTGAAACTACCTGGACGCAGTTATCCAGACAGTCAATTTCACTGCACAGATACTCAATTCAAAGTGGCGACATCAAGTGGAACATCAAATTGATCGCACCATATCCATAATTCATTGAATTCTGTGGGATCAATAGATTGGGGTATAGCATAAACCTGAACACCTCCATTTAATTCTAGTACCCTGAATTGGGTTTAAGCGTCATACCCATTTTTCCTAAAACCAAGCTTTGGATCGGGGGGTTCATCAAGTGAAAAGTTGGATTCTAGCACCACAATCGCGCCTGAATCACATTCAAAGTTTGCTTCATACCCTGACAGTAAAGCGTATGTTTTTGACCCTCTGCAAGCATTTAATAATCAACAGTGGGATAGACAACCGTCAGATCATCCTTCTTCCAGTGAGCGTCAGCATTGAGCTTACGGTTTTGTAGATCTTCTTCCCATTGAGGTTTTGTGTTGCCTAGTTTGCCGTTCTAAAAGAGATAAAGCTTGGAGTCACTGATAGTGTAGGTATTGGGATCAATGGGGAAGGTCTTACCTTCTGACACAGCAACGGCGCAGAATCCGCCATACTGAGGAATGAACTGCTGAGGCGTTGCGTCAAAAGTTGCTTTGTGGGACTTACTGCTAAAAAGATAGGTTGCGCCATTGTAGGTTGTTGAGATCTCAGAATCTCCCTTAACCGGCTGATTTGAGAAGTAAGAGACAGGGTCATATCCCTGTAATGCAATTCCTAATTCGTTGAGATTTTGTAAGTGCGTCATGAAGTCTCCTATTGTCGATTAATTTTCGCCTCAACAGGCTTATATGGTTTATCATCAGCTGGTTTCAGCGGTTGAGCAAGCTGTTTTTGGGAATAGAACTAATAGACAATATCTATAGCTTGACTGCCTCAAAAATAAAGAAGGGATTTATCAATGGATCTCTACCAAATTTGCTATTTCTTGACGATCGCAGACCTTGGCAGCTTCACTAAAGCGGCTGAACAGTTGTATGTATCGCAGCCATCACTCTCAGCAGGCATCAAAAAGCTGGAGCAGGAATTGGATACGCTCCTATTTGAACGGGGAGGACGGCGCATTTTACTTACACCTGCAGGACGCTTGTTTCAGGAAAGAGCCCAAGCCATTTTGGGAGAGTATCAATCTATCCGCCATGATTTAAAGAAATTGAAGGATCAGCCCAAGCTGCGGCTTGCTACTCTACCATCAATCCGTGGCGGCAGTATGGCCGAAATTATCGGCGCATTTCGCCTGCAACATCCTCAAGTCACCATTGAAATTTGTACTGGTTACCTCCAAGACTTACAGCACTGGTTAGCACAGGGAGATGTCGACTTAGCGCTAACTTGGCTGCAGGAACAGGACAATTCTCAAACTTCGCAGTTCCTATTAGACCTGTCCGGAATATAAATGAAGGCAGAAAAGGTGGTAGATATAACCTTGATGTATGAATTTAAGGATCTACCACCAATGAAAAATCCACTTTATTA
>JASJDH010000611.1 GCA_030065175.1 Leptolyngbyaceae cyanobacterium MO_188.B28 | reverse complement strand
ACACAACTTGGAAGGTTATAGGGAACCAAACTCTAGGAGAATAAAAAAGTCTTTATCGTAATAGCCAGATGTATTGGCCTTTAGTCGGTATCGCCCCAACGATCCAACGGTTTTTAGCAGCCTACCGAGAGGTGTTCTGCCGGGATGCAGGATTTGAGCATGTCAGCCGCTATATCAATGGTCTGCTACTGAGCGCAAACAAGACCTTGCAAGGAATCTACGCCCAAATCGTCTGGCCCGAGGGGAAACAGGTCAGTCGCCGCGCCATGCATGAAGCGGTGTTTGAATCTGGATGGAGTCGGAATGATCTGATGAAACGACATCGGCAAAACGTCGCCCCGAATTATCGAGGGCGAGGCAGAGCTGTCCTGAGCTTGGACTGGACGTTTGGATATCATCCCTATAGCCAGAAGATCTATGGGGCTAAGGAAGCTTACGATTATGTAAATCGCTGCTGGAGTTGTTATCAAACAGTGGTCACGGCTGCTGTGGCGAATCCCCATCGGGTAGATGGATTAGCGGTAGAGGTGCAGCAACCGAACTATCAGAAGGAAGAGTTGAGATATTTGACGATGACTCAACGGGATAGCTATGAGCAAATGGAGCAAGTACGTGAGCGACTCCTGGAGTTACTGCACTATCACCAGCATCGACTGAGTTATCGAAAACGAACGGAAATCGCCGTTGAGATCGTCAGACAAATTGAAGCCGAAGGGTGTTTCCCTCAGGCAGACTATGCTTTTGACCAGGGGGTGTTAACCTGCCCCTTAACCACCCTAATTGAATCCGCTGGCAAACACTGGGTCAGTGAAATTGAATCCACGCGACTGATCCTGTGGAAAGACCAATGGACTCAAGTGCAGAAAGTAGCCAAGCAATTGAAACAAACCCATCCAGAGAGTTTTCGTCACAAACGAGTGCGGTGTCGCAATGGTGAAATTCGAGAGATATGGGCCTTCTCTAAAGTCGTCAGGCTGAAGAAATATGGCCGTAAACGACTGGTAATTGTCCATGAAACGGCTGACCTCAGCGACGCCCCTCGATTTCTATTAACCGACGCCCTCCATTGGGATAGTTCACGGGTATTCGCCACCTGGAGTTTTCGATGGCCGATAGAAACCTTTCATGAGTTTGCCAAACAACTGGTCGGTTTTGAAGCCGCTCAGCTACGCAACGAGGAAGCGGTCAAACGCCACTTCTGCTTAAGTTGTTTAGCGCAGTCCGCGCTTCAGCAGGCTAGTTGTCAGGGCCAAAAATCTGAGCGGTTTGACTTTGCTGATAACCATGAGCAACCCATCGGTCAACGACTTTATTCCTTATCCCGTGAGGCGGTAGAGCAGGTGGTTGTTTTTGCCCAATCCCTGTTGCTTCAAGGCCAATCTGTTGAACAAATTATGGAGGTATTGATGCCAGCCTAGAAATGATTGCCTGTCTATTTTTCTCTGCTCGCTTATTTTTCTCGACTCCTAACCTTCCAAGTCGTGTATAAAACCGTTATAAAATGTCATATAGATGACAGTATTGCTTTCATCCCAGAAATACTATGGTTTACGAAGTTGTTTTGGGCTTTCTTATCCTATTTGTCTAAAGATATGTTGACGTCTTCGTTAACTTAGGCTGAAGGTTAGGGAACACTTTGAGCAACTGAGTTTCAATAAAGCTATAAATCAAAAAATTGAATCAAAAATTTAAATCATCTAATACGCACCAAACCCGGCCAGTCACCGGGTTTTTTTTTGGTTAGTTCTCAGTCCAAACCCGGCCAGTCACCGTTTTTTTTGGGGTTAGTTCTCAGTGGGCGCTAATACCGCTAAAAAGTCTACCTGGGCATAGTCAGCGGTGCTGGAGGTTGTGGCGCTAAAGCTGTAAAAAGAGCCAAGAAATTGCTTCACTACCGTGACGGTAGGATTTTCAGAGTCCAAATCGAGGGCGTTATAAATCAAAGAGAGGATTGACCCCATATTGATATAGAAGTAGCCATGATTGGGGCGAGGGAAGCTTTGGGTCGCAGTTCTAAATGTGGAATGCCGCCTTAAAGGTTCATAGGGTTGAGGGTTCATTAATTCAGCCATCGACCCTATCCCATCTGTGATGGCTAGGGTGTCATCGGTGACCCAACCTCGACTGAAGTAACTATTGCGATAGTTCTGATCAGCCAGATCTAAATTACTTGCAGCCCCCCAACTGACGACGGGCTCGCCATTCACCGTGCGGGAGTCAATCGAAACTGGCAATGACATACTGAGCAGCAAATCCTCAACCGTCTCAAAGGTGGCGTCCGCGGTGGGGCGATCGCTCGTCTGAATCATGACGCCTATGCCCAGTTCAATGGCTGGATCAAAGCCGCTGATGACGCCCTGGCGAGTGGGAAATAGAGCCAGGGCGTGTTCGCCATCCATCCATCCAAAGATATCTGAATCCAGATCCAGCCCGGTGAAGCCGGTAACCATCATACGCACCTGTTCCAAGCCATTTCGGGTAAGTTCATGACTCTCTAGGAATTGAACAATTTGATTCCAGAAGCTGGTTAAATCACGGCCGCTTGCCAGCATGTAGGTAGGCGCCGGCAGGAGGGAAAGAATTTGATCGGCCCCCAAAACATCAGGGGTGGCGAAGGCTGGATTCGGCGTATTGGGATAAACCCGGGCTTGCACCCCAATTCCTTCTGATTGGATCCTCACGAAACTTTCAAGGGTGGCGTCGACTTGTGCAAGCGCGGTTAAATCCTCAGACAGGTCGGGGACCACCAACGGAAACTGAGGGACTGGGGACGGAAGTGGAATCGGTAAATCAGGAATCGGCAAATCATTCCTCGCAAGAGAAAACTGATTAAGCTCCAAAAGGCTCCCATAGAGAACGACAAGGGATGAGGCGTAGTCAGGATTCGCGAGTGTGCGTTGAAAGCTTGGGTGATCTGCTAAGGCTTGGGTGTTTGCAAGCTGACTATCGATCAGTTGCTGAATAGGGCCAGGAGTATAGGCCATGACCAAATGCCCTGGTAAAACAGCGATCGCTAACCCCGGTTCCTGAATTGTTTCGTCCTCCAACGATGGCTCCGCCGGTTCAATCTCAATCTCAAAATCAGTTTGCTGATCCGGCAGAGCGCTGATTGGGGCTCTCTTCAACGAATATTTGGGGGATAGAAATGAGGCCAGAGGAATAAAATGGGGCGGAATGAGATGGGGCGGTTCATGATTAAGCTCTAGCTCTTCCGACCCATCTTCGGCGTTGGGGGGAATCACTATGGTTTGAGGCTCCCAAGTCAGAATTGAAACGCCATTGTAGACCTGCTCAGTCGGCAAATTTTCCTGGGTTGATATCACCTGATCGATAAATCCCTCAAATCGATCGGGGTTGGCAATGGGCGCCGCCATTAGCCATTGATCCGCCATGTCCGCTGATTGAGAGGGCGAGGGCGGCAACAGCGCCAGGGCGACTTCATCCCCAACCCACGGGCCAATGGCTCCTTGATAATCAATTTCCCCCGGCACGAACGGAAGTCCCCCGGGATTGACGCCCTGCCCACGCGTATCCTCAATCAGAGAAAAGAGTTGAAACTGAGTGAGCTGCTCCCAAGTCGCCTCTTTAGTATTGATTAAAACTGTAAACGCTGTATTAGCAGGCAATAGCGTATTCACCGCTAGAGGACCCTCAGGTTGGGCTGATGATGGCAATGGCGCAGCAAGCACGACCGTAGGGGCGAATACTAGAGCGATACGCACAGAATTGCTGAAAAAAGCGTGCACTGTATAAGTTCCTCCTAATACTGCTGACCATTGTCCTCTCAATTAAGCAGAGCCCCAGTGTTTGTTCCGGAGCTTACGAGCAATCAAGACAGCTCAATCCAAATCCAAAATCTAAACTTCAAAATTCCCCTTTGATGCAATCCATACTTCAACAGTCGCGTTAACAGTCGCGTTCTAAAGATTGCTCAACCCAAAATCTAAAATCCAAAATCCTCCCTTAGTGCAACCCGTACTTCAACAGTCGCGTTCTCGCCAATTTCGTCTGAAGGATCAATCGATAAGATATGTAAAGAAAATTAAAAACGATGCCCTTTGAGGGGTTTGAAACAGGCCAAAAAGCCCTCCAAAGCAATCGTTACGGCCCAGGAGGTTACTCATGAATCAATTTAAAACCGTTGCCCTATTGGGGTTATTGAGCGCTCTGCTCACTACCATTAGTTACACCGTCATTGGCGGTCCGGGCGGAGCGCTGTTTGGGATTGTCCTAGCGGCGATTATGAATTTGGGATCTTGGTATTTCTCTGATCGCATTGCTTTAGCCGCCTATGGCGCGCGGCCAGTGACGCCGCAGCAAGCGCCGGGGGTATATCGCATTGTTCAGCGGCTGGCGCATCGGGCCGGGTTGCCCATGCCTGCTGTGTATGTGATTCCGGGTTCAGCGGCGAATGCCTTTGCCACAGGACGGGATCCAGAGCATGCTGCGATCGCCCTCACCCAAGGCATTGTCAACCTGCTGCCAGAGGATGAATTGGCGGGGGTGATCGCCCACGAACTCAGCCATATTTACAACCGGGACACCTTAACCCAGGCGGTGGCGGCAACGATTGCCGGCGCAATTTCTTTCCTGTCGCAGATGGTTAGTTATAGCCTCTGGTTCGGTGGCTTCTCTCGCGATAAAGACGGCCCCAATCCCCTGAGTCTTTTGATGACCGTGTTCCTGGCGCCCGTCGCCGCCACCGTTATTCAACTCAGCCTTTCCCGCACCCGCGAGTTTGCGGCTGACGCCCAGGCGGCGACACTGACGGGTAATCCCAGAGCGCTGGCCAACGCCCTGCAACGGTTGGAAATGAACGCACGCCGCATGCCCATGATGGGCAATCCCGCCTTTGCGCCCTTGCTGATCATCAACGCAGTTCCCAGGCAGCTGTTGAGTCGACTCTTTTCCTCCCATCCGTCGACCGGAGATCGCGTCCAGCGGCTTTTAGAACTCGAACGGACACTTTCCGCTCAACCTTGGGGCACCGCATTACCTGTCTAGGCTGATTTCAATACTGGTTTCAATCGCTCACTTTTAGTGGGTCCCACCTGTGGGGACGTCGCAAAAATCCTGTAGAGACGTAGCAATGCTACGTCTCTACAGGATTTTTCAAGGGGTTTTTTGGCTGAGTCCCAGCCAGGGGTGTAGGGTGTAGTCGGATGAGATAACGCCCACTACTGACTATGACTTCGCCATCGACCCACCCTAATAAAACTGTTGATTCTCTAAAATCTTCCACCCCTGAAACCATCCGGCGAGTGGGGGTGATTGGGGGCGGCCAATTGGCCTGGATGATGGCGCTAGAGGCCAAAGAATTAGGGATTGAGCTGGTAGTGCAGACGCCCAATGCCAGCGATCCTGCGGTGGCGATCGCTGCCGACGCCATCCTTGCCCCCATTGCAGATGCAGCGGCGACCGACCGATTAGCCGCCCAGTGTGAGGTCATTACCTTTGAGAATGAATTTATTGACCTGAAAGCCTTAGCAGACTTAGCGGGAAAAGGGGTTCAGTTCTATCCTCGGTTGGAAGCCTTAGCGCCTTTGCTGGATAAATACGATCAGCGGTGCTATCTGCGTCAAATAGGATTGCCGACTCCCCAATTCGCCACCCTGACCTCTGAGGCGGAACTGCCATCCCTGCCTCAACAGGCGGATAAACTGGGGTTCCCGCTGGTGCTGAAAACTCGGAGG
>JASJDH010000610.1 GCA_030065175.1 Leptolyngbyaceae cyanobacterium MO_188.B28 | reverse complement strand
GAGCAGAAATCTCATTGGCTCATACACCTGAGCATTTTTGCCGCAATGGAGGATTTGGATTGTCCGGAAGTCCTTTTGGACATGTGCCGTCAGGGGTTTAATGGAGAAGATCTGACGGTCAGGTTAATCGCGGTTTCTAGCCTGTCGAAACTCCAGGGAACGCCCCAAGCAGAGGAGGCGTTGGAAATTCTGTTACAAGCGGCGGAGAATGAGGACCCTCAAATTCGGGCGACGGCGGCTAAAGTCCTCAGACAGTTCGGCGGTGAACCGGTGCAAGCGGTTCTAGCGACGTTACGACAAGATCCCGATCATCAGGTGGTGGCGGCGGTCCTCGAAGGCCTTTTGTAAAGAAGCCCTAGCAGAGAATCTCAAGTGAAGAAACTCAAATGGAGCCATAGCGTGCAAGAAATGTCTCTACCGCATTGACGATGACGGTTTCGATCTCGCTTCCATCAATTTCTAAATCCATAATCAGCAAGCGGGGCCAAAAGATAACATCGTTGATCATTCCAAGGAATTGACGAGTCGCGATTGGGATATCCTCAATCGTCAGATTTTTAGACGCCACCTGGATTTGTAGATAGTCGTTAAGTCGTTTGAGAAAGGGTTCCTTGCCCTGCCGATAAAGTTCATTACCCAACTCTGGGAATCGAGGCGCTTCGGCAATTATGACCCGAAATAGGGGTTGAATAATTGGATTGGTCAATAGTTGGGCATATTCTAGACCAATCTGGGTCAGCGCAGCTTGAGGCGATAAATCAGGCGGGATTGGCGCAGATCGAACCTGATCCGCCCGCCAAACTTGGGCCATAATGCCGCCAAACAAATCTGCTTTACTCTGAAAGTGTTTGTAGAGTGTTGCTGTGGAAACTTTCGCTTGCTGCGCCACGTAGTCAATGGTGGCGCGATCGTAGCCCAATTCCAGAAAAGCAGCGAGAGCGGCGTTTAGAATAGCTTCTCGTTTTTGACGGCTGATTTCAGCCCGATACTGCTCAAGCCCCATAGTAAAACGGACGTTTTAGCTTATCAATACCTATCCTAAGTAGTTTCAATACTACCGTCATAAGGTTAGGCCTATAGTAAAGTAAGTGTTTTACCTTAGGATGTGATTTAAGGCTAGAAATTGCGTGACGGTAGGCTTGGAATAGTTAAATACGGGGTTGAACCTGGGACTGGAGCCTGCTTGCTCATTGTTGTCGGCTCATCGTTGTCGGCTCATCGTTGTCGATTATTGCCTTAACCAAATTACCCCTATCACTCAAAAATATGACGAAACAGTTTTTTGCATTGGGACTTGCAGTAGTGCTGCTCCCCGGAGTTGCGATCGCACAAACCCTGGACCGCGCCGCGCCAATAGACTTCAAAGGGCGCTACCTGGTGTCGATTTCTGATGCGGATATGCTGGCTTCGGCCTATGTCGATGGCCGACTGGGACCGCGGGAAGGACGAGACGCCTTGAGTGTAATTCCTTTAGGGGGCCATGCCAGAGAATTCCGCGCCTACGAGACCGCCGCCAGTAATTCTGTGGCTGGTCCACCCACGGCGGTGACGGTGGAGCCCGACGGTCGCTACGCTCTGGTTGTAGAAACGTTTGAACAAAGACCCGATGGCGCTTGGCAAACCCAAACATTTGCTGATCTGAAACAGGGCAATCGAATTCTGGTTTTTGACTTGGGCGATCCTACCCGTCCCACCCTGGTGCAAGAATTGGCGATCGCAGATCGTCCCACCGCTGTGAGCATCAATCAGAATGGCTCTTTGGCGGCAGTCACTTTTCATCCCAAGGGAGCTGGCTCAGAAACGCCTTTAGCGCTGATTCCCCTTAGCAATGGGCGCTTAGGAACACCGACCTATCCTTCTGTCCCTCTCTGGTCTGGCGGCCATGAACTGATCCATGCGGAATGGCGGCCTACTGAGAATGTGCTGGCGCTGGTGAATAGAACCGCCGCAGAGGTGACATTTGCCCAAGTGATTTCTCAAGGCGGCCAGGTTGAACTGCAGCCCTGGGGAAATGTTGTGCAAGTCGAAAAGGAGCCTTTCATGGCTCGGTTTACTTCTGATGGACAATACCTAATCGTCAACAACCTTTTCTGGGGGGCAGATGTTGAAGGGCATTGGAATGAAGCGCCCCGCGGCAGTGTCAACAGCGTTCGGTTAGAAGCGGGAATTCAACCGGACGGCTCACCCCGCCATGCTTTGGTTTCCCGCGCCATGACGGGCGTCAGTCCTGAAGGATTAGCCGTTAGCCCGAATGGCCGCTATGTCGTGACAACCAATCTGGAGCGGAGCTATTTGCCCTATGACGACACTCGTATTACCTGGTTCTCGTCTTTAAGTTTTATCGCCCTCGATCCCCAAACGGGGCAGTTAACCCATGTGGCCGATTATCCCTTTGACGGCATCCTGCCTGAGGCAGCGGCGTTTGATGCGTCTAGCCAGTATCTGGCGGTGGCGAACTATGATCACTTTGACGATCGCATTCAAGGCGGCTCCATTGACTTTTGGCGAATTGCCGTTGATCCGCTGAACCCTCAGCCTATGTTGGTTCAAACGCGATATTCTGTTCCGGTTACCCGGGGCGCCCATTCAATGGTGCTCGTTCCATAGCTGTGAAATCACAATGATGGGCCTAATCGTGCTCTGCGCAGATTGCATGAATTTCTAACTTATTCGATCAACGGTAGCAGGTCAAACGCTTGGCGTATGTCTACAAGCGATCGATCAAGCCAGGGCTGAAAGTCTAGAAAGGGCGCCCGTTTTTCACGGTTGCGTGTCTTGAACCAAATTGAAATCAGCTCTGGAATGAGTGAAGGCAAAATCCTGAGAACCGCTATGTATAGCCAAAGTGCGCCTTTTTCCCTAATCATGTCTTTGTACATCACATCAACGGCAGGGGTATTTCTCATCTCCAGGTACCGTTGAAAGGTACATTCACTGGTCCACCAAGATAGCGATAAAAGTTTTAGCTCATCGTACATGCCCGTATCGCAACCATAGATGACATGGCCGACATCGTGAGCCAATAAGATTTTGGCGAATTCGGGCGGCTGAGTATCGGGGGGAGTGATGTGAGGATTGAGAGCGTAATATTCCGCTAACCCTTCTCGTAAGGTTTGAGTGCTGGTTTTGTCTGTGTAGCGAGGGCGTTGATTCATAATCTTATTTTCGATACGAAACCGTATCGAAAATTATAATAGCACTCATGAATGATGTCAGTAAAAAGTCCCCTGGAAGACCTCGAAGCGCCAAATCCCATCAGGCGATGCTGAAAGCAGCGTTAGAACTGCTGGCGGAAGTTGGCTTTGAGGCCATGAGTGTTGAGGCGATCGCCGCCCGGGCTGGGGTCGGCAAGACAACCATCTATCGACGCTACAGCGGCAAAGAGGAACTGGTTGCTGACGCCATAGAGAGTATGCGGGAGGAAGTGCTAATTCCCAATACGGGAAGCCTCTGGAGCGACATCGATGGGCTGATCGAGAACGCCGCCCAAGTGACGCTCAGCCCACTGGGGCGACAAACCGCCGCCATGATTATTAGCAGTGCATCAAGCAATGCCAAATTTGCTCAGATTTATCGGGCAAAATACTTGCAACCTCGACGCCACGCCTTTGCCATCGTGATTGAGCGAGCAAAAGCAAGAAATGAAGTTCAAGCAGATTTAGATGCTGGGTTGGTCTTCGATACCATGAGCGGAATTATGCTGTACGCTCTGATCTTTAAACCCACATCAGAAAGTTGGGCGGGATATGTTCGCCGATCCCTAAGCCTGATGCTTAAAGAGTCTTCAGTTTGACTTTATCTTCAGCGCTTTGAGGAAAGCTTCAGGTTACTGTATCTGGTAAATAGCTTAAGCCGCCTACCCCTCCCTTGCTGCAATCAATGCGCCAGGCAGATCGGTTCCTCACTTTTTCTAGAGTTGTCGGATCTTAGCAATTAAATTCCACGAATGATTTTCTTTGATATAGACGATACCCTACTTGACCATTCAAGTGCTGAGAAACTAGCCGCTCAAGCATTTGGCGAGCGATATCGGGAGCGTCTTCCGGAGCGCTCAACTCCCTTTATTGAGCGATGGCGTCGCCTTACCGATCAGCATATGAAACGATTTCTCTCTGGTGAGTTGACTTTTCAAGCGCAAAGACGATTTCGTATCCGCGAGATATTTGGCCAGAATTTTGATGACGATGAGTGCGACGCCTATTTTCAAGAATATCTTACCTTTTATGAAAGCAACTGGCGATTGTTCGACGATGTTTTGCCTTGCCTTGACGCCCTCAGCCATTTAAGGCTGGGCATCATCACGGATGGCTCCAGCACGCAACAGCGAGAAAAATTGCAGAGAACAGGTATTCTTAGCTATTTCACCATCGTGCTAACTGCCGAAGACGCCAAGGCCGCCAAACCCTCCGCTGATATTTTTGAGCAGGCTTGGCAAGCTTCAGGGACTTCTGTTGATGTATGTTGGCATGTCGGAGACAATCTTGAGAAAGATGCCCTGGGCGCCTCTGCAATCGGCATGAAGGGTGTCTGGTTAAACCGTTCAAAGGCGCACGCAGCAATGCCCGAGGTGACGTGTTGTCATACGCTAAAGGAGTTTGTCAGCCTGGTGCTTGAGGGGTGAATGCCCGTTGCCAATACACTGACTTGAGCTAACCTAGCATTACCTAAGTCCCGTAGGGACGTCATCGGTTAATTCTGGAGCCAATGATTTGGCGGCTGGCATGTGTTGACATATCCAAGCTAATTAGACAAAAATCTAATTAGATGCATATCTAGTTAGATTTAATTATGTTTCTTATGTCAATCCCTCACTTTGAGACATTGCTGGCCTTTTTCAAGGCTTTGGCCAATGAGAGTCGGTTAAAGCTAATAGGTTTATTGGCGCAACGAGAACACAGCGTTGAGGAAATGGCGGCTTTGTTGCAGCTCAAGGAACCGACAGTCTCTCACCATTTGGCGAAGTTAAAGCAGTTGAAGCTGGTAGAGATGCGGCAGGATAAAAACACTCATTTTTATAGACTCAATCAGGCGGCTCTGCAGTCAATGAGTAAAGCCATGTTTACCCCTGAGCACATTGTCGGGCTGACAGCGGATGTGGATACTGATGGCTGGGAGTCCAAAATCTTGCGCAGCTATTTTGAAGACGGACGCCTGCGTGAGCTGCCTGCAAGTCGGAAGAAACGCAGGGTGGTGCTGAAGTGGCTTGTTAACCAATTGGATCAAGACCGACGCTATGCAGAAAAAGAACTCAATCAAGTGCTGAAGCAATTTCATGCTGATGTGGCTACACTAAGGCGAGAATTTATTGGCTACAACATGATGCAGCGGGAGAGAGGGCGGTATTGGCGGATGCCTGAAGTGGAGTGGCGCACTGAGGCGTGACGAAGGATATTGCAACCGAGTTGCAAACATATGGGGATTGGCAAGAAAAGCTTGTATGGAGCCTTTGGCGCACGCGATCGCTATTCCTCAAAGCCTTGGAGCACTACGCCCAAACTACCATTCGGGACATGCGCGATCGCGTCTCCGCTGAGGGGTCTCCGTTGGCGAATCTGAAGCAGTTGTTGCTGGAATGACGAGATATGCGCAGCCAGTCGGGCAACTCCGGCTGCATGCTGGGCGCCAATATCGCTGATTTCAACACAGATGATGCGGCGATCGCGAAAATCATGCGGGGGGGTTGCGGCAAGTGGAAGATGTC